>JANXZC010000050.1 GCA_025355725.1 Syntrophus sp. (in: bacteria)
GATCTTGGCAAAGATGGACATCTGTCGTTTCAGCTTGATTCTTTTACACTTTGGACAATTCGGAACCTTTTCCGTATTCACGGTTTTTGAGAAAAAATTATATACGGTGTTGCATTTATGGCAATAAAACTCATAAATCGGCATCCACAAAACTCCTTACAATATTTTTTTCCAATATAATCATCTTATTACGAAAATCAAGGAGTATTTTCCCTTTCCATATCGTGAAGATAGGCAATCCGCTCCGTAAGGGGGGGATGGGAGTAGTAGAACCAGGCATAAAAGGGGTGGGGATGGAGGTTGCTCAGATTGTCTTTGGCAAGGCGTTTCAAGGCGTTACAAAGAGGGGGCACAGTCCCCGTCAGGGCATAGGCGAACTCGTCGGCTTCCCGCTCAAAACGTCTCATGATTACCGTCCCCAAGGGGGTCAGGAAAAATCCCAGCGGCCCCAGGAGGGCAGTGGCGAGAAACAGGCCGGCATAGGGCAGGTTCTGCGAAAAGCCGAAGGTCTGATAGAGGTACGGCCAGTCCACAAAACGGAAAATAAGATAGAAAACCGCCAAAGACGCCGCCTCCATGAATATCAACTGCTTGAGGATGTGCCGTTTCCGCCAGTGCCCGATCTCATGGGCAAGGACGGAGAGGATTTCCTCGTGGGTGTGAGAAGACAGGAGGGTGTCGTAAAGAACGATGCGCTTGGTTTTTCCCAAGCCCGTAAAGTAGGCGTTGGTGTGGCGGCTCCTCTTGCCGGCGTCCATCTGATAGACTCCCTCCGTCTTGAGACCTACCCGAGCCATGAGACTCACGATCGCCTCCCGTAATTCTTCATCCTTGATCTTTTCGTACTTGTTGAAGAGGGGGGCGATTACAATGGGATACAGATAGAGCATCAGGAGCTGGAAAAAGGCAAAAACCAGCCAAACGAGGAACCACCAGCGCCGGGGGCTGTATTCCATCAAGGCCAGGAGCGCCGTCAGCAGCGATCCCAGCAAAATCAGAGAAATAACGAGGCTTTTGAAGAGATCCGTGATCCATAGGCCGAGGGAGATAGTGCTGAAACCATATTTCTTTTCGATGACAAAGGTTTGATAGTAACTGAGCGGCAAGCCAGCGACAGAGCTTAGCAGGGTGAGGCCGCCCAGAAAAAGGAGGCCGGAGACTATGAAGGACAGGCCGAAAAACCCGATAACTACCGCCAGCCACGAAAGCAGGCCCGTCAGGATGATCGCCAGGGTCAGGGCGTCTTCAAAGAGAGACTCCCAGCGACTGAATCGCGCCGATTCAACGGTGTAGTCGCTCATCCGAGACAGGATCTCCCCATCGATTTCTCCCCGGAAGACATCGGGAACGGTATGACCGTGGCGCTGCACATGGCGGATATTGATTTCCCCCAGGACCCAGCGGCCCAGGGCGCTGAGGACAAAAACACTTAAGAAAGCAAGGAGCAGCCCGTTGCAGGCGATTTCATGATTGATCATGCCATGCAGTATGTCAATAAAATACTCTGCCTTCAAGCATTTTCTTGCCTCTTTTCCACTCCGGGCGGAATTGCCATTGACATGAGAGGGAATTTACGCAAAAAGGCCCGGAGAAGGAATCTAACATGAAGAAAAGATTATCCCTAAACAATCATAACCTCCGGACCGCCCTGGGCGTCATCCTGAGCGTCGTTCTGGTCTTTGCCGCCCCGCTCCTTGCGGTGGCCGCAGAGGACCTGCCCCCCGAGATCCGGGCAATCATCGAAGGCCCCCGTTACCGCTATGCCCGGTGGGGAATGATGGCGCAAGATCTCCAGTCGGGACAGACCATTTGTGCATACAATACCGATCAGCTCTTCAGCCCTGCCTCGGTTACCAAGCTTTTTACGGCCGCCGCCGCCCTGGATCGCCTTGGTCCCGATTATCGTTTCCGCACGCCTCTCTACAGGAGGGGGGAGATCGACGGCAAAGGAACTCTGAAGGGAGACCTGATCCTCGTCGCCAGCGGCGACATCACTATGGGGGGCAGGACGCTGCCGGATGGGCGGATCGCCTACACCGGCATCGATCACACCAACGGCATGACGGGAACACAGGAGAACCTCACGAAACCGGACCACCGGGCGGGGATTAACCAGCTCGCCGGGCAGGTGCTGCGGTCCGGGATCAGAGCCATTCAGGGAGAGATCATGATCGACGACCGTCTTTTCAAGACAAGTCGCGTTCATAGTGTAATCAATCCCGAGACAATCCTCTTCAGCCGGTCTCCGGTGATGATCAACGATAACCTCATCGACGTCGTCGTCAGTCCCACCCGCATCGGCGCCCTGGCCACCGTGGGCTGGCGTCCCAAGTCGTCGGCGCTCCAGATCGTCTCGTCTGTCCGGACTGTGGCAAAGGACCAGCCATCGCAAATAGATATACAACCGGCTGGTTTCGGCAAATATACGGCGGTTGGCCAGATTCCGGAAGGCAGCGCCGCCATCGTACGGACGGTCGCGATCATCGACGCGGCCTCCTTTGCCCGTGCCCTCCTGATCGAGGCCCTTGGAAAGCAGGGCGTCAAGGTGAAGGCGTCGCCGGTTGCCATAAACCCCTCTCAACTTCTTCCCCCCACCGGAGATTACCAGCGCCTGGTCAAGGTCGGCGAACTTGTGTCACCGCCCCTTTCCGAATATATCCGGATGATTCTCAAGGTCAGCCACAACCCCGGCTCCGAGATTCTTCCCCACCTCATTGCCCTTCCCGAAGGGAAGACCTCCTTTGAAGACGCCATGCTCCTGCAGAACAGGTTTCTCGCCCAGATCATAACCGACCCCGGCATCCTTTCCCTGTCGGACGGCTCCGGGCTGTCCCGGGCCAATCTGGTCACCCCCGGGTCCGTCGTGAAGCTGCTGGGCTACATGACAACCCACCGTAATTACCAGGTCTTTCGGGATGCTCTCCCGGTGCTTGGCATCGACGGCACCCTCACCTGGACAGGAAAGAAAAGTCCGTCCCAAGGAAAGATCCTTGGGAAAACCGGCACCCTGACCCTTGTTGATCTTCTCCACGACAGCGCCATCGTCAGCAGCAAAACCCTGGCCGGATACATGACCACCGCCAAAGGACGGCAGATCGCCTTTGCCTTCTTCGTGAATGACATCCACACCGCCGATGTGCGGGGGAAAACGGAGACACAGAAATTAACTGCCGATACGGGAGCGGACCTGGCGAGGATCGCCGAGGCGATTTATCTGGCATATTGATTAACTATCCAGCAACTCCCGGATCTTCTGGGAAAGGTGGCTCATTTTGTAAGGCTTTTGAATAAAACCGTTGCAACCGCGATCCAGGATGTTTTGCGCCTGGCCGTTGATACTGTAGCCGCTGCACAGGAGAACCCTGATGTCGGGGTCGCTTTTCCGGAGACGGTCAAAGGTTTCCCCCCCCGAGATCCCCGGCATGACCATGTCCAGAATTACCATGTCGATCTCGTCTCTCTTTTCCTCATAGATCGCCAGCCCCTCCTGGCCGCCCCCGGCCAAATAGACCCGGTAGCCAAGGGATTCCAGCAGTTCCCCGCTGACTTCAAGGTTTATCGGCTCGTCATCGATAAGGAGAATCGTTTCCATTCCCTTTACCGTCTCGGTGGCCACGGCCTTTTCCACAATAATATTCTTTTCAGAGCCCGGCAGATAGATGGTAAAGGTCGTCCCGTGACCCAGTTCACTGGTCACATTGATGGCGCCCCCGTGCCCCCTGATGATCCCGTAAACCATAGCCAGTCCCAGCCCGGAGCCCCTGCCCATTTCCTTGGTCGTAAAGAAGGGATCGAAGATACGCTCCCTGGTCTTCTCGTTCATACCCACGCCCGTATCGACAACGGAAATCTGCACATAGAGCCCCGGCTGAATCCCGTAACGGATTATTTCATCATCCGATAAGAAGACATTCTGGGTCTCCAGATAGATATCCCCGCCCCCCGGCATGGCCTGCCAGGCGTTCACATAGAGATTCAGGAAGACCTGTTCCATCTGCCCCTGGTCCACCTCCACCGTCCAGAGATCCTTCTTCAGTTTCCTGTGGATAGTGATTTCCTTCTTTGTCCTGCCGAACATGGAGGAGCTCTTTTTGATTGTCTCATTGAGGTTGGTAGGCTTCACTTCGTACCGGCCCCCCTGGGCAAAGCCCAGCAGTTGCCGGGTCAGATCGGCGCCGCTTTGCACCTGATCCTCGACACTCCTCAGTTTCTCATAATAGGGATGGGAGGTAGCCAGATCCAGCAACATCAGGGAGGTGTATCCCTGGATTCCCATGAGAAGATTGTTGAAATCATGGGCAATTCCTCCTGCCAAGGTACCTACGGCCTCCATCTTCTGAGCTTGAATAAGCTGGGACTCCAGGCGCCGACGGTTGGTAACATCCCGGGCGAGGGCGCGAAAACCAAGGGGAGTGCCGCCCTGGTCCCGCAGCAGGTTGCTGCTCACCTGCATGAGGCGCGTGCTGCCGGTTTTGGTTATGACTTCATAATCGACGATCTCTTGCCGCTCTCCCGAGAAGTACTCCTCCTGAAAGTCTGCAAACATGCGTTTGCTTGTTTCCGGAGACGTGTATTCCTTGAAATGCTTGCCCATAAGCTCGTCCCGGGAATACCCCGTCACGGCGCAGGCCGCGTCATTAAAAAATGTCAATTTCCCCTTGAGATCGACCTCAAAATATACCTCTTCCATGTTTTCCAGAATATTCCGGTATTTCTCTTCGCTTTTTCGCAACTCCTCTTCCATTGCCTTTCGTTCCGTCATATCCCGAATGGACTCAATGGCGCCGATCACCTGACCGCTGCCGTCGTAAAGGGGGACGGCCCTGCCCGAGAGGGTGCGGTTCCGACCCCGGACAAAGGGCACATTCGTCTCCGTCACGAGGACGTCGCCGAATTTGTGAACGAAGCTATACTGCTTCTCCATCTCCTCATCCCAGTTGGAAACGAAGTCGATGAGAATCGGCCGTCGCTTGCCGTAAAAGGGCAGGGCGTATTCGTAATCCCCCTTCCCGAGCATATCGGCGGCCTTGAATCCGGTCATCTCCTCAATCGCCTTGTTCCAGGCGATAATCCGTCCCTCCCGGTCAATCGCCAGAGTGGCGTCGGGTAGAAACTCAATTATATCGCCAAGGCGTCGCTCCGATTCCCGGAGGGCCTCTTCCGCCTCCTTGCTTTTCGTGATATTCTCGACAACCCCTTCGTAATAGATGATGTCGCCGTCACGGTCATAGACGGACTGGGTGCTATTCGAGATCCAGATTTCCGAACCGTCCTGGCGGCGGGCCTTGAATTCAAAATTCTCAACAGACCCAGCCTCTTTGAGAAGGTTGATGTACCGGGCACGGTCGGCAGGATTGACATAATATTGGCGTTCAATGTCAGAAATAGTGGAGATCAGTTCCTCGGGAGAGTCATAGCCCAGCATGCGGGCAAAGGCGGGATTGACGTTGAGGAATCTTCCGTCCGGGGTGCTCTGGAAAAAACCCTCCACGGCATTCTTATAAAAGCTTCGGTATCTTTCCTCTTTTTTCCGCAGGGCCTGATAGTACTCCTCCAGTTCCCCGGCCCGACTTTCCCATTCAGCGCATCGCTGCCGGAGTTGCCCCAGCTCCTGGAAGAGTTCCTGTTCTGTCATTTTACGGTCCTGCATGGGGTTAGCCCTGCTCGTGCACCCTCTTGGGCACGGAAAGAAATCAGATGGTTAAAACCGGCGGCCATCGACCCCCTGGTCGCCGCAATGAAACCTGCATTGGTGGGGGAGAGTACACCGAATTATGAATTCCTGTCAACACGAAAGGCGAGCTTTAGCAATGCGGCGCTCCAGACGGGCAATGCGGCGCAGGATAATCTCCCTTTCCGCTCCCGGGGCCGATAGCGGCAGCACATGCAGGGCGTGGCGGGCCAGATTCAGGGCCTGTTCATAGTCGCGGGCCCGGTGTTCGTGCCATTTGGCCAGCTCGACGAGGGCAAAAACATCGTCTGGGGTCCGAGAGATCATGTCTTCCCAGATTTCCACAGCCTGTGGCCATTCACCCGCCCGTTTGTGGGTTAAAGACAGCAGGCGGCAGGCCTGTTGCACTGTTACCGGGCAGGAGGCGCTCCGAAGCTCGGTCAGCATCCGGCGCGCCCCGGCCTTGTCTCCCCGGTGCATAAGCAGCCGGGCCGCCGCTAAAAGATCCTGGGGAGGCCGCCGGGCGGGACCCGTTCCTTCCGCCGCGATCATTTCCGTGAGATGGGCAGTCAGGGCCGCCATAGAAAGGACATCAAGGCGGTTATGGAGGAATACGTCCGCTATCAACCGGCCATCCCGGCGTTTCAGCCAGTCGAAATAGCGCTGGGGAATCTCATGTCCCGGGACGTCTCCCTCCCGCTCCAGGGCTAATACGGCCCCTTCGATGGTACCGAGGCGGACATTGTCGAGCCGATGCCGGAGGAGTCGGCGGGAGGGGTGGAGGAGATCGAGATGGGGCAACCCCACCAGAGGGTCGGCGAGGCGGTTCAGGATGAAACGTGCGGTCAGGAGGTTGACATCGAAGGCCTTGCCGTTGAAGGTAACGAGGAACTGCCGGTCTTGAAACAGATCCCGCAAAAACATCAGGGCCGCCCGCTCCTCGGAATAATCTCTCATGAAGAGCTGTTTCATGACAAAACGCGACCCTTCGAACCAGCCAATACCGATGAGGAAGGCCACCGTCCCCGTCCCGCCTGCCAGGCCCGTCGTCTCCGTATCCAGAAAGACGCCCCGGGTATAATCTAGACCAGCCAGGGCGCCGTCATTGGCCAACGTGGAGACGCCGTTCATATCCAGGGGTGAGAGATCACCGATACAGCGGCAGCCGTGATGGTGGGAGACGCCCCATGCGGTATCCACGCAGAAAAAGCGGCCCCCTGCCGTTGCGATCTCTCCTCCGGAAACACATTCCTCCAGGGGGAGGGACGGTCCACGGAACGAAGCAGGGGACGGCATCATCCGTCCTTCGGGGCGACGGGAAAGAACGGCATCGATCCGCTTCCGCAAATCACTGAGTTCTGCGGACCGGCCGGATTCACCCGGGGCAGTCTGCTCTTCTCCCGTCAGACGCTGAAGCCGTTTAAGCACGCTCATGAGACAAGACCCTCGACGCATAACAAGGCAGCTGGTTTTTTACGCAGTCTTCATGCATGTTTTGACCGGGCGCGGGGCCTGAAGAGGACGTAGGTGGCCCCCGTCCCACCGTCGCAGGAACGGGCGCTCGCATAGGCAAAGACCCGTTTGCGCCAGGCACCGCTGGTCAGCCATTCGATAACCTTCATTTTCAGAACCGGCTCAGCGGGAGAAGACAGCCCCCGGCCATGAATGATCAGCACCCCCGTTTTCCCCGTCATGATGGCCTCCTTCATAAAGCCATCGAAGATCTCTTTGGCCTCGATAACGGTCAACCCGTGGAGGTCGATATGGGCCTGGATGGAAAAATCCCCGGCATGGAGGCGCCGGGCATACTCGGAATGGATGTTGTAGCCCGTGCCCTCGATGTATTCCGGCGTCAGGGAAAGGATAAAACCTTCTCCCGTGGTCACAAGCTTGGTCAGTTGTTCCAGAACTTCCCGACTTTCGTCCACCAGCGGCGCCCCCGGAAAGGGCCCGCTTGGAATATCCCGCAGGATTTCCCGCTCCCTTCCCTTTACCATGGGGGCCACATCCTGCATGGCCTCGAGAAAAACTCCCCGCTCCTCCTCCGGCTTCGTCACCGTCGCAACGGCGCCTCCCTTACGCAACACTGTTTTCCTGAGAGACTGAAGCTGTTGCTGAGGGGGAGTCACTACCTGCTTATCCTTGAGCAGTCCCTTGATCCCCTCAAAGGGATTGTGGGACAGCGGCCCCGGTGTCATATCCTGGCTGGGCATCTTTTTTTTCAATTGACTATGCACCTCTCACCTTAACCGCAGGCTTACCCGGGTTAGATCGTCGGGCGTCTTCTCAGGGATCATGCCGAGCTTCTCACAGAGACGGACCATCTTCCGGTTCGTCGGCTGGATGTAGCCGTAAAACTCGTCCAGGCCTTTCTCGTCGGCGATGCCGATGAGGATATCCAGCAGTTTATAGGCCAGCCCCTGGCCCTGAAAATCGTCGTGGACAAGGACGGAGAATTCACACTTTTTGAAGTCCGCCTCGATATTGAATCCCCCCATGCCGACGATCCTTCTCCCGCCGTTTACCCTGATTTCGGCGACCATCACCATCTCCCGATCGTAATCGATATTGCAGAAACGGACGTGCATTTCATGGGTAATCGTTTTTATGGTCTGATAGAACCGCTCCCGCAGGGTTTCTTCCGAGAGAGAGGTAAACATCTCATGCTCCAGGGGCTCGTCCTCAGGCCGGATCGGCCGCAAAACGACATCCCGGCCGTCCGTAAGCTGCCAGCGGACAACATAGCGGGTGGGATAGGGGGTGACGAGGAGGTGGGGATAGGGGGTCGCATTATCGATCTTTTCCCGGTCCAGGATGATCCTGACATCTAGGGCCTGGGCGTAACCGTTGCTCACCGCGACGGGGTTCATGTCCATGGCGAGGATCTCGGGAAAGTCCACGATAAGATTTGAAAAACTCACGATGATGCTTTCAAGCTGGCTCAGATCCGCCGGCGCCTTGCCCCGATAGCCCTGGAGCATGGTGTAAACCTTCGTCTCTTCCATAAGCCGCCGGGCCAGGGTCTGATTGAGGGGTGGCAGGGCGATGGAGAAGTCCCGGAAGATCTCGACGCCGATCCCCCCCATGCCAAAGAGCATCACGGCGCCGTAGTTTTTGTCCTTTTTCGCCCCCAGGATCAGCTCGTAATCGATGACCTCGATCATCTTCTGGACGACAACGCCCCGGATAGCCGCCTGGGGCTGAAACTTGGCCACCCGCTCCCGGAGCCGTGCATAGGCGCTCCGCAGGGCCTCGTCGGAGTTGATTCCCGTCGCCACCCCGCCGACGTCCTGGCGGAAGATAATATCGGGAGAGGCGATCTTCAGAACCACGGGATAACCGATATCCCGGGCGTAAGCGACAGCCTCCTCCGGTGAGACGGCAATATGGGTCGCCACGAAGGGGATGCCGTAATTGGTTAAAAATTTCTTGGCGTCCTCCTCCGTCAGGACATGATTACCCGCCCGGAGGACCCGGCGGATTATTGATTTAAGATGGTTTTTCGGCGGCGCCTCGTTGACGGGGAGCTCGGCGGGGGTTTCGTGGAGGAGCTGCAGGTTCCGCTCGTAGTTGTACATATAGACATAGGTCCGGGCCGCCTCTTCCGGCGTTTCGTAGGTGGGGACACCGCTCCGGAGGAGCAGTTCCCGGCCCCGGCTCACTCCTTCCCGTCCCAGCCAGGCGGCAAGAACGGGCTTGGCGGCGTTCCGGGTCAGGTCCACAACGCTAGCGGCCAACTCTTCATCGCCGACGGCATCCTGAAGGCCGAAGATAACGAGGACGCCGTCAACATTCCCATCGGCGAGGCACAACCGGATGGCCTTTTCGTAACAGCGGTTGTCGGCCGTCCTCAGGAGATCGATGGGGTTGCCCCGCTTCCCGTAGGATGGCAGGATGGCCGCCACTGCCTCCAGGGTCTCCGGGGAGAGATCGGCGAGGATGCCGCCGGACTTGGCAAGGCGACTGGCCGCCAGCAGGCCGGCCCCGGCGGCATTGGTGACAATAGCCAACCGGGGCCCCCGAGGCAGCTTCTGGGAAGAGAGGACATTGGCGGTATTGTAGATATCCTGAGTCTCCTTGACCCGGACCACGCCGACCCGGCGGAGGACAGCGTCGAAGATGTCTTCGGAACCGGCCAGGATGTCCGTATGGGAGATCTTGGCGGCTTCCGCGCCAAGGTGGGCCGGTTTGAGGAGGACAATGGGCTTGTTCCGGGCAAATCCCCGGGCGGCGCCGATGAACTTCCGGAGGTGGCCGATGTCGTCCTCCATGTAAATCATGATGCTCCGGGTATGGGGATCGGTCCCCAGAAAGTCGATCATATCCCCGAAATCGACGTCGATGGCCGAACCAAGGGAGGCAAGCATGCTGAAACTGATATGGGCGCTGACCCCCCAGTCGAAGAGGATCTTGCCGAAGGCGTTGCTCTGGGTGATAAAGGCGATATTCCCCGGTGCGGGGGCGCCGCGGAGGTGAGCGGCGCAAAGACCGGCATGGGGGCGGATGATGCCGAGGCAGTTGGGTCCAAGTATCCGCAGGGGATACTGTTTCTTGATGCGGAGGATCTCCTCCTCCAGCCTCCGTCCTTCCTCCCCTGCTTCCCGGAAACCGGCGGAGATGATGATCATGCCGTCCACCCCGGCCTGGCCGCAGGCTTCGACAACGCCGGGAACCGTCGGGGCCGGCGTCGCTACCACGGCCAGATCGATATGCGCGGGAACCTCCGCGACGCTTCGATAACAGGGCCTCTCGCCGATAGCTGCGCATCCCGGATTAACCAGGAAGATCTTTCTTTCCCGGCAGGCCAGCAGATTATTCAGGATCGCGTTCCCCGGCGATCCCTCCTTACCGCTGGCCCCGATCAGGGCAATCGTTCCGGGATCGAACATGCGTTTCAGGTTATCCATAAGGAAAATCCCTCCAGCAGTACTTTATTTATGAGATACCTGATTGGTAAGGAAATTACAAGCCCTCGTCCTGCCTATTGACTTTATCGTGTGAAATTATTTACAAATCAAACCTACTTTCATTGGATAATTGACAAAACATGATCGATAGTGTAAACGTATTACGTAAATCTATCGATGGAGGTTTTTGTATGTCAACAGTTACCTTGTCCCCAAAATACCAAGTCGTTATCCCCAAAGAAATTAGAGAGGCATTGCGTCTGCGCCCCGGTCAAAAAATGCAAATGGTTGAATATGATGGACGGATCGAGATAATCCCGGAAAGAGATATCGCCGAACTCCGGGGCTTCCTTAAAGGCATCAATACGGAATTCAAACGAGAGGCAGACAGAATATGAATATCGTCGATTCTTCAGGATGGCTTGCATACTTTGCCGATGAACCTAATGCTCCGCATTTCCTGGCCCCTCTGAGCGATACGGTTTCCCTCGTGGTTCCAACAGTAACGATCTATGAGGTTTTCAAGGTGGTGCTGCGGGAATCCGGAGAAAAGGAAGCGCTGCAAGCCGTCGTCGCCATGAAAAAAGGCAAGGTTGTGGATCTGACCGCCCCCCTGGCAATCACCGCATCAAAACTGAGCTTGGAGCAGAAGCTTCCCATGGCTGACAGCATCATTCTTGCCACCGCAAAGGAATTCGAGGCCACCATCTGGACACAGGACTCAGATTTTATGCATATAGGCGGCGTAAAGTATTTCCCCAAGAATATAGATCAATAAACAAGCCGGCAGATATGAGGTTCATCGGTGCCGCACCCGCCATTTCGAGAGTAAATATCTAATTGACATACGATTTTATTGTGCTTATAGTTCGCAATCACCTAAGCAAGTTCGCAATTTGTCGCGCTTTTCCGGATAAGCACCAGGGGAAAGCCAGGCATCATTTAAAAAATGGTTCGAGGCAAGACAAGCGCGCAAACACCCATCTGAACGAGCCGGAGGGAAGGCTTCCGTGGACATCCACCCATATGTCTCGCCCGGTGACCAGTTCCGGTATGTGCGGTTAACGGATCTGAAATCGGGCTGCGGTGGCGACTATCCCGGCGCAGACATAGACGCTGTTGGCGCGATCGGCTGCGTCGTTGTCGAATAGTGTGTGGTTTACGGGTACCTAATTTGACCTGGCGAGATAAGAATGCTGGGAGGGAGGAATTGCTATGGAAAACACATCCGGCCAAGGTAAGCAGGCCGTAATCCCCGCCGAATTGAAGGGTTGGAACTGGGGGGCCTTTCTGATGAACTGGGTCTGGGGTATTTCCAACAAGACATACATCGCCCTGCTGACCTTTGTTCCCTTAATCGGCATCTTCATGCCCTTTGTCCTGGGATTCAAAGGAAACGCCTGGGCGTGGAGAAATAAAAAGTGGGACAGCATCGAACATTTCCGGAGGATACAGGGGAAATGGGCCATGTGGGGCTTCATCATGCTCATCTTCTCGCTGGTGTTTTCGGCAGGTTCCATTTTCTTCCTCTTCGAAGCACTAAAGAACTCGGAACCATACGTCATGGCTATCGATAAAGTCCAGGTAAACAGGGAGGTGCAGAACATCATCGGCGCCCCCATAAAGCCCGGCTGGTGGATGGTGGGAAATGTCGCCACTGAAGGGGCGGGCGGAAAAGCCGAGTTTTCCATCCCCGTGGAGGGATCAAAAAAGAAAGGCACGGTCTCTGTCAGGGCGACTAAAGAGATCGATAAATGGAAGATCGAGCAGCTATACTTTCTCCCTGAGGGCGGCGGCACGGCGGTTGATCTGCTAAAGATTCCGTTAAAAGTCCCGCAACCGACCCAACTGTCCCCCGGGCAGACCAGGCAACCCCCTCCGGAAGCGCCGCCCATAGATACGCCACCCCCGGATAAAGAAGCAATGCAGCCCGGAAAAACCACCGCCATGACGGGCGCCGTCGCCGGAAAGCCGGTAAAAGATACGCTAGCCGAAAAGAAGGCCACTCCTGTTGCGGCCCCGGTCGTTGCTGCGACAGTCCCGCAACCGGGAAAAGCAGCGGTAGCTGAAAAGAAACCGGCCGTCACCGAGAGCAGCCCAACCCAGGAAAAACAGCAGACCGCAAGCAAGCCTAAGAAGAAATATGTAAAAAAGCCGGCGCCTAAACGGCAATCTCCTTATGAACAAGCAATGGCAAAGAAGCAAACGCCGACCAATATGGGTCGCGCAGAGATCACCGCCGGTGATTATCCGGGGGCCATAAAGACCCTGTCTGCGGCCATTGCGAAAAATCCCCAGGATAGCATCAACTACCGGCTCAGGGGTAACGCCTACGACAATCTCGGGAAACGGGAACAGGCCATCGCGGACTGGAAAAAGGCGGCGACCCTGGGAGATACGGTCATCCAGTCCTATTTGGTTTTCCTGGAAGTCGAATGGCCATAATGAATGGGGTCTGACCCCAGAACCTTCTTGACTCGAATTCTGTTTTATGATCAGGAAACAACACATAGCGTTCAGGCGCCCCGCTTAGGCGGGGTGAAAAGGGAAGGCGGTGCGAATCCGCCGCATGGAGGCCGATGCTGTAAGCCCCCCGATGCCGGTTAAAGGAAATCGGTTGTTGATGTTTTTCCGCAACGTCCCGGAGACAAACAAGGTCTGCGGGTAAAAAGTCACTGACCTAAAGGGTTGGGAAGGCGAGCGGGAAAGGGGTAAGCCAGAAGACCTGCCTGATCGATGCAAAAGCGGCAATGCCCAGAGCCGCCGGGAACATGAAGATTTTCGTGTTCCCGGCGGCTTTTTTTATTTGGGGAGGAGGAAATGACGAAGCAGGTTTTACTACGAGATATCAATATGTTGGACGTCGTCGGGACGGACTGCCCGGAACTGCCAGCCCGTGGCGTCCTGGTCGCAATGCGGGCGGCGGCCCTCTGCCGCACCGATATCAAGATGATTTGCCAGGGCCACCGGGATCTCGTCCTGCCCCGCATTCCCGGCCACGAAGGGGTCGGCGAGGTCATCGCCAGCGACGCTCCCGCCCTGCCCCCGGGAACGATGGTTGCTGTCTATCCCGGTCATTGCTGCGGAACCTGTCCGGCCTGTCGGCATGGTCAAACGGCACGGTGCCCGTCCCTGAGCATTTTCGGGTTCAACCGGGACGGCCTCTTCCGGACCGTCGTTCCCTTTGACCGGGAGGAGCTTTCCTCTCTTCTTCCCTGCCCACCGGAGGTGGACCCTTTGGTCGCCGTCCTGGCGGAACCCCTGGCCTGCTGCCTGTCGGCGCTCCGGAAATTTCCCGGCGGTAAGCGGGACAATGCCCTGGTCGTCGGGGCCGGGGCCGTAGGTTGCCTCTTTGCGGCCCTCCTCGTCTCCTCGGGCTGGCAGCGAGTCCTCATTGCCGACAGCAACCCGGCCAGACTCGGCGGCGAAATTCCGCAAGGGGTGGAAAAACTGCTATCGACAACTATGGAGCTTCCCGAAATACTTCCGGAAATGGGCCTCACCGCTTCTCTCCAGCTGCTCATCCCGGCCTGTCCCGGCGGCCTCGACTGGCCCTTCTGGGAGGCGATGGCCTCGGGGGGAGGGGTGTCCGTCTTTTCAGGCATGGAGGGGGCGGGAGAAAGAGAGATCGCCATGAACCGTCTCCACTATGGCGAACTGGTCCTGGCCGGTTCCTACGGCTGTAACCGCATCGATTTCGCCAACGCCCTGGCAATGCTGTCCCGGCAGGTCGTGGACGTCTCCTTCCTCCGCCCCGTTACCATCTCCCTTGAAAAAGTGATGGACGGGGTAGGACTTCTTGAGGAACGGCGGGCAAAAAAAGTAATCATCACAAGCTTTTAATGACATGAAAGGAGTAATGACTATGGAAGAAAGAGATCTGAAAGAATTCGCCGCTATCGTCACGGCAGTGATGGCGGGGGGAAATTTGAGCCGTGACGACTCCCGGGAGATGTTCCGCCGCGTCCTGGCGGGAGAACAGCCGGATCTCGCCTGCGGGGCCTTCCTGGCGGCCCTGCGAATAAAGGGCGAGACGGCCGATGAGATCGCCGGCTGCTTTGAGTCTATTTATCAACATGACACCCGCCGGGTGACGGTTTCCGGCCGCGAGATTGTCGAGAACTGCGGAACGGGTATGGATTCCCTGAAGACCTTCAACATCAGCACCCTGGCCGCCATTGTGGCGGCAAGCCTCGGGGTGTCCATGGCCCGCCACGGCGCCCGGGCCATCAC
This sequence comes from Syntrophus sp. (in: bacteria), assembly GCA_025355725.1. Taxonomy (GTDB): domain Bacteria; phylum Desulfobacterota; class Syntrophia; order Syntrophales; family UBA8958; genus UBA8958. Next base: position 14,812 of record JANXZC010000050.1, read on the forward strand.
CTCCCGCTGCGGTACGGTGGATCTTTGTGAAGCCCTGGGCGTCGATGTGGAATGCAGCGTCGAGCTGGTATGCCAATCCATCGAGGCCTGCGGCATCGGTCTTTTCAACGGCATGAGTCCCCAAGTCCACCCCGGCGGGCTGGGGCGGATACTTTCTCAACTTCGCATCGGCACCACCTTCAACATCGCCGCCTCCCTTGCCAATCCCGCCCTCCCCATCATCGGCGTAAGGGGCGTCGGCGCACCGGAGCAGATCGAGCCGACCCTGGAGGTAATGGCAAGGATCGGTTACCGGAAGGCGATTCTCTTTCATGGCTGGGCGGCGGACCGTGAACGCGGTATGGACGAGTTATCCACCCTCGGCCCCTCCCGGCTGGGAATCCTTGATGGAAAAGGAGGCCACGAATTCATCGAGATCGAACCGGAGGACGTGGGAATCTCCAGGGGAAACTATAGTGAGATCAGCCCCATGGAAGAAGTCCGGGATGAAGCCGTCGAGGCCGTGCGAATACTGGCGGGGCGGGGCAGGAAGTCCCGCATGGACATCGTGGGACTAAACGCCGGGGTCATTCTGTGGGCAGCAGGAGAGGCCGATTCCCTCGGCCGGGGCGTGCAAATGGCCCGGGAGGAAATCGCCTCAGCCCGGCCCCTGCAAAAGCTCTCCGCCTGGGTGGCCCTTCAGAATCGTCACCCCGGCCAAGGCCGGGACAGGCTCTCAGAGATTGCAGTTGCGGCGGGCATCACGGGAAATCTTCCTTGATTTCAGCATCCTCGCTCAAAGAGGGGGGAGAAGGGGGGCAGAGGGGGCGCCTCCCTTCTCCCAGGAGGAAATGGCAATCAAAAATCCTGGAAATTATCTTCAAGGGGAATCATCTGCCTGGGATTCACGGCAGGGGTTTTTCTGCCGATGCTCTTCCCGGCAGGCATTCCGCCGGGCCGCTGGTGTTTGTTGCCACGGACAAGCTGCCTGTCCCCCATCGGAAGATGGCCATTGCCGCCACTGCCATTGCTTCCGGAGATAACCTTATGGAGATCCAGCACAAAGCCCTTCATCTGTTCGGCTTGGGCATTCAACTCCTCAGAGGCGCTGGCCGACTCCTCGGCTGTGGCCGCCTGGGACTGAGTCACTTTGTCCATCTCGGCAACGGCCGTGTTGATCTGACCGATTCCCTGGGCCTGTTCACTGGAAGCGGCGGCGATTTCGTCGATCAATCCGCTAATCTTGGTTGATATTTCGACATTTTCTTTAAAGGCCTCCTGGGTTACCTGCGTCGCTTCATGACCATTTTTCACGTTCTTGATGGTATTTTCGATAAGGGTGCTCGTATTCTTGGCCGCTTCAGCCGCCCGCATGGCAAGATTCCGGACCTCATCGGCGACGACGGCAAATCCGGCCCCCGCCTCTCCGGCACGGGCCGCTTCCACGGCGGCATTCAAAGCCAGGAGATTGGTCTGGAAGGCGATCTCATCTATGGTTTTGATGATCTTACCGGTTTCCTCGCTCGATCTCATCACTTCCGTGATCGCCGCGGCCATATTCCCCATGTGCTGATTCACATTCTCTACGATTTTTCTGACGCCTGCCATCATTGCTTTCGCCTGCTGGGCATTGTCGGCATTCTGTTTCGTCATGGAAGCAAGCTCTTCCACCGATGCGGACGTCTCCTCCAGTGATGCTGCCTGTTCCGACGCCCCTTCCGCCAGGGATTGGCTTGCGGAGGCCACCTGGGCAGAAGCGGAAGCGACCTGGTCAGCGCCCTCGGAAAGACCCGTAATAACTTGGTTCAGAGGTTTCGTGATACTGCGGGTCAGGAAAAAGGCGATGAGCGCGCCCAGGACCAAGGCCACCGTCCCCAGCCCGATCATGAACGCTCTGGCCTTCGAATAGTTTGCTGCGGCCTGTTCGGCTGTCTTCCGGGTAGCTTCCTCCTGGTGGCTGATAAGCGCGGCAACGGCGTCTAACTGCTTCCGCTGGGGGTCTCTAACCTCATTCATCAGAATCTGGGTCGCCTCCTCGCTCTTGTTGTCCATCGCAAGGGCCAGGGTCTTGTCAACAAGAGGTCTCACGGCGTCCTGTTGCTGCCGTACATTTACGAGCAATTCTTTCCCTTTGTCGCTCCTGACCAGTTTGGAAATTTTTTCGTCGGCCTCCCGGTACTTAACCCGGGAATCATCTATGCGCTTTTTTTCCTGATTCTTCAGATTGTCATCCTTGGTCAGGGCGATGTTGCGGATTGCCCGGGCAATGACATTGATCTCGTTTACCATGACATTTCCCAGGTACACCTTGACATTGGCGTCTTTCACGATCGTCTCAACCCCTTCGTTGATGGCGCTCAGCCTGTTGATGCCGATGGCGGCAATAATGACCATCAGGATCAGGACGGCGGCGAATCCCCCGGCCAGCTTTGTTCCCAGTTTCAGGTAGTGTATAATGTTTTGTGTAAATTCAAAGGAGCAAAGAAGGTAGAAAAAATGGCGCTTTTCCTTTAGAAGGGTTTTTCCCCAAAAACCTAAGCTGAAAGGAGAAAGCGCCATGAAACTGGAAGTAACGGTAGCGGAAATTGCGGAGATATTCAAGGTTATTCAGGAGCAACCGGAGCAGCTTTTTGAGATGATCCGGTTGGATGTAAGGGAGACCGTTGGCAAGTATTTGACGGCAATGATGGATGCGGAGCTGACCGAATTTATGGGTCGAGAGGCCTATGTTCGGGTTGACGGCAACGAAAAGCATCGCAACGGTTCTTATCATCGTTCTTTCACATTGAAGAATATAGGCGAGGTCCAAG
>JANXZC010000063.1 GCA_025355725.1 Syntrophus sp. (in: bacteria)
AAAAACCCGGAATCCGTGTATTTGCCCAAAACTGTGGCTTCGACGTCCATCTTTGCGGCCAGGGCGAGAAAGGCGTCAATCCTGACCGGGTCAATAGCCAAGGTCATCCTTTCCTGGGATTCGGAAATGAGAATCTCCCAGGGGTTCAAACCGGGATACTTCAGGGGGGCGCACTTGAGATCCAGGTCGCAGCCGCCGGAGAGCTGCGCCGTTTCCCCCACCGATGAGGACAGGCCGCCGGCGCCGTTATCGGTGATGCAACGGTATAGCCCCGAATCCCTGGCCTTGAGAAGAAAATCGGTCATCTTTTTCTGGGTGATGGGGTCCCCGATCTGGACCGCTGTGACCGGGGAGCCTTCATGAAGTTCCTCGGAAGAAAAGGTGGCCCCGTGGATTCCATCCTTACCGATCCGTCCTCCCGTCATGACAATCAGGTCTCCGGGGCAAATTTCCTTGGTATGAGTGGGTTTCCCCTGGATCATGGCGGGCATGATCCCCCCCGTACCGCAATAGACCAGGGGTTTCCCCAGAAATCGTTCATCAAAGACGAGGCAGCCGTTAATGGTGGGGATGCCGCTCTTGTTACCTCCGTGTTCCACACCCTCCCGGACCCCTTCATAGATCCGCCGGGGATGGAGAATCCTTTTCGGAAGCGCTTTGTCGTAGTCCGGCGGGGCGAAACAGAATACATCGGTGTTGAAGATCAGTTTGGCTCCGTAACCTGTTCCGAAGGGGTCCCGGTTGACCCCGACAATACCGGTCAGGGCGCCGCCGTAGGGATCCAGGGCCGATGGCGAATTATGGGTTTCCACTTTGAAAACGAGGCTATAGTTTTCGTTAAAGCGGATGACGCCGGCATTGTCCACGAAGACGGACAGACACCAGTCCTTTGCTCCCATTTTCTCCCGGATCTGCTGCGTCGATCCCTTGATGCAGGTCTTAAAAAGAGAATCGATGGTCTCCGTATGACCGTTGCCACCGTCATAGATGATGATGGCATTGAATATCTTGTGCTTGCAGTGTTCCGACCAGGTCTGGGCCAGACATTCCAACTCTCCATCCGTAATCATGGCGCCGAGGCCGACCTTTTTTCTTTCCTCCCGGACAGCGGGATCGCGAAGATAATTCCGGAGGATCTGCATCTCTTCCAGGGTCAGGGCCAGAACCCTTTCGTTGCTGATTGCTGAGAGCGTCTCTTCATTGACATCCAGGTCGATCTCCTCAGTCCTGATTTGTTCCGCCCCGGTCACCCGGGGTACAAAGGGGGCCATCCCCTTGCCTGTATCCCAATCCCGGCGAGGGATCACTTCATAGCGCTCAATAAGGTCGTTGGCGAGGAGATTGGCGGCAATTCGTTCCGCTTCCTTACGGCCCAGGGTCCCCCGGAGGAGATACTGCCGGGAGGTGTGGACGTTGAAGGGGCGCTCCGGCGATTTCCCGAGGATGAGTTCCATGGCTTCCCGGGCCGTCTTGCCCACATTGTCGGTAACGCCGGGGCGGAAGCCCACCTCGATCAGCCAGTCGAAGTTATCCGCCAGGCCACCGTCGATGACATAGTGTTGAATGACGGCATCCGAAAGGGGACCGGCAGCTACTTTTGTCAGCTCTTCACGAGAAAAAGAGCCGTCGATTGTGTACACTTCAACGGTTTTTACGTCGTCTATGGGGATATGGAGATGTTCGTTGATCCGCCGTTTGATCTTTGCGCCGAGGGCATCCCGGAGCCCTTCCTTAAAACCGATTTCAATGCGATGGGCCATCTTTCCTCACTGCATTTTTTTGCGGCGAGTATAGGGAAAGGCTTGGGGCGTGTCAAGAAAAAGGATGGGCAATGGGGAAAGTAATAACAGCTGCAAATTCATGGTTAATGTTCCAATATTTGACGTTTTTTGACCGGGGATGTTTTCTTATGGCGATGATTTGACGAATTGGTGCGGCAGGAAGGTGCTCAGGTCGGGGCCGTTTTCAACACGACAGTCCCCGTCCGTCTTTCCCGCTGGAAGATGCAGCCCCCTTTCACTTATCAACAACCCGGCAAGTTATATTCAATTCCTTGCACATCCTTTCCACGGCCATCAATACCATATTCGTGGTGCTCTGTTTAACGACCGGGCTGGCCGAGGTAATTGTAAGCTGACAGGCATGATCGGAAATGGGGATGATTCTCAAGCTGGCCGATTTCTCTACCTCGGAAAATTCAACGTAACGACTGGCATCAGCTTGACGCGTGATTAGCAATTTCGGATTATTATTGATCATGTTCAGCGCTTTCTGATAGACCTTATCCGCATCGGCGTCCAGATTCACCGTAGCCGTCGTCTGGCGGTCGGTATTCAAGTACACCACCGTTTCCGCGGCCACGAACATAGTGGCGACACAGCCTCCCAGAAGTCCTGCGACGGCCAATATCAGTTCGAGTAGATATAAACCGTTCCTTTTTTTAAGCATCTCCAAGCCTCCTACTCTTTTTATCGTTGTGTCTATTCAGAGAGGTATCCCCCTTAAGTCGATGTGACAAAGAATTTACGATATATAATTCTTATCTCTGCCTGTTTGTTCCCGACATTAAATATCGGGGGCAATTTGTCAAGGATAATCGCAAGGAACATTGTCCTTGACCGAAGCGAAAGTTTTGCCTATTAGTATCCATCATGTATGCAGGAGATAAATGTTTTTATCCTTGTATGGACTTAAAACTGTAGGTGGTTTTTTTGAGAGGATAGCACCCCTTTGCCATGGAAGATATCCTTGCCCGCACCGGGGCGGATCTGCTGGGCCGCTTGACCGGTCCGCTGGAGTTCCGGCTCTACATGCAACCGGCTGTAGCCGTTATCTATGCCCTCCGGGACGGACGCCGGGACTCAATCGCGGGCCGCACCCCATACCTGCGGGAGCTGATAACAAATCCCCTGCAGCGGGGGGAATTGCTTTATGAAGGATGGAAATCCGTCTCGCGAGTGTTCCTGCTGGCCGTCATCATCGACCTTGTCTACCAGCACCTTGCCCTCCCCGCGATTTATCCCGACGAGGCCCTGATCGCATCCTTTACCCTGGCGGTCATACCCTACCTACTGCTGCGCGGTCCGGTGAACCGCATCTGGCGGCGCAGGGGTGACTTTTAAGAGCGGAGAGCGCATTATGAAAAAGAGGAAACTTGCCCATCTTGTATCATCGGTCATAGCAATCCTTCTTATCTTCTTCTTTACCTCAATCCTTGCGGAAGAACTTTCGATCGGAAATAAACAAAATGAGAATTATAGCTGACGGGAGCCCTCAAAAATGACAGAATCCAACTTTAAATGTGGTAAAAGAGTCGGAGGGCAGCTGTTCATGCGGTTTTGGTAAATGCGGTGCGTAACATTAAGACAAAGCGAATCTAACAACGAAAGGAGGAACACATCATGAAAAAAGTATTGAGAGTGGTTATCTTTTTAGTCGTGGTTGCCATTGGCGGACCATTGCTATTTTCAGGGATCTCGTTCGCGGCGGAACCAACTAAAATTGTCCAGAGCGGGACGATTCTGACTGTAGCCGAATCCAAGAGGCTGATCGGCAAGGCTGTGGCACAGATGCCGATCGTGAAGAATGCCCTTGCAAACGGCATCGTCATCATCATCAAAGGGACAACCAATGCTTACGTGGCAGAGGAGATTACCGGGAAGAAAACCGACCATGCAGCATTTGTGACGGGAAGAATTGAACCCGAGAAAGGGGCCAAATACCTGCCCAAGGCGAAACCTGTTAATCACCTCATTCTGGAGAAAGGCAAGGTAGTTGATATAACGCTTGCCGATGCTGCGAAGAAGCTGAAAGCTGGCGACGTTGTCATCAAGGGGGCGAATGCCCTGGACTACAAGAACAGGATAGCGGCGGTTAATATTCTGGACCCGTCAGGGGGAACGACAGGGATAACCATGCCCTTCATAGTGGCACGCAAGGTTCACCTCGTCATTCCAGTCGGCCTTGAGAAGCTGGTCGCAGGGGATGTAGTGGATCTGACATTGAAGATGCGCGAACCGATTGAATTGTTGCCTGCCCCCTCAGGCAGTTCGTCATCGTCATTTCCCGGTCACCTTGTTCCCTCCATGTGGCTCCTCACGGGCGAGATCGTCACGGAGTTGGAAGCCATTAAAATACTAACGGGAGCAACTGCCTTTCAGTCCAGTGCAGGGGGGATCAGTGGCGCGGAGGGTGCATCTTGGATCGTTTTCAGGGGAACGAGGGATCAAGTGAAAAAGACCTTGGAATTGGCAAATTCCATCAAAGGGGAACCACCTTACTCTGAATAGGAAATGATTGGTAAACGGACCGAGGAGGGAACGCTTTGAAAATAAATGAGATTGAACTTTACCACGTCCATATCCCGCTCAAACATACCTTCTGGCCAACTTGGATACCCGGCTACCCACAGACACATAATCGCTTCACACTTGTCAGGCTGAGCACGGACGAAGGTATCGAAGGCTGGTCAGCCGGCATCGCCATGGGTGAGGAAAGGCAGGGAGTGGGCGAACTGCTGGGGGGATACATCATCGGCGCCGACCCCATGGATATTGACCGCATCCAGAGCTTGCTGAAGCAGGCCGGTTTCCTGGGGTGGCTGAACTACTGGATAGAGCCGGCCTGCTGGGACATCATCGGCAAGGCCAAGGGCAAGCCGGTCTACGAATTGCTGGGAGGGGAAGCCAGGCCTATCGAGGCCTACTGCTCCTTCGGCGAATTGCACGAACCTGCACAGCGCGTGGAGGAACTTCTTGCTATGAAGGAACGCGGTTTTACGACTTTCAAACTGAGGGTCAAGGCCAGAGAATTCAAGGACGATGTCCGGCTCATTGAAGAGGTCAGAAAGGGAGTGGGCGACGGTCCTATCCTGGGAGTGGACGCCAACCAGGGATGGCTGGTCTCCATTGTGGACCGCATACCTGCCTGGGACCTAAAGCGTGCCACGGATTATGCCAAGGCTTGTGCCGATAACAAGATAGAATGGCTGGAAGAACCGCTGGACTGGCACGATTACGATGGCCTGGCAGCACTCAAGAAGGTATCCCCTGTCAAGATCTCAGGCGCTGAGCTTAATCACGGCTGGGATGAAATAAAGATCATGTTTGAGAAGGACTGTTTCCACGTTTACCAGCCTGACGCCGTTTTTGCCGGGGGCATCTCGCAGGTCAAACAGGTCATTGATGCCTGCCACCAGTACAATCGCGAGTATTCGCCTCACACCTGGACCAACGGCATCGGCTTCTACATCAACTGGAATCTGATGCTCGCCGACAAGGGAAATAACCACCCGCTGGAATACCCGTTGGAGGAGCCCTCCTGGGTACCGGAGTTTCGCGATGGTCTCATCGCACCAATTATTCCCGACAAAAAAGCTATGCTCGCGCCCTTTACACGCCCCGGCCTGGGCTTTGAGATAGACAAAAAAATGCTCAAGAAATACGCCAAACGTTTCTACCGCCAGACAGATAAGGGCCTGGCCTTCAAGGTTATCCGCGAGAAAGGGTTGATGGCCGCTCTGGCGATAAAGAAGCGGAAAGAAGCATAATTATGTTGCCGGGATTTTTTTGATATTGTTTTAGCATTTCGAAAGCGGCAAGAGTCATGTGATGATCATTGAAGGAAGGAGAGTTCCTGAGACAGCAAAAAACGGGCAATAAAGCGGTTGACACAATTCGATGCGGCAATGGTTATCGACGATCTCCGCATACCGCCATCTAACCATTTGGAAACGTTGAGTGGAAAAGGCCATCGGTCATAGAAGGCTTACACAAATTTAAGAACTTGTCCATGTATGAAAGGAGCCTGTTATAAGGAACTTGATCCGGTTCTTAGCTTTCTGAGCAGGATATAAACTGAAGTTGGACACTGAATACTGATGGAAACATGCTTCAGGAAAACAGTAAGCATAACGGCAGTGTATGTTCACATGAGCTTCCTGTACTCAAGCGTCCCGTCATTTTAACGGGCATCCATCCTTTCGAATGGAATTCATCAATGTGAAAAAATGTTGACTTAGTATTCCATGGAGGTTATATTCCTTCTATGGCATGGGATGTTGAATATACCGACGAATTTGAAACATGGTGGGTTGGTCTGGATGAGGAAGCACAGATCGAAATTGACGCGGCTGTCGGTTTGTTGGAAGAAAAGGGGCCTCATCTGCCGTATCCCTACAGTTCGGATGTCAAAGGGGCTAAGTACGGCGCAATAAGGGAGTTAAGAATTCAGCATCAAGGTAAACCGTATAGAATCCTTTATGCCTTTGATCCCCGTAGAGCGGCTATCCTACTTATTGGCGGCAGAAAGACTGGCGGTAAGCGTTGGTACGAAAAATACGTCCCATTGGCTGAAAGAATTTATGAGGAACATTTAAAGTCTTTAAGAGATGAATAAGGGGGAGCATTATGAGCAAACCGTACTCTATACTGAGAGAAAAAATGAAACCCGCAGCAAGAAAAAAAGCGGCGGAAAAGACGAAGTCCCTTATTAATGCAATGCCTTTGCAGGAATTGCGTCATGCCAGGAATTTAAGTCAGGAACAACTGGCGCAAACATTGTCTGTCAAGCAAGCTGCTGTATCAAAACTTGAAAAACGGACAGATATGTATATCAGCACATTAAGAAACTTTATCAAAGCCATGGGAGGCGACTTGGAGATCATCGCCACATTTCCCGATGGGTCCGTTCAGATCAGTCAATTTGAAAACATTGCTGCGAAGGCAGGACGAGGAAATTCACCAAGTTCCGGTTGATAACTGCAATAATTTTGGGCAATATACTCGAGTTATAAGAGGTGTGAACTCCTTCCTGAAAGAAAGCGTGTCTCTGTCTTGACTGATATGCATCAATTCGAATGGCATTCATTAAAGCTCGAAATGCTATCTTGACAATTATCACTCTTTGTGCAGAACATATATTAAGTTAGCGGTTTACCTAAAAGTGATATTGGATTTTAAATGAGGTAAAGCGCGCTTCTCTATTCGCGCCAATTGTTATCTAACCAAGATGTTATCAAGGGATATTGAATGGTTGACATTCCTCTTGGGCTACGCAATGCAATCGAAACACAAAACTGTGTCCTTTTTGTTGGGGCTGGCGTTGGTTGCCACTTTAAGTCGAACGATGATAGTTGTGCGCCAACAGGCTCAGAATTGTGTGAATTATTATGTGATAAATTTTCAATCCCCTATCAGCCCAATTATAAACTATCGCAAATAGCTGAAATAGTAGAGATAAGAAAAGGTCGCAAAGAACTCGAAGCATTTATATCTTCAAAGCTCAATGCACTGAATCCGGATGAAATATTCAAGTGGATTACATCAGTTCATTGGAAATCTATTTATACAACCAATTATGACAATTGCATTGAGCGAACTTACCAACTTTGTGCGACGACTCTTCAAAATCCGATTTCTTTTTCTATCACATCAGACCTACGTCATTTTCAACCTATCATTGATGTGCCGATATTTCACATACACGGATATTTGCTTTCTGGAGCTACTCCTAACATTATAATTACAAAATCGGATTATGCTAGGTTTCGCGAAAAGAGAAAAATGCTTTTTAATGCTCTCAAAAATGATATGGCAACTGCATCGATATTATACATTGGCTATTCTAATACGGATCCCAATTGGGAAACCTTGTTAGCAGAAACGCTTGAAGAATTTTACCCTTCAAGCCTCCCCCAATCGTATCGGATAGACCCATTTTCTGAAGATATCGATGCTGAAATCTTGCAGCATAAGAATATCCATACATTAAAGTGCTCTTTCCAAGAATTTGTAAATTCATTTTTAGCCTCTACAGTGACTTCTTTTACATCAGATACTATTCTTAAAGCTTTTAAGAAGAACGTACCCCCAGATCTCTTGCAAAAATTCGAATCTTCTCCGGTACCCATGACAAGATTATTGACTTCATGGGAATATGTAAACCAAGCACCGTTTAACGAAACTCCCAACTTTGATGCCCTCGTAAAAAGTCATGCAGCAGTGCAGAGAACGTAGGGCGAGTTCACTGGTGCTGTGTTTGAAAATTTGCCTAATAAGTGCAAAAAACGAGAAAAAAGCTCTTTGACAGCAAAAATATTATAAATACTG
>JANXZC010000097.1 GCA_025355725.1 Syntrophus sp. (in: bacteria)
TCCTAAGCTCTTCAGTTTTGGTCAGGCTGGCTATGGCAGACCAGGATTGAATATGCTTAACAATCAATTCGATACCTATTATCTGGTTGGCCTTGGATTCAACTGGAATGTGCTGGATTGGAAAAACACTTCAAGGCAACGACAGGTCATCAAACTGCAACAGGAAATAGTTCAAACCAAGCAGGACAACTTTGTTCGTGGCATTGATTTGGCTACAGACCAGCAAAACAAACAAATCAGTCAACTGACCGAACTTCTGAAAACAGACCAGGCCCTGATTGTGTTACTGGAACGGATCACCAAAGTCTCTGCCTCAAAATTGGAGAATGGGACTATCACCACAGCCGACTATATTCAGGACCTGAATGCCGAAACATCGGCTAAGCTAACGGTGGAAACCCACAAGATACAATTAAAAGAGGCTCAGGTAAAACTGGGGAACATCAGAGGAAACCAATAATCAATCAGAAAAAAACCATATCAAGATGAAAAAAATACAAATCATTGCACTATCAGCGCTACTGCTGGGAGCTTGCAAAAATGCAGAAACAACATCAGATGCCTACGGAAATTTCGAGGTGACAGAAACCATTGTGTCATCAGAAGCAGCAGGGAAACTGTTGTCCATGCAAGTAAAACAAGGAGACAAAATTGAAGTCGGTCAAAACATCGCAGTGATCGATACGACCGAACTCCTCCTGAAGAAACAACAGACATTGGCACAACTATCGGCTAGTGAAACAAAAAAACAAAATGTAACAGCCCAGATCAACGTGCTGAAAGAGCAAAAGAACAATGTGCTCACCACACAAAAGCGTATCTCAAAAATGTTTGCTGACCAGGCTGCCACACAGCAACAGATGGACGATATCAATGGGCAAGTCAACGTGATCGACAAACAGATTACGAGTACCAATACTCAATTCCAATTGATTGGCAGCGAAATGGAAGTCATCAAACGGCAAATGGATTTGTTGGACGAACAGCTTACCAAATGCCGGATTAAAAGTCCCATCAATGGAACCGTTCTTGAGACTTATCTTGAAACCGGAGAATTGGCAACACCCGGAAAGCCAATCTTGAAAATGGCTGATCTGTCGAGCCTGGAACTTAAGGTATACGTATCGGGGGCACAATTGCCAAAGGTGAAATTAGGCAACCAGGTAAAGGTCCTTATTGACTCCAGCAATACTGAAATGCAGCCCCTAAACGGTAAAATAAGCTGGATTTCATCGGAGGCTGAATTCACCCCCAAGATCATCCAGACACAAAAGGAGCGGGTGAAGCTCGTTTACCTTGTGAAGGTCTCTATCCCGAATCCGGGCTACGAGTTAAAGACCGGTATGCCTGCCGACGCCTCGCTGAAATAAGCGGAGACAGCACCCCTATGAAACCAGAACAGGCATCTTCCCCTTTCGTAGCAATCGATCATGTCTCCATGCGCTTCGGAGAAGTCGAGGCCGTCCGGGATGTATCCATGGAGATCGAAAAGGGAGAGATATTCGGCCTCGTCGGCTCCGATGGGGCAGGCAAATCCACCCTCCTCAGAATGGTCGCCACGATGATCAAGCCCACGGCGGGTAAGATCCTCATCACCGGCATGGACGTCGTATCCGATAAGAGGAAAGTAAAGGATCTAATCGGTTATATGCCCCAGCGTTTCGGACTTTATCCGGATCTGACGGTGGATGAGAATCTCCAATTCTTCATGGACATCTTCGGTATTCCCCGGGGGGAACGGGCAAAGAGGCGGGAAAAATATCTGGGATTCTCCAATCTGCTGCCCTTTACCGATCGGCCGGCAGGAGCCCTCTCCGGAGGAATGAAACAGAAATTGGGGCTGGCTTGCGTCTTGATTCATGAGCCAAGCCTCCTGATCCTCGACGAGCCGACCAACGGCGTCGATCCCGTCTCCCGGCAGGAATTCTGGGATATTCTGGATGAAATGCGCCGGGTCGGGATGACGATTATCGTTTCCACCGCTTATCTTGATGAAGGAGAAAAATGCAATAATCTAGCAATGATGCACAAGGCACAAGTAATTGATATTGCGACACCGGCGGCAATCCGGTCCTCCTTCCCTACCCTGGAGGCAGCCATGATCAGTCGTCTTCAGGAGGCGGATCAGGATATCGCCAGGGATACATTCAGGCATCATGCAATCAACCAATAACGACGCCATCCAGGTACAGGACCTGGAGAAACGCTTCGGCAAGTTTGTCGCCGTCAACAAGGTGACCTTCAGCGTCCGGAAAGGAGAAATTTTCGGGTTTCTGGGTTCCAACGGCTCCGGCAAATCGACGACGATCCGCATGCTCTGTGGCATCCTCACCCCCACATCCGGTCAGGGAACAGTGGCCGGCTATGACATCTTCAGGCAGCCTGAGGAAATCAAACAATCTATCGGCTATATGTCCCAGAAATTCTCCCTTTACGAGGATCTCAGTCCCTTTGAAAATATCCGCTTTTATCTCGGCATATATAATGTCTCGCCGACCCTCTGGGCGGAGCGGATCTCCTGGGTTCTGGACATGACCCAACTGGGCGACGTCCGGGACCGCCTGACCCGAGAACTGCCCCAGGGCTGGCGCCAGCGCCTCGCCCTCGGGTGCGCCCTGTTGCACAAACCGGATATTCTTTTCCTGGACGAGCCGACATCCGGCGTTGATCCCCTGACAAGGCAACATTTCTGGGACTTTATCCGCCAGTTGGCCTCCCAGGGCATCACTATTTTCGTTACTACCCATTATATGGATGAAGCCCGCCACTGCGAGCGGATCGTCATGATCAACCAGGGATCAATCGTCGCGGCGGGAAGCCCGGACGAGATCATCAGTCAGGCCTGTCCGGACACGCAGAATGCAGACCTTAATGACGCATTTATTACCTTGATGAAAAACTAAAAAATGAACTTACGGAAGATCGGCGCCATTACCCGCAAGGAATTCTATCACCTGATCAGGGATTACCGGAGCCTTTACCTAGCTTTCGCCATCCCCCTGATCCTGATCCTGCTCTTCGGCTACGCCCTGAGCCTGGATGTGGAAAACGTCCAGACCGTAATTGTGGATTACGACGGGACCAGGCAGAGCCGGGACCTTGTCCGCCGCCTGGACGCCTCCCCTTATTTCCAAGTCGTCGCCTACCTGAAGAACTCCGGGGAGGCAGCCGATTGGCTCGATCACGGCTGGACAACCCTGGCCCTCGTCATCCCCCCGGACTGGACGAGAAACATCCAGGCCGACCGGGAGGCGCCGCTGCAGGTCCTCATCGACGGCAGCGATCCTAATTTCGCCAATATCTCCGCTGGTTATATCACCGCCTTCCTGGAGAGGGAAAATACCAGATATCTCCACAATTTCCTGAATCGCCAAGGAATGGAACAGATGAAACCGCCCCTGGAGGGCCGTATCCGCATCTGGTTCAACGAAGACCTGGAGAGCAGAAACTTCATTGTCCCCGGCATCATTGCCGTCATCATCATGATTGTCGGGGCGATGCTGACGTCCCTGGTCATCGCCCGGGAGTATGAAAACGGGACCATGGAGACGATCAGGTCCCTCCCCATAAGCGCCGGAGAATTTATCATCGGCAAGGCCATCCCCTATTTTTTTATCACCCTGGCCGATGTCCTCATCGCCGTCCTCATGGGACAGGTTCTCTTCGGAATCGTCATGAAGGCAAATTTCTGGCTCATGATCACCGCTTCGTCCCTCTATCTGGCCGTCGCCATCACCCTAGGTCTTCTCATCTCCTCAGCCACAAAATCGCAACTCGTCGCCAATCAGATCTCGCCCCTGGTTACCTTTCTCCCCTCCATGCTCCTGTCGGACTTCGTCTTTCCCGTCCTGAACATGCCCCCGGTGATCCAGACCATTACCTACATCGTTCCGGCGAAGTACTTTATCGACATCCTCAAGGGCATTTACATGAAGAACCTTGATATCACCTATCTTTGGCCGAATTTCGCCGTCCTTTTCGTTATGGCCGCAATCCTTGCCGTTCTCAATGTCATCGTCCTGAAGCGGGAGGGAATGTAAGATGAGCTTCCTGCGAATACGGGAACTCGTCCGTAAAGAATTCATTCAACTCTTCCGGGACAAGCGGAACCGCCCCATCCTGATTATGGCCCCTCTTATTCAGATCCTGATTTTCGGCTATGTGGTAAATTTTGACATCACCAGCATCCGCGTCGCCCTCCTCGATCACTCCCGCACCGTGGAAAGCCGGACGATTATCGATACCTTCAGCGCCAACCGCATGTTTCAGATCACCAATGTAGTCGATGATCCCAAGGCGATGGAAGAGCTGCTCCTGCGGGGGAAAGTGGACATCGGCATCAAGATCGGTCCCGACCTCGCCCGGAAGATCCGCCGGGGGGAAACGGCGGAAATCCAGATCCTCGCCGACGGCACGGTGAGCAACATGACGGCGATCCGGGTCTCCTATGTCATGACGGTCCTAGAACGCCTGAATCGCCAGTTCCTCCGGGACATCTACTCGGTCCAGATGACCTACGGGCGCATCGACGCCCGCCTCCGGACCTGGTACAATCCCAATCTCTACAGCCGGCATTTCTTCGTTCCCGGGATCGTCGCCTTTGTCGTCATGCTTATCTCGCTGCTCTTTACCTCCATGGCCGTCATCAAGGAAAAGGAGGGGGGAACGATGGAGCAGCTTATCGTGACGCCCATGAAGCCTTATGAACTGATCATGGGGAAAACCATCCCCTACATCATCATCTCCCTTATCCAGATGGTTATCGTGACCATCCTTGCCGTTTACTGGTTCGAGTTGCCCATCAGGGGAAGCCTGCCCCTGTTTTTCCTCGCCATCTGCCTGTTTCTCATCAGCACGATGGGGATCGGCCTGTTCATCTCGACCATCTCCGCCACTCAACAGCAGGCCATGATGACGACCTTTTTCTTCATCCAGCCGTCGTTTCTCCTTTCCGGGTTCGTCTTTCCCATCGCCAATATGCCCGTCGTCGTCCAATGGCTGACTTACCTGAATCCCTTTCGCTACATCCTCGTGATCATCCGGGGCATCTTCCTCAAAGGCGTGGGGCTGGACGTCCTCTGGCCCCAGTATACCGCCCTGACCATCCTGGGCCTGGCGGTCTTTACCGCCGCCGTCCTGCGCTTCCACAAACGGCTGGATTGAGCTTCGCAACGCATAATATTGATTGACAAGTAAAAACAAAAGCAATTAGGTATTGCCCTAATCGGGTTGCCGGGGGCCTTGCTCTCCCAACCCCAACAAGAAGGAGACAAACATGAACATTAGATTAAGACTGCTCGGTGTCCTCATTGCCCTTGCCCTCGTTGCCGCTTGCGGCACCACACCATTGGCCACTCAATTGCCGGCACTCTCCATCGACCCATCCGAGGTAAGCGTCTCCGGCCTGTCCTCCGGCGGATTCATGGCTGTGCAGGTTCATGTTGCCTACTCATCCACCTTCAAGCGTGGCGCCGGGGTTGTAGCCGGCGGGCCCTTTTATTGCGCCGAAGGATCCGCTGCCAATGCCATCGGCCGCTGCATGGCGCACAGCAGCGGCATCCCGATCCCGTCGCTCGTGAACATCACCAACGACTGGGCTGCCGACAATCGCATCGATCCGGTAAGCAACCTCAACACTTCCAAGGTGTACCTGTTCTCCGGCTCAGCCGACAACACGGTGAAACCTGCCGTAATGAACGACCTCCAGGAGTATTACCAGAGCTTTGTGCCGCCCGCGAACATCTTCTACAAGAACAACCTCCCATCCGGCCATGCGATGATCACCGACGATTTTGGCGGCAGTTGCGCAACCACAGCTTCGCCCTTCATCAACGATTGCGATTTCGACCTCGCCGGCGAAATGCTCAAGCACCTGCACGGCCGCCTGAACGCACGCAACAACGGCACACTGTCGGGCAGCCTTAGAGAATTCGATCAAACTGCCTTCGTCTCCGGACACGGCATGGCTAAGACAGGTTGGGTGTACGTACCGCAGGCATGCGCGACAGGCGCCACCTGCAAGCTGCATGTCGTTTTCCACGGCTGCAAGCAGAATACAGCCACGCTTGACCAGCAATTTGTGCGCCATGCCGGCTACAACCGTTGGGCAGATACCAACAACATCGTTGTGCTATACCCGCAAACGAGCACTGCCGCCCCCAACGGTTGCTGGGATTGGTGGGGCTATGACAGCTCGAACTTCGCCCAGAAATCCGGCCCCCAAATGGCGTCGGTGAAGGCAATGGTTACCAGGTTGTCCGGTGCTGCGGTCACGCCGCCGGCTGCACTTCCGGTCTCCGTGGGCGTGAAGTGAATTTAAATAGAATAACCCGCTGATTAAGGATGAATGAAGAGAGCTTTTTCATTGTTGTTTTAAAAACAGCTTAACGAAATGATGGAAACTGGTTTTTGAGAACGGACAATCGAATCTCTGCCGCCATTCCCCCATTTCATAGGACAAAGACTGATCTCCTACAGCAAATATCCTGACCCACATAAACGCCCTTTTCTCATCCCATATTCATCATTCCCCTGATTGTTTAAAATAGCTTCCGGGATTATCTTAGGGCCGAAAGAAAGGGAAAGGAGACATAAAGACCATGACAACCATCAACGAAAAAATCGAGTTCAATCCTCAGAGAGACATCCTGGGAAAAACAATAGAGCGAAACAGGACCAGCCGTCACCATATGGCAGGTCTCAAAGGATTATAAACCACATCAGAAGAGAGAGGAGACAACGACCATGAAGAAGACAGGAGCCAAAAAAGAAGAAAAGTTCGCAAAGAAAGCTGGCAAGGCCTGGTTGGACCCCATGTGCACCCCGTTTGAAACCAGGTAGGTCAGGAGACGAAACAACGATAACGATTCTTAACTTAAGAGAGAGGAGGCAAGGATCATGAAAAAGGAAAAGAAAGTATACAAGGGTTGGATCGACCCCATGTGCACGCCTTATCATTACAAGAAAGGCTGACAGCGCTGAACACACATAAGGTCTGCCATTAAGGCAGAAGTGGTCGAGAGAGGTAGCCTTAACGGATAATATGAAAACCCTGCCTCTCTCAAGGTTAAGGGCGGTGGTTGGTTAGACACCGCCCTTTTTTTCAATAACAGATCGTAGCCCCTGTATGAATCTGATTCAGGGGCTTTTTCTTTTGACCTCAGCAGATATTCCCAGTATAATCCCATCCGTATTTTGCCGGTAAAAATCATAAGACCAATGAACATGGATAGGGAGTCTGATGATGAAACCAGTAGCAACTATTGTCGTGCTACTTTTGATCGTCATATCCATTGCGCAGCTACTAAGGCTTATTTTTCAGGTTGAGATAATTGCGGCAGGTTTTTATGTTCCGGTATGGTTAAGCATTTTCGGCTGTATCGTTCCGGCCATACTGGCTTTAATGCTGTGGCGGGAGAACAGAAAATAGATTTTGAGAGAGATCTTGCCGCATAGAAAATAAGGAGAGACAGAAAATGACCCCTATAGAAATGCAGGAAAAAGCGATGCCGATCCGCAGAATCCGAAATATTCAAATTCTATTTATTGCACTGGCCTTTCTTTTAACCGGCTGCGCAATCAGTATACCTCTTATTCCGAAACCAGAACCTCTCCGGGAGCAGGTCATTGAAGGTAAAGGCACCGCCAAAATCTTACTCATGGACATCACCGGGTTTATTTCTGAGCATGATAAAGAACGCGGCCTCCTGGGCTCTTCTTCTCCCTCCATAATGTCACAGGTTCGCGAGACTCTGCAGAAGGCCGAAGATGATGCCGCTATCGTCGGCGTTATCATCCGGATCAATTCGCCAGGAGGTACTATTACAGCCTCAGACATCATCCATCATGACATTGTCCGTTTCAAGGACCGAAGAAAAGTTCCTGTTTATGCATGCATTATGAGCATTGGCACTTCCGGGGGATATTATATTGCGGCAGCGGCAGATAATATCACTGCTCATCCAACATCTATTACGGGAAGCTTCGCTGTGATGATGATGACAATGAACATCGAAGGATTGATGAACAAGATCGGGGTGAGTGAACTGACCATTAAATCAGGAGATAAGAAAGACATCCTGTCGCCCTTCAGACCTGCCACACCGGAAGAAAAGCAGATTGTTCAGACCATAATCAACCAGTTCCACAAGAAATTCGTAGATACGATTATAAGCAGACATGGCAATACCTTAAGTCGGAAAGACATTGAATCGCTGGCTGATGGGCGTATTTATTCATCAGAACAAGCATTGACCGCAAAACTCATTGACCGCGTGGGATATCTGGATGATGTCATCGCCGAGATGAAGAAAAAAGTCGGCGTCACGGATGCAAAGATTATCACCTATTATCATCCCGGTAGCTATAAGGGGACCATTTACGCCAGCTCAGCGGCAGAATCAAGCAGCGCCATGGGAGTATTTAGTGGTGGAAACAGCTTCGACTGGTTTGGTGAGACACAATTTCTGTATTTATGGAGACCTTGAAGCATGACCTTCCATGGTCATCAAATAGATTTTGCCGGTAAAGAAACAATTATTATTTGCATGCAATGCAAAACAGACAAAAATCGGAGGTGAGATTTATGAAAAGAATCGTAATAAGCTTATTGATGTGCTTGCTAATGTCAGGATTGGTTTATGCGAAGGAGGATGCAAATATGAAGGATACGTTTTCAGTAATTCATGCAAGGAAGAGTGTCAGGAATTTTACCGGAGCACCAGTGAACAAAGCTGATCTTGATAAGATCATCAAGGCGGGAATGGCGGCTCCATCAGCAGCTAATATGCAGCCGTGGTCATTCATCGTTATAACTGAGAGAAAAACTCTGGATGATCTATCTGCTGGGCTTCCACACGCAAAGATGCTGACCAAGGCAGGTGCAGCGATCATCGTCTGTACAGAACCTGATAAGGCAAATGGGAAGAGTAAGGATTTGGCAATCATTGATGCATCACTTGCGGGCGAAAATGTCCTGCTGGCCATTGAAGCCCTTGATCTTGGCGGCGTATGGACGGCTGCATATCCATATGCGGACAGGATGAAGCATGTACGAACCGTTCTCAACATACCTCAGGACGTTATTCCTTTGAATGTCATCGCCATAGGTGTTCCTGCCGGACAGGATAAACCGAAAGACAAATACAAAAAGGGGGAAATTCACTGGGAGAAATGGTAATGCATTTAAACAATAAAGAATACCGGAAGAAATGGACAATATTTCGAGCCTGATTTTTCAGGATTATGAGACTATCCGCTCCTTCCTGTACTTGCCAATTGACATACCCTCTTTCTATGTGTAGGGTTCAGACGGTAATAGTTGATATATTATGACATTTTCCGGAAGGCAGATAGCAAACAGATAAGACAAAATTTAACCTATCGTGTCTTGACTTGAGAAGCTAGGCAACACGCGACAAAAATATATCCTTTCCAAGGAGCAGGTGGAGGCAAAGGATGTCAACGAGAATTGCCAAATGGCTTGGTCTTCGCAGACCAGGGACTTCCTTGCAGATGATACTGACCTATCCCTTTGTTTCCCTCATCCTGATAACGGTCATCCTAACCGGCCTTTTTTCATTTTACCACAGTGGGAAAGCCATCGACAATATGGCCGGGCAACTGATGGACAAAATCACAGCCCAGGTACAGGACCGCATCATGCTTTTTCTTGACCGAGCGCATCTGGTTAATGAGATCAATGCCAATGCCATAGAAGCCGGTCAGATAGATCCGAAGAAAACAACTCCGATGGAAGTCCATTTCTGGAACCAGGTACGTTCATTTGAGTACATCAGTTACTCCTATCTTGGCAGCGCGGAGGGGGGGTTTTGGGGGGCCAGGAGGCTTGCCAACGGAACACTTCAAATCATTGCGACTGCGACGCCGACCGGAGGTGAAATATTCTATTTCAACAGTGATGATAGTGGTCGTCGTACTGATGTGAGCAGAACCATCCCATCTTATGACCATAAAACCCGGCCATGGTATAAGGCAGCGCTCCAGGCGGGAAAACCAACATGGAGCCCCGTTTTTGTCGATGCAGGAGGAGAAGGACTGACCATCACCGCGGCAAAACCTCTATACGACGTCGCGGGAAATATGAAAGGGGTATTGGGCAGCTCGTTTATCTTTTCCCACATAAATCAGTTTTTGCGGAGCCTCAAAATGGGTGAATCAGGGCAAACATTCATCATAGAACGTTCTGGGGTGCTGGTGGCAACTTCAACGTCTGATCCGACTTCCACGGCGGACAAAAAACGCATTGCCGCCCGGGAGAGCGAGAATCCTCTGATCGCGCATGCTTCCCAATCTATAACAGAGCGGTTTGGGAACTTATCGGGAATTGACCGGGCACAGCGACTCTCCGTTGACATGAGAGGGGAAAGATATTTTCTTCATTTGACCCCTTTTCATGATGGCCGCGGCATTGACTGGCTTATCGCCGTGATTGTTCCCGAAAACTATTTCATGTCATCGATAAAGGAAAGCCAACGCAATACCATTCTGTTGAGTTTGATTGCCCTCATCCTGACCATCATGGCCGGGTTTATGATTTCTAGAAGGATAACCAAACCAATTCTGGAACTAAATCGTGCCGCCAAGTCTCTCGCATCAGGTGAATGGTCTCAGGATATCGAGATAGGCCGCCGTGACGAAATCGGGGAACTGGCCAAATCATTTAATCTTATGGCACGACAGCTCAGAGATGCCATTGAAAACCTCGAACAGAAAGTAGCCGAACGTACTGCAGAGATAATGGAAATTAGCCGAAAGCACTTGGCCTCGGAAAAAAAATACCGTGAATTGTATGAAAATCTCCGTGATGGGTCGGCAATGGTTGACATGGAAGAGAACATTACCGAATTTAATACAGCATTTCAAAACCTTATAGGATACACCGCTGAGGAAATCCATTCGCTTAAATTTACAGACATTACGCCAGCCAGGTGGCAAGTCGTGGAAAAAGAAATCCTGACTGAACAGGTTTTTAAAAGAGGCTATTCGGATCCGTATGAAAAGGAATACATAAGGAAGGACGGGACGATATTCCCCGTAGAGCTTTCCACTTATCTTGTTCGAGATGAGAATAACAATCCATCGAGATTCTGGGTTTTTGTAAGGAATATCAGCGAACGCAAACGTGCAGAAGAGGCCCTTAAAGAATCGGAAAACTGGTATCGGACCATTTTTGAGAATACGGGAACAGCCACGGTTATTTTAGATGAAAACACAACCATCATTCTTGCCAACGCCGAATATGAGAAATTATCCGGTTACGCAAAAAATGAACTGGAGGGCAAAAAAAGCTGGACAGATTTTGTCGTTCAAGAAGACCTTGACAGAATGATTGCAAGTCATAAACAGCGAAGAATTGATAGAGAAGCTGCTCTTAAAAGCTATGAATTTCAATTCAAGGATCAGAAAGGTAATATCAAGAATATCTTCCTGACAATTGATATGATTCCGGGCACCAGAAGGAGCGTAGCATCGCTTCTTGATGTCACCGAGCTCAAGCGAGTGGATGAGGAGCGTTTGCGCCTCGTAACGGCGATTGAACAAGCTGCGGAAGGGATCTATTTAACAGACACAAATTGGATCATTCGGTATGCAAATCCGGCATTCGAGAGAATGCTTGGTTATGACAAGGGAGAGATGGTTGGTTGGCATGCCGGGCTTCTCAAGAGTGGCAAGCATGACAGGATCTTTTATCAGAACATACGAGAAACACTTATCAGCGGTAAAGTCTGGTCAGGAAAGGGGATCAACAAGAAGAAAGATGGCACGTTCGTTGATGTCGATATTACCATGTCGCCTGTCCGCGAAAGATCAGGCAACATTATCAACTATGTTTGTATCCATCGCGACATCACCCGTGAGATTGCACTCGAAACCCAGCTTATCCAGGCCCAGAAGCTGGAGTCGCTGGGCACGTTGGCCGGTGGCATCGCCCATGATTTCAACAATCTGCTCATGGGGATTCAGGGATATGCTTCCCTGTCGTTAATGAATATCGATCCCTCCCATCCCAATTATGAACGGCTCAAACGGATCGAGGACCAGGTGCAAAGCGGGGCGGATTTAACCAAGCAACTGTTGGGTTTTGCCCGGGGGGGGAGATATGAGGTAAAGCCCACCGATATGAACGATATCCTTGAAAAGAGCTCCTCCATGTTCGGCAGAACAAAAAAGGAAATCTCCATCTATCGGAAATTCGGGAAAGACCTCTGGATCGTGGAGGCGGATCGGGGGCAGTTGGAGCAGGTGTTCCTGAATCTGTATGTAAATGCCTGGCAGGCAATGCCGGGGGGCGGGGAGATCTATCTGGAGACGGAGAAGATTATTCTGGATGATGAACAAGCGTTTTTCTATGCCGTCAAGCCGGGACGATATGTGAAGATATCCATGACCGATACCGGTACAGGGATGGATGCAAGGACACAGGAGAGGATTTTTGATCCCTTTTTCACGACGAAAGATATGGGAAGAGGGACCGGTCTGGGACTGGCGACGGTCTACGGGATCATCAAGGGTCACGGGGGCTTAATCAATGTGTACAGCGAGCCCGGTCATGGGACGACATTCATCATCTATTTACCCGCTTCGGAGAAGGAGGTGGTGAAGGAAAAGACATCACCCGGGACAATCGCTAAGGGCACGGAGACGATCCTGCTGGTGGATGATGAAAAGATGGTCCTGGAAGTGAGCAAGGAACTACTGGAATCTATGGGATACAGAGTCTATGCGGTTGGGAGCGGTCAGGAGGCACTTGCTTTGTACATGGAAAAGAAGAGCGAGGTTGATCTGGTGATTCTGGACATGATCATGCCGGGGATATCGGGGGGAGAGACCTTTGATCGTCTTCACGAGATCAATCCCGGGATCAAGGTGCTTTTGTCCAGCGGTTACAGCATCAATGGAAAAGCCCAGATAATCATGGATCGCGGATGCAACGGGTTCCTACAGAAACCTTTCCAACTGGAAAATCTCTCACGGAAGATCCGAGAAGTTTTGGATGATTAAAATAGATATTACGAATAAGCGTTATTCTGCTGCGAAGTTGCAGAATAACGCTTATTCGTAAACCGCTACAAAAGCACGTCGGGGGCAAGGATCAACTCCAGAGCAGCTCAATAATCCAGCTCCGACGCGCCTAAACTGGATAAGAATCAGCGACGAGAATTGTTGCTTTCACCCTGTTCTTACCGCCGCCACGGGGGCATCAAAACAAGGAAACCTTCCAGAATATCCATTGACAAGCAAAATCGGACCCGCTATGCATCGACCCATCGAAAGCAATGTCTTGAAAGTTTGACATAAACAAGAGAGTAAAATGCCATGCTGAACCCTTACCACAGAGAGATTCGTGACATTCCCATCGTCTTTGCTCATACGGGTACCAAAGACGATGGAGGGAATCGGGTATATGCCGTGGCGGTCATTGTTCTTCAACCCGATAGTCCGGGGAAAACATTTTCATCCCTGGTCCGGTATCGTTTTTTTACGGCAAGAGACAGGTATCATTCCAATCTGTCCCGGCTGGAACTTGAGACGGCGCCGGAGGTGAATGACGTTAGCCGCGATCTTCGTGATTTTTTGGGGGACGCCCCTTTTGTGCTGGCGTGGCCGCAACAGGACAACCTCCCGGACCTGAAGAAACTCTGCGGAGCGAGGCGGATCGTGGATGTCGGCGTTGCCCTTGAGTTCTTTCTTCCCGCCCTTGATTCCTTTTCCCCGAAGTTCTTATGGGAACACCTCAACCGCCAGCCGCGGCAACGGATATCCTTCACAGCGGCTGAAGCGGCAAAGCTGGTTGTTGATCTGATTCGCCATATCTGCAGTTGCCATCTCGACGATAAAGAGCTGCCCAGGGCGGCCGCCCTCCGTCATTATCTGGCAAAGAGCGACACCTTATTCGGGAATGTTTTCTTACATTTAGTCGAGCGACTCTCTAACTATTTCGGCGACCTTTTCAGCATCTGCCGGGACGACGACACGGCAAACTGGATCGGCTTTCTGAAGGAATCAAAAGGACGAAAGGGACGCGCCGTCGCTGCTGCTACTCCCCATCACCGGATCAACATTGACTCTCTGGAGGACATTTACAAGGGTATCGCCAGGGAAGTTCGTGATTTCGTCTATCGGCCAAGCCAGGCGGGATATGCCCGCCACGTTGCCGAAGCCCTGAACGACGCCGCAGTCCTGACTATCGAGGCCGGTACAGGTACAGGCAAGACCCAGGGCTATTTACTGCCCATATTCGCGTTTCTCGATCGCAATCCCGAAGCCCGGGCCGTAATTTCCACCTATACCAAAAGCCTTCAGAACCAAATCCTTGAGCGGGAGGCGGCTTTCCTGAAAAGGACAATCAAATCTTACGGGAAAATTACGGTGACCCTTCTCAAAGGAAAGTCAAATTATCTCTGCGCCTGGAAGTTGGACCATGTCTATGATGAATCATGGCGGGGGGCGGCACTCCTCACCTGGTTATACTGCGTCAACCTGATTTACCATTTTCGGGAGACTGATGGCGACCGGATCGGGGAGCGGGTCCGTAAGGCCCTCGACGGCGGTCAGTTTCTCACCGAGCTTCATCGCGAAGTCTCCGCGCAGCGCGGCTGCGATGCGTCCCACGTGCAATGTCCCGCCCAGATTGTTGCTTCCGAGGCCCGGGCGGCCCGGTTGGTGATTACCAATCATCACAAACTGGCCCTCTTGGGGTATGATCCTGCCTTCAGCAAACTCTTCAAGATATTTATCATCGATGAGGCAAACCATTTCGAACATGCCTGCCGCAACGCCTACGGCCTTGAGATCCGCTCCCGGGATATTACCGGTGCGGTGGACCATCTACGCAATGCCCTAAGTAAGCTCAAAGAACGGTCGGCAGGCGAAAATGAGAGAGATGTGGAAGGGGCGCTGAAAGCTATTGAAGATCTCATGGGCGAAATATCACAATTAGGTCGGGCATTGAGAAAGATAAAAGCAAACAACGGAGCCGCCCAAGGGGTCCAATGTCTGCCCCCCAGTGATGCCGCTTACCAGGATGGACACATCGAAGCCCATCTTCAGTCCCTGGAGGAGATTATTTTGCGCCTTACGGAGCATCTGCAATGGCTCAAGGACGATGACATCTGCCGACTTTTAAAGATACAGAGTCGCACCCGGGAAAGAATGAAGAATGCCCGGAATCTACTTAATGATCAGGCAGGCAGCCTCAAGGAAATGATAAAAATGGTGGCGGCATCCAACCGCACCGCCGCCTTTGAGCTGTTTGTCAAACACTGGTCCATCGATTCCACCCCCGTGGATGTATCCGAGCTCATCCGGCAAAACTTCTACGGCGATACAAAAGGGCTTATCTACACCGCCGCCACTATCTGCAATGCCGGAAGTTTTGATTCTTTCAGCCGCATCGTCGGCCTGGATCGTCCTTTCTGTCTGGATGAGGAACATGCCGTCTTTCGGGATTTCCGTTTCGCCGAGATAGCTTCTCCCTTTCCTCCGGAGGTTATGGAGGTCACTGTCCATCCTGAGGCCGTTAACGGTAGATACAACAACAAACAACTCTGGCTCGCTGCTACGGTCAAGATACTGCCGGAATTGATTCAACGCAACCGAGGGCGGACGCTGGTCCTCTTTTCCAGCTATGGCGACCTTGAAGCGGTTACGGAACGTCTTGGCGACGAGATCGAGGCCTTGGGATTCCCTCTCCTTCTGCAACGGCGGGGCGCCTCGACAGCCGATCTTTGTGACGAGTTTCGTGAGGTAACAGAGAGTGTTCTCTTTGGGGTCGATACCTTCTGGTACGGCGTGGATTTCAAGGGCGACACCCTGACCCAGGTTGTCATTACCAGGATTCCCTACGCCAGCCCCTCCGAGCCACTGCAAATAGCCCGCAAGCGGATCATGTCTCCGGCGGAATATAATCACCGGTATCGCTATGACGCCACCATCAAGATGAAACAGGGCATCGGCCGCCTGATCCGCAGCGAAACGGATCACGGCCGCGTGATCATTCTGGATACACGCTGGCGGAGGGGAAAAGAAAAATGACATTAAACATGTAAGCCCTTTTTATATTTACAGGAGTTGGAAAGGCGGCAGCGGAACCTGCTGCCCCTACATCATTAATAACCAGGCTATTTCTGATTGACAATCCAGATCAACCATGCCAGTCATAACCTCATGTTTGCTCCTGAAATCCGAAATCGTATTCTGCATCTGAATCCTTGGCTGGGGCAATCCGTCCCGGAAGATAATTGCGGCAACCCGGCTTACGAAAGAATTCCTGGAGCACCTGATGATTTATAATGATAAAGGAGATATTACCATGACTGAAAAGAAACCGGCAGAGATGATCATTGTAAACTCGGAAGACATCTTCCGCATCTTGTGCAATTCCGTACGATCCGTCCTTTCCTCGGCAACAAATTCGGCCGTTACTTTTTCCCCTATGATTCAGGAAGTCGAAAAGACCTGTCTGAAACCGGATATCGGTTGCTTTGTCCTGTTCGGAGGGGATTTTACGGGTCTGGTCGTCATGAATTTTACCAAAGAAGCCGCCATGGATATCTATCGGGGATACTTGATCAGCATGGGGATGCCGGAGGCGGAAATAGCAAGCAACTACACGGCCGATGAGGTCTCAAGCAGTCTTGGCGAACTAATGAACCAGTGTATCGGCCGTTTTCGCTTAGATTTGGAGAGGGAAACGAGTATTTATATCAGCCAGAACCAACCCAAAATGCTTGTGATCACGGAAGCCGTGTATATTGCCATTGATGCCGCTATTGAAAAACCGCAACTCCGAAAGATCTCGTTCAGGACTGCCAACAGTAATCGCTTTTACCTGGAAGCTTCCATGGGGAAGATCAAGTTCCATTCCCTGTTCCCATTCAAGAAGGCCAAGGAATTCGATGTGGACGACATAATGGCTGCGGGGCAAGGCCAATGAGGGGACACTTACCAAATATCCATTGACAAGCAAAATCGGACCATGAGTCTGATGATCCTGCAGGAGGCAAACCTGGAGGAGTTTTTTTATGGAAGCTATGACCCTGAATGTTCATGCGATCCAGACGGCTTCCGGGCAGATCCTGGATGTCGTTGAGCAGGTCTGTGACACACTGCAGGTCCTCTCCCTCAAACGTTCCACCCATGTCTGCCGTTCCCTGGTCCAGAAGAATCCCCTCATCGACGTCGCCATCCTGGGGCAGTTCAAGGCAGGGAAGAGTTCCTTTCTCAACAGCCTGATCGGCAGGCGTCTCCTACCCGTGGGGGTAATTCCCGTCACCACCGTCATTACCCGCATCCAGCACGGAGAAAAAGAGCGGGCTGTGGTCTCCCATTTCGACGGATCGAAGGCGGAGATTTCCCTGGACGATCTGGTCGAATACACCTCGGAGGCCAGAAATCCCGGCAATCAAAAGGACGTCGCCGTCGTCGATATTGATCTCCCGTCACTGGAGGATTACGCCGGTCTCCGTCTTGTCGATACCCCCGGCCTGGGCAGCGTCTTCAAGTATCACATGGAGACCGCGGAAAACTGGCTGCCCGAGGTGGGGGCGGCAATTCTGGCCATCAGCGCTGATCGCCCCCTTTCGGAACACGACCTGGCCCTGATCCGGGACCTTCTCCAATACACGCCGCGCATCGTCCTGCTTTTGACCAAGGCGGATCTCCTGCAACCCGACCAGCAGCGGGAGGTTGTCCAATTCTTCGAGGACACTCTGAAGCGGGAGATGAAACAGGGATTCCCCATCTTCCTCTATTCGAACCGGGAGAACGTGGAGAAGTTCAAGCATCGGATGGAGATGGAACTCCTCTATAAACTGTCGGCGAACAGGGATGCGGAATTCGGACGGATTCTTCAGTATAAGGCCTTATCTCTGGCGAAGAGCTGTCAGAGCTATTTAGAAATCGCCCTGAAGACCTCCCGGCAAGCCGATACGGACCGGGAGGTCTTGAAAGAGCAGATCCTCGGAGAAAAGGGAAACTACACCCAGATCCATGAAGATTTGATCGTCATAACCCGCAATCAGTCAATTCACACCCGCACCAATATTGAAAAGTATCTCGACCGCTTCAAACGGCCGCTTCACGATAAGCTCGTGGATACCTTACGGCATGAAATGCCCCAATGGCGGGGGAACCTGTGGAAACTTACCCGCCGCTATGAGGAATGGCTCCGGGAGAATATGATCGTTGAGCTCGATGAGATTTCCGCAAAGGAACACAAACATTTCTTCGGCACCATGATGAAGGCCCATGCCGGCCTGGACCGCTACCTGGAGTCATTCCGCGCCCTCCTGGGCGCCAATATCGAAAGGGTCCTGGGCATAAAAATGGCGCCGGCGGAATGGAAGCTTGAAGTAACGCCGCCTGCCCGCCCTGATATCAGCATCGGGCAGGTTTTCCTTTTCCATTTTGATCTGCTGTGGTTTCTTATCCCCATGGCCATTTTTCGCGGCCATTTCGAGCGGCATTTTGCCCATCAGCTTGCCAATCAGGTCTATGTCAACACCTCCCGTCTCGCCGCCCAGTGGGAAGAACGGATCAACAGGGCCATCGAGGAGATGCGAAAACAGGCGGCCAATTATATCCATGATGAAATGACCACCATCGACGCCCTCCTCTCCCAGACTCCGAGGCGCACGGAAGATATCCGGCGGCTGCTGGCGGACCTGGAAACGACGGGCCGCCGTCTGACAAGTAGTTAAAAGAAAAACTTCTTCATTACCTGGCAAACAGATCGACGGAAATCCACTTGACACGGATAGTTATGTATAGGAGTGAAGGGAATAGGAGGAGAAAACCATGAAACCGATTGGACCATTGATGTGGGAACACCGCCTGATCGAGAAAATGCTGCAGGTAGTGACCAAAGAAGCCGAAGAGATGGAAAAAACCCGTCAGGTAAATCCCGCCTTTATCGACACCGCTGTAGATTTTATCCGTATTTACGCCGACCGGACCCATCATGGGAAGGAGGAAGACATCCTATTCCGGGAACTGGTAAAAAAGAAGCTGACTCCCGAACACGCCCGGATCATGGACGAACTTATCCAGGAACATATTTACTCCCGCAAAACGGTGGGGAAGCTCGTCGCCGCCAAGGAGCGCTACGTCCAGGGAGATCAGGGGGCTGTCATGGAAGTCGTCGCCCTGCTGAAAGAACTGGCGTCCTTCTATCCCCGCCATATCGCCAAGGAGGACAAACCCTTCTTCCACGAGTGCCAGCGCTATTTCAGCGACGAGGAATTAGAGCAGATGCTCCAGGAATTCTGGGACTTCGACCGGAAGATGATCCATGAAAAATATGAGCGGCTGGTCGAATCGTTCACCGGAGAAAAGGCCTTCAAAGCCGGACGGGCGCTGTAGGAGGACAATTCCCTGTGAAATCCGAACAAATGCTTGAGGACGTAAAAAGCGGGCACTGGTTTTTCGACCTGCTGATGAAGGTTGCCCCCAAACCGGAGGAGGTCATCGTCACGGGAACGCCCGAGGAAATGATCAAGGAGGCAGCGAAGAAGTCCTTCTGGGTCAGCACCACCCTGAGTTCCGTCCCCGGCCCTTTCGGTCTGGCGACCATTCTGCCCGAAATCGGCGCCGTGACCAAGGTGCAGATAAATCTCGTCTATAAAATCGCCAAATATTACAAAAATCTGGGAACCATCAACCAGTCCATCGTCCTGCTCATCTTTGCCAACGCCCTGGGCCTTGCCATCGGCAACCAACTGGTGCGCCGGGTCGGGGTGCGGCTCGTCATCAAGGCCCTGAGCGCCCCGGTTATCGAGAGAATCGCTCAGCGGATCGGTCTCCAGATCGCCGCCAAGATCACCCAACGGATAGCGGGCAGATGGATCGTCTTCATCGCCGCCCCGATCTTCGGCCTCTTCTCGAAGAGGATGACCCAAAAAATCGGTGTCGAGGCCACAGCACTGCTTGCCCAAGGGATCAAGTTTGAAGATGCAAACGAATGTAAACAAGACCATGAGGCACCCTCAGGCTCGTAATGATGCCCGGAAGCAAAAAACGGTGCACAAAATGGTTGACATTATCCTTATTCTGGAGATAAATGGCAGTGCAAATTGGTTTTAAGCATACCGGAACACGGTGCAAATCCGTGGCGGACCCGCCGCTGTAATCGGCGAGGCTCTTCGCAATAGATAATGACTGGTCACTGCCGGAGTCAACTTCGGTGGGAAGACTGCGAAGAGCTGACGACCCGAAAGCCAGAAGACCTGCGAAAACTGAAATAATCTGGAATCTGATGGTAAAGGGTTCCGACTGACGCCGTGCGTCCGTCGGAACCCTTTTTTTATTTAACAACATAGCCACCTTTAAAATCAATTGAGGCTGGGGACTTTGCAATCATAATATTGAAGAAGACGTGGATGCCGTCACACTTGTGACAAGCAATACTTACCGTTACATCTGGAAGGAGGAAGTTTTCTATGAAGCTACTTGAATCAACCATCCAAAAGATTACGCCCCAGGACAGCGCCGCCCGAAAGCGTGCCCGGATGAGGCTGGAACAACTCATCATGCCCTACTGGGCACTAGGCAGGCTGATGGATCTGGCGGAAGATCTGGCGGGGATGACAGGTTCGCTGAAGCCGCCTGTCGCCCGGAAAACAGTTGTAACCATGGCGGGCGATCACGGGATTACCCGGGAAGGGGTGAGCAAATATCCTCAGGAGGTCACTCCGCAGATGGTTCGCAATTTTGTCAGCGGAGGAGCAGGAATCAACAGCTTGACCAGGCTTGTCGGCGCCCGGGTTGTCGTTGTGGATATGGGCGTTGCCGGTGATCTTAGCGACTTCGCCCGGGATGGCAAGATTATCTCAAAACGCATTGCGGCGGGAACGGGAAACTTCGCATCCGGCCCGGCCATGACCAGGGATGAGGCAGTCCGGTCCCTTGAAGCGGGAATCGAGATCGCCCTTTCCCTTGCATCCTCAACCGACCTCTTCGGCACGGGCGATATGGGGATCGGCAATACCACCGCATCAAGTGCGATCGTTGCCATTTTTAGCGGCACCCCCGTTGCCGACGTCACGGGCAGAGGGACGGGCATTGATGATGCACAGCACCTTCATAAGATTAAAACCATAGAAAAAGCAATCGCCCGGAACCGGCCGGACCCACAAGATCCCCTGGATGTCCTGGCGAAAGTCGGAGGGTTTGAGATCGGTGGAATTGCCGGGCTTATTCTTGGCTGTGCGTCGATAAAAAAGCCCGTTCTCATGGACGGCTTTATATCCACGGCAGGGGCGCTGATTGCCGCCCGCCTTTCACCTCCGGCTTGCGACTATATGATTGCCTCTCATCGCAGCAAGGAGCAGGGACACCGTATTGCCCTTGACTGCCTCGGAAAGAATCCCCTCCTCGATCTCGACATGCGATTGGGAGAAGGAACGGGCGCCGCCCTGGCAATGAACCTTGTGGAAGCGGCCGTTCGTATTCTGACCGAGGTTGCCACCTTCGAGGAGGCG
>JANXZC010000115.1 GCA_025355725.1 Syntrophus sp. (in: bacteria)
TTGCCTTCATCATCTTGCTGATCATCCTCTTTCTCCGGCCCGAGGGGGTCTTTGGGAAAAAAGAGACGGAAAGGGTCTGAATACAGTGGCAATGACAAAAGCACAACGGGATATCATTATCTTCGCCGCTTTCTGTCTGGCCGTTCTGGCCACGCCGTTGCTGCTCCAAGGTAATTACCTCCTGAATGTGTTCGTCTTCATCGGGATCAACACCATGCTGGCCGTCGCCTTGAACCTGCTTTTGGGTTTTGCCGGCCAGATCTCGCTGGGCCACGCGGCTTTTTTCGGCCTCGGCGCCTATATTTCAGGAATTCTAACGACGCGCTACGCCATCGAGCCCTGGATGGCAATGGTCGCAGCCGCCCTTTGCGTAGGTGTAATCGCCTTCATCATCGGCTTCCCTATCCTGAAACTGAAGGGTCATTATCTGGCTATGGCCACCCTGGGTTTCGGCATTATTGTGTATATCATTTTTAATGAAACCGTCGATTGGACGGGAGGTCCCTCGGGGATGTCCGGGATACCCAATCTTGCTCTAGGCCCCCTAATCTTCGACAGCGACATGACCAATTATTACCTGATCTGGGTCTTCACCCTGTTGACGATGCTTTTGTCCATTAACCTGGCCGACTCCCGAATCGGCCGGGCGCTGCGGGCTATCCACGATTCCGAAGTGGCGGCCCGGGTCATGGGGGTCAATGTACGGCTCCTCAAGGTGCAGATTTTCACCGTCTCCGCCCTCATTTCCGCTTTAGCGGGAAGCCTCTATGCCCATACCATGACCTTTATCGCCCCGGCGTCATTCGGATTCAACTTTTCCGTGGAACTCGTTACCATGGTGATCATCGGCGGTTTGGGCAGCATCTACGGCTCCTTCCTCGGCGCCGCCATTCTGACTCTGCTTCCTGAATTTCTGCGGGTTTTCCATGATTTTGATATCATTATCTATGGGCTGCTTTTGATTGTAATGACCATGTTCATGCCCGGCGGCCTGATCGGCGGCTTCGAAGCCCTGGCCGCGGCAATCAAGAGAAGAAAAGAGGCCTGAGTTGCTGAGCCTGACAAAAATAACCAAGAAATTCGGAGGCGTGACGGCTCTTGAGGACGTTTCATTCAACGTGGAGGGCTGCACCATTACAGGGGTCATCGGCCCCAACGGCGCTGGCAAGACGACCCTTTTCAATATCGCCACGGGCCTTTACGGCCAGGATGCGGGGAATGTCTATCTTGGGGAGCAGAATGTCTCCCGGATGCCCCCGGAAAGGCTGGTTTGCCTCGGCATGGTCCGCACCTTCCAGAATGTGGAACTCTTCGGACACATGACCGTCCTGGAAAATGTCATGGTCGGCCTCCACACGAAGAGTAAAAGCGGCATCTTTTCCTGCGCCTTTAAGCTCCCCGGCCAGAGACGGGAAGAGAAGACGATTCGCAGCCGGGCGCTGAAATGGCTTGAATATACAGGGATAGCCGATCTGGCAGAGATAACGGCGGAAAATCTGCCCTTCGGCAAGGGGCGTCTGCTGGAAATTGCCCGCGCCCTGGCCTCGGAACCACGGATCATTCTCATGGACGAACCGGCGGCAGGTCTCAACAGCCGGGAAACCATGTCTCTGGCCGAACTCATTAAGAAAATTAAGGGATCGGGAATCACCGTCGTCCTTGTGGAGCACGACATGGAACTGGTTATGGATGTCTGCGACACCGTCGTCGTCCTAAATCTCGGGCGCAAACTGGCGGAAGGGACGCCGCGAGAGATCCAGGAGAATCCTGAAGTTATCGCTGCCTATTTAGGCGACGGCTGAACTATGCTGACGATTAAGAATATCAACACCTATTACGGTCAGGTTCATGCCCTGAAAAACGTCTCCCTCCATCTACAGGAGGGAGAGATCGTTACCCTCATCGGCGCGAACGGCGCCGGGAAGACGACGCTTCTGAACACAATTTCGGGCATCGTTCCCCCGAAGAGCGGCCAGATCCTCTTTTCCGGCGCGCCGATTCACGAGCTTCCGCCCCACAGCATCGTAGAACGGGGCATTTCCCAGGTTCCCGAAGGCAGGCAGGTCTTCAAGCCCCTTTCCGTGGAGGACAACCTCGAATTAGGTGCCTATCTGCGTTATCGGAAAAGAGGCGGTAAAAAAGAGACCAAAGAAACGATGGCGATGGTCTTCGACCTCTTTCCGATTCTTCTGGATAGGAGGAAACAACTGGCGGGGACCCTTTCGGGGGGGGAGCAACAAATGCTTGCCATTGGCCGCGCCCTTATGGCAAAACCGAAAATCATGCTCCTCGACGAACCGTCCATGGGGCTCGCCCCCCTGGTGGTCCAGGAAATCTTCCGGGTCATCGAAAACCTGGCGGGGGAGCAGAAAACGACGGTCCTGCTGGTGGAGCAGAATGCGAGAGTGGCGCTGAAAACGGCCGCCCGCGGCTACGTCCTGGAGACGGGCAAGGTGATTCTCGAGGGCGAGGCCGCCGATCTCATGGAAAACAAAGACGTCCAGCGGGCTTATCTCGGCCGGGACAAGAAAGAGATCTGGGAAAGATAATAAACGGCCGACAACGAAAACGACTTATCGTTAATCATTGACCGGGAGGTAGATAATGAAAATCTGGGACCCTCTTCATGAATGCATGCCCAGGGAGGATCTGGAGCAGCTCCAATTGGAAAAACTTCAGGCTACCTTGAACCGGGTTCACAAAAATGTAACCTATTACCGGAAGACGTTCACTGAACTTGACATTATTCCCGAAGACATTCAATCTCTTTCCGACTTGACCCGTCTCCCCTTCACTACCAAGAACGATCTGCGCCTGAATTATCCTTACGGCATGTTCGCCGTCCCCCTGCGTGAGGTAGTCCGCATTCATTCCTCTTCCGGAACGACGAGCAAACCCATTGTCGTTGGTTATTCGAAAAATGATATCCGCGCATGGTCCAACCTGGTGGCCCGCTTTATGTCCGCCGCCGGGGTAACCCGGGACGATCTGGTCCAGATTGCCTTTCTCTACGGCCTCTATACGGGCGCCTTCGGCCTCCATTACGGAACGGAAGCCATCGGGGCGTCGGTCATCCCCATGAGCACGGGAAATACGGAAAAGCAGGTCATGATCTTGCAGGATTACCGGGCGACCGTATTGGTCTGCACCCCGAGTTATGCCGTGGCCCTGGCGGATTACATGGAGCGGCACGGCATCGATGCCAAGGGCTTGACACTGCGGGTCGGCCTTTTCGGCGGCGAGCCGTGGTCTGAGAAACTTCGGGCCGAGATTGAAGACCGGCTCGCGATTACGGCCATGGATAATTACGGCGTCTCGGAGGTCATGGGACCGGGGATCGCCGGCGAATGTCAGTGCAAAAACGGCATGCACATCTTCGAAGACGCCTTTCTGCCGGAAATAATCGACCCAAAGACGGGAGCTGTCCTGCCCCCCGGCAGCGTCGGGGAACTCGTCCTGACGACCCTGGCGAAGGAAGCCTTCCCCATGATCCGCTATCGGACGGGAGACCTGACCAGCCTCGACTATGGGCCCTGTCCATGCGGCCGGACCATGGTGCGCATGAAAAAAACGATGGGCCGCTCCGATGACATGCTCATCATCAAGGGGGTGAATGTCTTTCCCTCCCAGATCGAGGAGGTCATCTTCACCATCTCCCAGGAACGGCCGCCTCATCAACTCGTCGTGTCGCGCCGGGGCGCCATGGATACCCTGGAGGTGCTGATCGAAGTGACGGAAAAGTTCTTTGCCCTAGACTTCCAGGAGCAACTGGCCGTTCTGAATCTCATGAAGAAGCGGATCAGATCGGTGGTCGGCATTGACGCGACGCTACGCCTCGTCGAACCGAAAAGCCTGCCCCGGTCGGCAGGAACGGTGATCCGCGTTGCAGACAATAGATAATCCGTGCAAAGCTTCCTGCCAATTCAGCGGCAGGATGAAAACGAGATCACAGGATATGCCTTCGGGAGGCGCGATTCCCGCGGGGATCGGATTGAAATAGATAGCGTCCGGGATTTTCCACTCTGTACGATCTCCGAGAATGCAATTCCCCAGCTGCACTCCCCCCATCGCCTGCGCATCACCGAGGGACCGGAATTTCATTACTTTTCTGCTTCATCCCAAAAAACAATCGTTGACAGGAAAAGCAAGACAGTTTATGACGTATCGGCATCCAGCAACCGGACGGGCATCCGTCTGAAAGGTCCACTGCTGGCCTTTCGCGCGGGGGTTGACAAAAGCATCATTTCCGAGGGTATCCTGCCGGGAACGGTGCAGATTCCCGGCGACGGGCTACCCAACATCATGCTCTATGAGCAGACAATGGGCGGTTACGCACGGATCGCCCGGGTGATCAAAGCGAATATCGACAGTCTGGCCCACCTGAAGCCGGGTGACACTGTCCTTTTTGAAGTGATCGGCATGGACGACGCAGAGGCGCTCTGGAAAGACAGGCAAGAAAGCATTATTTCATTAACTCATAACATAAGGAGGGTATCATGAAAAAGCTTTTGCAGGGTTTTTGTTTGTTTTTATTGCTGTTTTCTTTTACATCTCTGGCTTGCGCCCAAGATGAGATCCGGATCGGCGTTATCTTTCCTCTGACGGGACCGGCAGCCAGCACCGGCCAGGTTCTCCTGGAAGGGGTTAAACTGGCGGCGGATATTGTAAACACCAAAAACAACCTGAACATGCCTCTGGCCAAGACCATCGGCCTGCCTAATCTGAAAGGCGCCAAGATCAAGATCATTCCGGGAGATCATCAGGGTAAGCCGGAAATCGGCATGGCCGAGGCGGAACGTCTGATCACCCAAGAGAAGGTTGTGGCCATCATCGGCTGTTACAACAGCGGGATCACGGCAACAGCCAGCCAGGCCGCCGAGCGTTACGGCATCCCCTTCGTCAACGATAGCTCCACCTCTCCCAGCCTGACGGAACGGGGCTTCAAGTGGTTCTTCCGGACCACCCCCAACGATGACCTGCTGAGCGAGAATTTCTTTCATTTCCTCAACGACATGAAGAAGAAAAAGAAAATCAACGCCAATCCTATCGCCCTGTTTAATGAAAATACGCTCTTTGGCACCGATTCCCGGAAATATCAGGAAAAATATGCCGCCAAATACGGCTATCCCATCTCAGGAGTCGTTCTGTATCCGGCCAAAAGCACCCAGTTGACCTCGGAAATCCAGAAGCTCAAAAGCTATAATCCCCGGATTGTGATGCAGACATCCTACATCGCCGACGCCATCCTGTCCATGAAGGGCTACAAGGAATTGAACTTTGCCCCCGATGCCATCCTGGCCAACAACGCCGGCTTCATTGATCCCGAGTTCACAAAATCCCTGGGTAAGGACGCCAATTTCATCCTGAGCCGGGAAGTTTGGGCAAAGGACCTGGCCTTGAAAAAACCCATGATCAAAACAGTCGCCGACATGTTCCAGAAGCGAAC
>JANXZC010000084.1 GCA_025355725.1 Syntrophus sp. (in: bacteria)
AAATACGCTCCTCCTATTTCCTGTCCAGTTCTTTCCTTACCGCCATGCCGAGGCGCTCCAGGACATAGGGTTTCCTGACATAGGCGCCGGCGCCCAACTCCTGGGCCTCCCTGACCCGGTCGGACTCGGAAAAGCCACTCACAATTATTGCCTTTTGGGCGGGGTTGATCTCCAGAACCTTCTCATACGTTTCCAGGCCGTCTATACCCGGGTCCATGATCATGTCCAGAACGATCAGATCCGCTTTGTTCGTTTTCACGTATTCAACGGCCTCTTCGCCGCTCGCGACGGTGCTTACTATGTAATTCAGTTTGGCAAGCATCCGGGAGGCCAGTTCGCGCTGATCCTTTATATCGTCCACAACCAATATCGTCTCACCTTTCCCCATATATTCACCCATGGATACCGAATTCGGCTCGCTTTCCATCTCTTCTCTCGTTACGGGAAAATAGAGGGTAAAAGTGGTCCCTTTCCCATCTATGCTCTCGACGTTTATATAGCCGTTGTGATCTTTTATCGTTCCCCAGACCACGGCTAGCCCCAATCCGGTCCCGCTTCTCCCCATGATTTTCTTGGTATAGAAAGGCTCGAAGATGCGCTTGATGTCTCTCTCAAGGATCCCTTCTCCCGTATCGGCCATCGTCAGGACAACATAATCCCCTTCCCGGACATGATCATATCCATGAATCGGCATATCCAGATATTGGTTGGTAGTAGCGATTTTTAAGACGCCGCCATTCGGCATGGCCTCGACGGCATTCGCGGCCAAATTGGTAATCGTCTTGGCTATATGTACGGGAGAACCCATTATGTTCAGGAGGTCTGATTCGAGGTCCGTTTTTAATTTGACATGGGGATTATAGGAAAACACTTTTTGAAATTCCGGCGTTTTCTGGCAATCCGCAATGACAGCATTCAAATTGACTGTTTTCCTTGTCTGCACCCCCCTCCTCGCCAGGGTGAGGAGATCCTGAACGATTGCGGCGGAGCGATTCCCACCTTCCAAGATCTTCTTCAAGTCATCCCGCATGGGATTTGACTCATCCGTCTCGTCAATAAGCATCTCCGCATAACCGACAACAATGCCAAGGACGTTGTTCAAGTCGTGGGCGACGCCACCGGCCAGGAGCCCCAGAGATTCCATTTTCTCCGCCCGCTGCAGTCGTTCCTCCAATTCCCGGCGTTCCGCCTCCGCCTGCTTGCGCTCCGTAACATCACGGATAGACTGAATGGCGCCTATGACTTGGCCGTTTGCATTATAGAGCCGCGATGCATTGCCCCACAGATAGGCTCCTTTGCCGTTGAATATTTGCGGCACATAAACCTCGCCGGAGAAAATGGAGTCCTGGCGTTGAATTGCATCATAAGACTTTCTCAAGAACTGGTCATCCGCGGAAAGGATAAGATCGATAATAATGGGCCTTCGCTCACCGTAAAAAGGAATTGAGTGTTCATAGTTGCCCTTGCCGATCATTTCTTCCGCCTTGATTCCCGTCAGGGATTCTATGGCATGATTCCATGCCGTCACTATACCTTTGTTGTCGATTACAAAGGTCGCATCGGGCAGGAAATTGATGATATCGGAAAGATTCCGTTGATAATTCTTCAGGGCATCTTCAGACCGCTTTTGCTCGGTGATATCGCGAATGATTTCGATTATGCCCTTGATATTGCCGTTCTGATCGCGCAGAGGTGAGGCTTTTGCGTAAACCCAGGCGCCTTTGTTGTTGTACAGGGCACTACAGAATGCTTCCGCCACAAGGGTGTCGCCTTCACGGTGAATCTGCGGGTATTTTGTGGAAAGTTCCTCTTCGTCTTTCAAGACCAGGTCCA
Organism: Syntrophus sp. (in: bacteria); assembly: GCA_025355725.1. GTDB lineage: Bacteria > Desulfobacterota > Syntrophia > Syntrophales > UBA8958 > UBA8958. The sequence goes on from JANXZC010000084.1 coordinate 1,834, forward strand.
TCAATTGCGGTCGGGCCTCTCCATAAAAGGGGATAGTGTAAGCGTAGTCGCCTTTCCCGAGCATTTCCTCTGCCGGAATGCCCGTCATTTCCTCGATGGCCCGATTCCAGATTATAACGCGCTTTTCATTATCAATGGCCAGGGTGGCGTCCGGGAGAAAATCAATGATGTCCGCCTGCTGCTGTTCACTCTTCCTAAGATCCTCCTCGATTTGCTTGAGACCGGTAACGTCGATGACAAAACTCAGAGAGGCCGGCAAACCCTCCCAAAGTATTACCCTGGAACTGATTTTCAACCATTTGACTGCTCCATCGGGTCGCAGAATTCTGAACGTATAGTCGGTTTCTATACGTTCAGAATTCTGCCGATTCAAGTGACGATCCAGCACCATCTCGCGGTCATCGGGATGAATAAACGAAATAAATGGCCGCGATGTGATGATGTCTTCAGGATAGCCCAATATTTCCACCAGGGCAGGATTGGCAAATTGCATTGTCTCTCCCCGGGCAATCAGTATTCCTTCTCCGGCGCTCTCAAATAAGAGACGATACTTTTCTTCACTTTTTTTTAATAATTCTTCTGCTCGTTTGCGATTGGTGATGTCTTCAAAGGTTGCGACAATTCTGTTGGTTATTCCCAGTTCTTCGCCAATCCGGGATACGCTGTTGCGGCAAAGAATTTCTTTCCCGTCTTTACGAACAAAGGGAACGTCCGACTCGAAGGTGACGACCGGCATTTTTCTCAACCATGAGTACAGCATGGCGCCATATTCCTTCCATTCCTCGTCATTCCGGAACAGTATCCTTGTACTCTTCCCGATCAACTCCTCCGGCTTCCACCCGAAGACATCTTCCATCGCGGCATTGGCAAAGAAAATGCTTCCCTCCTCCTCACCGAATAGGCCATGAGGAACGGACCTCAGAATTGATTTTTCAAGTTCCTCGCTCTTCTTAAGAACCTCCTCCGCACGCTTGCGGTCCCTAATATCCCGGAGAAATCCCTCAATACCGAGGGCATTCCCAGCCTGATCATAATAATACCGGCTGCTTGTCGAAACGGGTATCGGTGTTCCATCCTGATGTTTAAGGACAACCTCATAATCTCTAACCTTCCCATCCTTTTTTATTATTGATAAGAATTTGCCCCGTTCTTCGGGAATCATGTATAATTTTTCCGCAACACTTAATCCCAGAATATCCCTCAACGATTCATAGCCCAAGAGCGCGACACCCGAGGGACTCATCATGACAAGATTGCCTTGCCCATCGGTTCGATAATAAACATCCAGCATGTTTTCGATGATGTCTCGATAGTGTTCCTCACTGTCTCGAAGGGCTTCTTCCGCTCGTTTCAAATCCGTGATGTCAATCAGCGTCCCGTTTGCGCCAATAAATCTACCGTTTTCTATCCTGGGTTTCGTTTTCGTCCGCACCCATCTGAATTCACCTGATTTATTATTTATTCGATAGACCAGTGGTTTTTCCACACCGGCGATGAGTTCCAGGAACCGCCGCGCCAAGAGATCCCGATCATCCGGATGGACAAGATCCATAAAGTTCTTCCCAACGACATCTTCTCGATCGTATCCCCAGACATCCTTCTCAATCGGACCCATATAGAGAACAACCCCTTGATGATCAATCTCAAAGACAATATCACCGCTGCTTTCCAGCATCCGTTGAAATCTTGATTCGTTCTCCTGCAGGATCTCCTTGTCTTTCCGTGCCACTGATAGGACTTGCTCCAATTCCTCAACTCGGCTTCGCAGCGATGATATTTCATCAATGAACTTTACCGAGGGTTTTGACTCATTGTTCATGTTATAAATTTCCTTAATTATAGTAATGTCTCAACGTCTCAGTTTCTCTTGCAGGCTAGAACTTACCACAGATCGATCTGCATTTCACTTTCCTCTTGCTTCCGAATGGATTTTTGCCGGTATTGCTCTTCATCTTTTGACCAGTTTGGAGCCTGCTGCGGCCATTTTTCTAACATAGACGGAATAATCGTTCGAAAGAATAATTACTGGCAAACGAATCGCCGGTTTTCAGGATTGATCCCAAAAAAAAAGCCTTGGCTTTTAAATTACCTCGCTTGGCGCACCGCCTCCGCATCTCATTGATCAGCAGCTCCAGCGAATGGACGCCATATCGGCCTGCATCGGTCGTACAAACGGGCATATTTGTAGTGTTTCCAAATTTTAATTCTCATTCATCAACCGGAGTTATTTTGATAGTAGACATTTTCAGTGCATTTTTTGCGGAAGTTGATCTGTTTCAGGTAAAATAATCAGGTATTTATTGAGGCCCGCGGCAGCAAACTGCTCTGCAATGATTCCTGCCAGGGAAGGGGCAAATCTATCCTCCAAAGAAGTATGTGGGGTTCGAAAGACAAGCTTGTTATTCAAGGTCCGAAAAGACCAGTCCACGGCGCTGATGGCCAACTTTACCACTGTAGGCAGACCGATTCCCATGCGATCAAGGATGAAGCAATTGGGCAGAATCATTTCATAGAGATACTCGGGAAGTTGAAATCTGCGCATGATCCTTTCGGTAAGATATGAATGATTCTGTTCAATAAATTCATCGGATGCAATATAATATGCAGCGCTATATCGACTGCGATACACTGTCATCATCAGGGCGCCAATGCCCGCAAGGAGGCAGGCAAGCTCTATCTGTCTTGCCCCATCGTCCCGGAAACCGAAACCGCGAGCCATGATTCTTCCCATGACGGAAGCGCTAAAGCTTTTTGCATAGATGATTTCAGCGTCGTGATTTCCCTGAGCCAGTCGATGCATGGCAAACAACAGAATTAGCACTTTGACGTATTGCGTACCGAGGCGGTTGACAACGTCGAAAAAATGCTTGACCGGACCCATTTTCAAGCTGCCATGATAAGCAGAATTGGCTATGTTAAAAAGATATGTAAAAATGTCCGTCCCCAGCTTGGACTTCATATCTTCAATTTCCCGCTGTCCGATTTCGACATCGTCCAAGACGAAGAGAATCGTCGGGTCAAAACCAAGGATGGAGTCCTTTATTAATGTAAGCTCAATTATTTCAATTTGGTTTGCAATCTCACCATCCATAATTTTATCCCCGCTCGCATGATGCTTAATTTGAGTGAAGTGTACCGATTTCTCCCTTGTGTGTCAATGTATCATCGCCTTCCCCAACTTTCTTCTTGCCAAGATTGACTGAACCATGCAAGATTACGGTGGAAGAAAGCAGCGGCAATCGGCAGAAAAAAGGAATGATTGATTCCATAAAGCCCGCTTATATTCACCCAAAGAATACCCGGACGGAAAACCGTATTACGCTGGGATGAA
>JANXZC010000091.1 GCA_025355725.1 Syntrophus sp. (in: bacteria)
CAGACCGGGGGGACCTATCTCGTTTTTTCCGATCCCGATGGCCTGATCCTCCTGGATCAGCATGCCGCCCACGAACGCATCCTCTATGAACAGTTCCGTCAGATTGGGGCGGGGGAGAAAGTTATTGCCCAACCCCTGCTCCTCCCCGAGGTCGTCGCCCTTTCCCCTGGGGACCATGGTCTACTCATGGAAAACGTCGATATCCTGAAGGAAACGGGATTGGAAATCGAACCCTTCGGCGGCCATACCGTAGTGATCAAATCCCTGCCGGCTATCCTGGGCCATCTCAACCCCCAGAGACTCCTGCAGGATTTGATCGGACAGCTCGCCGGCGAGGGGTCAACCGCCTCCTGGCAGGACAAAAGGGACAAGGTGCTGATTTCTCTGGCCTGCAAGGGGGCCGTCAAGGCCGGCCAAGTCCTTTCGGAAGGCGAGGTAGCCAGGATCTGTCAGGATCTCGATCGTCTGCCCTTTGCAGCAACGTGTCCCCACGGCCGTCCGGTCTGGATTGTCATAACGGGGAAACAGTTAGCCCGCCTTTTCAAACGGACCTGAGAGGTCAGGGCACTATGCCGAAGTCAGTTCACACCACCAGGACCCGCCTTGTCGTCATTACCGGTCCGACGGGAGTCGGGAAGACGGCCATCGCCCTCCAGTTGGCCCGGGAATTCAACGCCGTGATCATCAGCGCCGATTCCATGCAAGTGTACCGCTATCTGGACATCGGGACAGCCAAGCCCTCACGGGAAGAGCAACAGCAGGTTCCCCATCATCTCATCGATTGCGTCAACCCTGACGACTGGTTCAACGCCGCCCGTTTTCGTGAGGAGGCGGACCTCGCCATCGACAGGCTGCACGGACAGGGCAGGACGGTATTCGTCGTGGGCGGAACGGGCCTTTACATCAGGGTTCTCCTGGGGGGCCTCCTTCCGGGGCCGGGACCGGACGAGGCACTGAGAGGCAATTACAAGGAATTGATGGCCCTCCACGGCAAGGATTATCTTTACGAGGAACTCCGGATAAGGGACCCGGCCGCAGCCCTGACCATCGACCCCAACGACGCAGTGCGGATCATTCGGGCCCTGGAATATTTTGCGGCCATGGGCTGTTCCATCACGGAAGCCCAGGGGCGGCACGGATTTCAGGATAAACGCTATGAATTCATAAAAATCGGCATTTATTCCGATCGGGACAGCCTCTTTGAGCGCATCGACGGACGGGCCGCCGCCATGATCGCCGCCGGGCTGGTGGAGGAAACGCGGGAACTCCTGGCCAGGGGCTACCGCGAAGATCTCAAACCTATGCAGTCCCTGGGCTATAAGCATATATTCGCCTATCTCAAGGGGATATGCAGCCTGGAAGAGGCGCAGGCATCAATGGCCCGGGATACCAGAAAATACGCAAAGAGACAGATGACGTGGTTCCGGGCGGAAAAGGACATGACCTGGATGTCTCCCGACGACATGCCGGGGATAAAGAAGCGCATTGCGGAATTTCTCAACCCTTGACACGATCAGAAAAGGACCCTATGATCACAAACCGCAAAAAACCGTGAAGGCCCTCTAATCGGGGCCTTTGAAATTGCTTGACTTTAAAAAACGCTGCCCCTATATGGAGGCATAAAGTAACGAAAGGAGAAGGCTTATGAAGCGAGGGAAAGACTATCGAAGGATGTTTGTTGTCTTGGCAATCATGACAGCGATCCTCATGCTTGTATCCTGCGGACCGAAGGCAGTCAAACCGATGGGAGAAATGGACACTCCCGATCATCACGTATATACGGGTCTGAGACTTCTTGATCAGGGTCAGTACCCCCAGGCACAGGCTGAATTTGACCGGGCCATCCAGTTAGCCCCGAAATTTTCCCGGGCCTTTACGGGCACGGCGCTAGTCAAGGCCTATCAGAATGACTTTCCCGGCGCCTTCAAGGCTTTGGATAAAGCCTGGGAATACGCCAACAACAACGACGAGAAGCTCGTCGTCCATGTGGGCTACATTCGCGTCTATACCATGAACAAGGCCGCCTGCGCCCGCATCGGCACGGATTGCTCGCAAGATACGAGTTGGCTCGACAAATCCAAGAATGAATTCGATAACGCCATCGCCATCAACGCTAAATACTCCCCTGCTTATTATTTTATGGGCCTCTGCTATAAGACCGCCCTCAATTTCAACAAATCCGGCGAAATGTTTGCCAAGGTCATGGAGCTCAAGGCCGAATATACCGCTGATGCCGACGTTCAGTGGAAACTTGTTCAGGATATCCAGCGGGCCATGCCGGGGACAGTGACGGGAAAGAAGATCGCCCTGGTGGAAAAACTCACCCGTGCCGACGCCGCCGCCCTGTTCATGGAAGAGATGAAGATAGATGTCCTCTATAATAAACGCACCCCCAAAGAGTTCGACACCTCCTTCAAGGATCCCGACAAGGCCAAGGCCCCGGGAAGGGGCGCGCCCACAGCCACCGACATCGCCGCCAATCCCCTGAAGATGGACATAGAGGGGATTCTCCAGCTTGGGGTGAGGGGCCTGGAAGTTTACCCCGATGGGGCCTTCCATCCCAATGAATTTGTCACCAGGGGTGCCTATGCCATGATGATCGAAGATATTTTGATCAAAGTCACCGGCGATAACAGCCTGGCCACCAAGTTCATCGGTTCTACATCGACCTTCCCCGACCTGCGCTCCGACCTGCCCTACTTCAATGCCGTTATGGTTGTGACCTCCCGGGGGATTATGCAGGCGAAAAGCCTCGCAACAGGAGAATTCGCGCCCATGGATACGGTATCCGGCGTCGAAGCCCTGCTGATCATCAAGAAATTCAAAGAAGAGTTGAAATTCTAAATTTTTTCCGTCCAATCCTGGGGTCGGTAAATAAGGCCCCAGGATCTCAGGAAACATCGTCTGGAAGGAGAACATTCATGGGTAGAGGGCAGTTGAGCAAGGCGTTCGAACCGCAAGCAGCGGAACGAAATTGGTACCAGTACTGGATGGACAATAATTTTTTCCACGCTATAGATGGAAGCGCCAAACCGCAGTTTTCAATTGTCATCCCCCCCCCGAATGTCACGGGCATACTCCACATGGGGCACGCCCTGAACAACGTCCTCCAGGATATCATGATCCGTTTCAAGCGGATGCAGGGTTACAACTCCATGTGGATGCCGGGAACGGATCATGCCGGGATTGCCACTCAGAACGTAGTGGAACAGGAACTGGCCAGGGAGGGTCTCACCCGCCATGACCTGGGACGGGAAAAGTTCATCGAACGGGTCTGGGAGTGGAAGGAAAAATACGGCGGCGTGATCACCAACCAGCTCAAGCGTCTCGGCTGCTCCTGCGACTGGGAGCGGGAACGTTTCACCATGGACGCAGGCCTCTCCCAGGCCGTCCGGGAGGTCTTTGTCCGCCTCTATAACGACGGTCTTATCTACCAGGGCGACTATATCGTCAACTGGTGCCCCCGCTGTCATACGGCCATCTCAGATCTCGAGGTCGAATTCAAGGAAGAGGCCGGCCATATGTGGGATATCCGGTATCCATACGTTGACGGCAGCGGCGAGATTGTCGTCGCCACTACCCGTCCGGAAACGATGCTGGGTGATACGGCTGTCGCCGTCAACCCCGACGACCCCCGCTACAAGGACAAGATCGGCAAGATGGTCCTCCTGCCCCTCGTAAACCGGGAGATCCCCGTCATCGCCGACGACTATGTTACCATGGATTTCGGCTCCGGAGCCGTGAAGATCACCCCCTCCTGCGACCCCGCCGACTTTGCCATGGCGGGACGACACAACCTGGAAATCATCAAGATCATGGACGGCAGCGCCGTCATCAACGAAAACGGCGGCGTCTATCAGGGCCAGGACCGTTTCGAATGCCGGGAAAACGTCGTGAAGGACCTTGAAAAGGGCGGTTTCCTCGGCACGATCACGCCCTATACCCATAATGTCGGCCAGTGTTACCGCTGCAAGACAACCATCGAACCGGCGGTATCGAAACAGTGGTTCGTCAAGGTCGCCCCCCTGGCCAAGGCAGCGACGGCTGCGGTTATCAAGGGCAAGACCCGGATCATCCCCCCCATGTGGGAGGCCACCTACTTTGAATGGATGACCAACATCCGTGACTGGTGCATCTCCCGTCAGATCTGGTGGGGTCACCGCATCCCCGTCTGGTACTGCGACGGCTGCGGCAATATGATCGTAGCTTCCCAGGACCCGGATCACTGCCCGACCTGCAAGGGGAGTGAACTGCGCCAGGAAGAAGACGTTCTCGATACGTGGTTCAGCTCCGCCCTCTGGCCCTTCTCAACCCTTGGCTGGCCGGAGCAGACCCCGGCGCTGAAGACCTTCTATCCCACCTCACTGCTCATCACGGGCTTTGACATCCTGTTCTTCTGGGTGGCCCGGATGATGATGATGGGGCTCTACACGATGAAAGAAGTCCCCTTCCGGGACGTATATCTCCATGCCCTGGTCCGGGATGAGCACGGGGACAAGATGAGCAAGTCCAAGGGCAACAGCATTGATCCTCTTCAAATGATTGACAAATTCGGCACCGATGCCTTCCGTTTCACCCTGGCGGCCTTTACCGCCCAGGGACGGGACGTCCGGATGTCGGAAGAACGTATCGAAGGGTACAAGTTCTTCGTCAACAAAATCTGGAATGCGACGCGTTTTGCCGTGATGAATCTCGAAGACTACCCGGAGGCGGAACCGAAGGTCTCCAGGGCGGACAAATCCCTCCCCGATCGCTGGATAGAGTCCCGCCTGCGCCACACCATCAGGGATGTTGTCAGCGGATTCAACGAGTACAGGTTCAACGAAGCGACGGGAAGTATCTATCAGTTCATCTGGCACGAGTTCTGCGATTGGTATCTGGAACTGGTCAAGCCGGTGCTATACGGCAAAGACGCCACGACCGGTCGCCTGGCCGCTCAACACACCCTCTACGGAATCCTGAAGGCCACCATGAAGCTCCTTCACCCTACGATGCCCTACCTGACCGAGGAAATTTGGCAGACCATCTTCAATGACGGGACATCCATCATGGTCAGCCCTTTCCCGACGGAGGATGAGTATGTTGACGACCCCCGGGCGGAGGAGGAAATGGGGTTGATCATGGAGGTGATAACCAGGATCAGGGCTATCCGCGGCGAGATGGGGATAGCCCCCTCTAAAAAGCTGCGGGCGATCATCTCGGCCCCGGAAGGGGAGAAAGAGAAAGGGGGGACAGATTTCAAATCTGTCCCCTGTATAGAAGCGGGGGCCGGCTATATCGTCAACCTCGCCAACCTGGAAGAGCTGAAAATCGGCGTGGCGATGGAAGAACCCAAAGGGGCCGCCACCGGTGTGGTGGGAAACCTTCAGATCTTTGTCCTTCTGGAAGGGGCGATCGACGTGGCCGCGGAGAAGGCCCGCCTCGAAAAAGACCGGGCCAAACTGGAGAAAGAGCTGGCTATTGTTGCCCGAAAACTTGCCAATCGCGACTTTCTTGCCAAGGCCGCAGCGGCTGTGGTTCAGAAGGAAGAAGAAAAACATAAAGAACTCAGAGAGAAGCACCTGCTGATCGAGAAGGCCTTGAAAAAACTACAGGAACTGGCAACCTGAGGCTCCATAATGGAACCGCTCGCTTTGAACGACTACGACAGGGCACGAATCAGAAAGCTGATATGCAACGCCCTCGAGGAGGACATCGGTGCGGCAGATGTTACATCCAATGCCATACTTACGGGTAAAGAGAACGGCGCCGCCCGGACCATCGCCAAATCGGGGCTGGTTGTCGCCGGCGGCGTGGTCTTCCGGGAAACCTTTCGCCAGGTCAATCCCAACCTGACTTTCACCATCCTGGTCGCCGAAGGACAGGAGGTTGGGTCGGGGACGCTCCTGGCGGAAATATCCGGATCTCTCAAATCCATCCTCATGGCGGAGCGGACGGCCTTGAACCTGCTGCAACGGATGTGCGGCATCGCCACCGCGACGCGGGCCTTTGTCCGGGCCGTCGCCGGCACAGAGGCCAGAATTCTCGACACCCGTAAAACCGCACCGGGACTTCGCTTCCTGGACAAGTACGCCGTCCGGATCGGCGGTGGGCAGAACCATCGCTTCGCCCTCTACGACGGCGTCCTGATCAAGGACAATCACATCGCCGCAGCCGGAGGCATCATGGAGGCGGTCCGGCGAGCCCGCCGGGGCATCGCTCACACCCTGAAGATCGAGGTGGAGGTCCGGAACCTTGGCGGACTGGAAGAGGCCCTGGCTGCGGGGGCTGACGTAATCATGCTGGACAATATGGGCACCGATGACATGAAGACCGCTGTGGCCGCAACGGCCGGACGTGTGCCTTTGGAGGCCTCGGGAAACGTCACCCTGGACAATGTCCGCGCCATCGCCGCGACGGGCGTCAGCTTCATCTCCGTAGGGGCCTTGACCCACTCCGTCCACGCGGCAGACATCTCCCTCCTCATTCAATGATAGCCCCCGCTAGATGAATTTTACGGAAGAGGCGTTAAAAGAGAGGCTTGCGGGGAAGAAGATTGGTGGAAATGTTCGGTATTTCCCGGAAATAGACTCCACAAATATCATGGCCTGCCGCCTGGCCAGGGACGGCGCCCCGGAAGGCACGGTCGTCGTGGCTGACGCTCAGGGGAAGGGAAAAGGCCGTCTGAATCGCGTCTGGCAATCCCCGCCGGGACGAAACCTCTATGTTTCCATTATCTTAAGACCCCGCATCGATCCCCCTGCCGCCCCCCAACTCACCCTGGTGGCCGGGGTGGCCGTGGCAGACCTGCTTGCCGCCTGCGGTCTGAAGGATGTGACCATAAAATGGCCCAACGATGTCCTTATCTCAGGAAAGAAGCTCTGCGGCATCCTCACGGAGATGAACTCCTCGGCCAGGGGTGTGGATTTCATCATCCTGGGCGTCGGCCTGAACATCAACATGAATCGTGAGGATTTCGAGCCAGCCCTTGGCAACATAGCCACCTCGCTTAAAATTGAAACCGGCAAAACCCATGATCGTATCGAAATCATTTCCGGGCTGTTGAACTTTTTTGAAACATGGTATAGGGTCTTCCTCAGCACCGGTTTTCCCGGGGTCCGGGATGCCTGGCTCCGTTACGCCAATATCGTGGGACGGCCGATCCGGGTGGTTTTTCGGGAAGACACGCAAACCGGAGTGGTCATGGGTATTGACGATGACGGGACCATTATGATGCGAGGCGCCGACGGCACGACCCAGCGGGTCATCGCCGGGGATGTTCATCTCTTGAAGGAGTAGATTTATGCTGCTTGTCGTTGATGTTGGAAACACGAACACCGTACTGGGTTTATTCGACGGGGAGGACCTCGTTCATGACTGGCGGATCCGGACGGTTGTCGATCATACCGTCGACGAATACGGGATGTTGATCTATAACCTCTACAAGTCCAGCAAGATCAGTTCCAAAAGAATCTCCGACATCATCATCTCCTGTGTAGTCCCGCCGATGCTCAATATTCTGGAGCCCCTCTGTGAGAAATACTTTCATCTGAAGCCGCTGATCGTAGGACCGGGTGTCAAGACGGGGATGCCTATCTACTACGACAACCCCAAGGAAGTGGGGGCGGACCGGATCGTAAATGCCGTGGCGGCTTATGAAAAATACAAGCGTGACCTGATCATAGTTGATTTTGGCACGGCCACGACCTTTGACTATGTGTCCGTCAAAGGGGAGTATATGGGCGGATGCATCGCGCCGGGGATCATGATCTCCAGTGAGGCCCTCTTCGAGCGGGCGGCGAAGCTCCCCCGGGTCGAGTTGAGCAAACCCAGGGCAATCATCGCCAAGGACACGGTGAGCAGCATGCAGGCAGGGATTATGTATGGGTATGCCGGCCTGGTGGACGGAATCGTCGGACGGATGATGGGAGAGGTAAAAGGCACTCCCATGGTCATCGCCACCGGTGGTCTGGCGAAAATCGTCGCCCCGGAAACAAAAACCATCGAAGTCGTGGATGACATGCTTACCCTGGAGGGCCTGCGGATTATTCATCTGCGAAACAAACAATAAATGCTGAATGTAGGACTGACAGGGGGCATTGCGTCCGGCAAATCCACGGTCGCCGCCATGCTGGTTGAGAAGGGGGCCTTCCATATCGATTTTGATATCCTGGCCCACGGGATGGAAAAGCCGGAAATGCCTGTCTGGCGGGCAATAATTGACGCTTTTGGTCCGGAGATCCTAAACGAGGACGGAACGATCAACCGGGCCGGACTCGGGGCGATTGTTTTTGCCGATCAAGATAAGATGGCCCAACTGAACGCCATTGTCCATCCCGCCGTCTTTACGGCATGGCGCCGCCAGCTGGAAGAAATAAAAGAGGAAAAGGCGGACGCTATCGTCCTTTCCGATGTGCCGCTCCTCATCGAGGCGGGGATGAAGCAGATGGTGGACGTGGTTCTCCTCGTTTATATCTCCCCGGAGGAGCAACTCCGACGCCTCATGGCCAGAAACGGCTATACCCGGGAAGAGGCCCTTTCCCGTCTGAGAGCTCAAATGCCCATTCAGGAAAAACTGGCCCTGGCCGATCTGGTTGTAAACAACGAAGGGCCCCGCGATGAAACGAAGGAACAGGTCGCTGCTGTCTGGCGGGAATTGGTCTGGCGGGAATTGGTCTGCCGGGAGAGGGCGAATAAATAGTCCTTCCCCTCAATCGTACCAACAAATACGCCTTGAATATATTCCCGAAATGAGTTATAAAAAGATGTATAATTTCAACATTATGGAGGAAATATAGCTATGATTGGAAAAAATGTTTTGACGGATTTTAGTTCCAAAGTCTACGATCCCATAATTGACCCGACGGCCTATGTCCATCCCTTGGGCGCAGTCATCGGTAATGTCATCTTGGGAAAGAATGTCATGGTGTCTCCCTTTGCCTCGGTCCGGGGCGACGAAGGGCAACCCCTTTTCGTCGGCGACAATGCCAATGTCCAGGACGGGGTCGTCATTCACGCGCTGGAAACGGAAATGAACGGCCAGGTCATTGAAAAAAACCTCTTTGAGGTGGAAGGAAAGAAATATGCGGTTTATGTTGGCAGCCGGGTGTCTTTAGCCCATCAGGTCCAGATCCACGGACCTGCCGTAGTTCTCGATGAGACCTTCGTCGGCATGAAGTCACTGGTTTTTAAGTCCTTCGTAGGCAGGAACTGCGTCATTGAGCCTGGATGTATCCTCATGGGGGTAACCATTGCCGATGGTCGCTATGTTCCCGCAGGCTCCGTTATCAAGACCCAGGAACAGGCGGACAAGCTGCCCGTCGTCACCGAGGACTACCCCTTCCGGACCCTGAACAAGGGCGTTGTCCATGTCAACACCGCCCTGGCGAAGGGATACCTGGCGGCGAGTAAATAGGAATTAACTCATACGGTCCCTGGAACCCGAATCGACGGGATTACCGGGGGCCGTATTTTCTCAGGATTAAAATACATGTCCCGTTTCGCAAGACTGCAAATTATTCTGATCGTTATCATGTGCCTGGTTTTTGTCGCCCCCGTCGAGGCAAAAAAGACCAAGAAGAAACAGAACAGAGCTGCCGCCCCCAAAGCGAAGGCTGTTGCCCCGGCAATTAAATCCATTGTCCTCATGGATATGACAACGGGGAAGATCCTCCAGAGCCGCAACGCCAACCTTGCCATGCAACCCGCCTCCATCACCAAGGTGCTCAGTCTTTACATGGTTTATGACGCTGTCTATGCCGGGAAGGCCCAGTGGTCGGACCGGGTCCGCATCAGCCCCCGAGCCGCGCGCATGGGGGGAACGAGGATGTATCTTGAACCGAACACCGAGGCAACACTGGGGGAACTGGTTACGGGAATGTCCGTCGTATCCGCCAATGACGCCTCCGTGGCCGTCGCCGAACATCTGGGGGGAACCGTCGAGGCCTTTGTCGAGCAAATGAATCTTCAGGCAAAAAAGCTGGGCATGACTCAGAGCTGCTTCAAGACCCCCAACGGTCTGCCGGCAAAGGGCCAATACACAACGGCTGCGGATATCGTCAAACTTTCTACTGCCTATTTGGAGAGATTTCCCGCTTCCCTGGCCATTCATTCCATGCAACAATACTCGTATAACGGCATCACCCAATTCAATCGGAATCGTCTCCTGGGACATTATCCCGGTGCGGACGGCCTGAAGACCGGTTATGTCGGGAAGGCGGGCTGGCATATCGCTGCCACGGCCAAACATGGAGACACCCGTCTTTTAGCCGTCCTTATGGGGGCAAATAACCCAAAATTCAGAAATAAAGAGACGGCCAAACTCCTCGATAAGGGGTTTGCCATGGTCAACGGGGAAAAGGCGGTTGTTCTGCAGAACGCTTTAGCGGCTGGTCGCCTTCAGTAATTCCTCGATCAGCTTGGGTGTCACATCGTAGAGGTCCCCGACGATTCCCAGGTCGGCGGCCTGGAAAATCGGGGCGTTTTCGTCTTTGTTGACGGCACAGATCACCCGGGCGCCGCGAATGCCCGTGACATGCTGGATTTGCCCGGAGACGCCCAGGCCGATGTACAGATCCGGCTTCACCTGAACCCCGGAAAGACCGATGCAGAGGTCATCGGGCAGCCAATGCAACTCCTCCGAGATCGGCCGGGTACAGCCGACCGCACCCCCGACCAGATCCGCTAATTGACGGGCAATGTCAATATCCGCCTGCTTCTCCATGCCCCGGCCCACGCAAATTACCGCTTTGGCTTCCGTGATGTCCTGAGAGCTCCGTTCTTTTGTTTTCCTGGCAACCACCCTGACGGGGGTAGGCGGCGGGGGCGGCAGTTTCCTGATTTCTCCTGACCGCCCATGATCTGCGGGGGCAGGTGAAAAGGTCCGGGGGGGAATCGTCGCCATTACCGGCCTGGTTGAGCAGCTAAGCTGCTGAACGGCGGTGCCGCCATAGGCCAGACGTTCCATAACGATAGTCCCGTCCTCTTCCCGGTGCAGGGCGATACAGTTGCTACAGAGACCGGTATCGAGACGGGCGGCCAGACGGGCGGCGAAGTCCTTGCCCCGCGCCGTGGCAGCGACCAGAAACATATCCGGATCAGCTCCTTTTGTCTCGGCGGCGATTACGGGAATCCAGGCATCCAGCGACATGTCTTCCGCGAGGGGACTCAACAGCACGACCTCATCGGCCCCACCGGCAATATATATGTCGCCTTGATCACCCTGATCAGAGACAATCGCCGTCACTTTCACCCCGGTCTGCGAGGCTAGGCCCCTGGCGATCGTCAAGAGTTCCAGCGCCAGATCCTTTCTTTCCGCAAAAATCCATATTCCCGGCATCTTCGCCTCCTTAGCTGATGACGCCCTTCTTTTGCAGGGCCTCTACAAACCGGACAATCCCCTCCGGCGTCGCAGCAAATATTTCACCGTTCCGGTCCATTCGCGTCGCCGTCATCCCCAGGGTCTGCAGGCGGGCGGCGCCGACTGCCGGCAGATCTTCCTTCTTTATGGTGACGACAGGCTTCTTCGACGCCATCAGGGTATCCTTGACCCCCGGAATCCGGGGGGTATTGATCTCCGGCAAGACCGTCACCACGACCGGCAGGGAGGCTTCCACGACCTCGATACCTTCTTCGACCCGCCTTTCCGCTATGATTCGTCCACCTTCCCCGATGGTAAGCTTCTGAACATAGGAAATACATGGTATTCTGAGATTTTCTGCAAGGCGCGGACCGACCTGCTGGGCGTACTGGTCGCTGGAGCCCTCGCCGCAGATAATGAGATCGTAGGGGATGCGGGAGTGGATAATCTCCCCGAGGATGGCTGCCGTCTGGGAAGATTCAAGCTGGCTGAAAGAAGGATCACCGGCAAAAAAAGCCTGATCAGCCCCCCGGGAAAGGGCGTCTTTCAAACCTTTAGCGGCTTCGGAAGCCCCCACCGTCAGCACCGTAACGCTGCCGCCGTGCAACCCCTTCAAACGGGCTGCCTCTTCGATGGCGTTGCGGTCGTAATCGCTGATCTTGTAATCTACGGCGGAAAAATCCAGGGTGCCGGATGCGCCCTTCCGAATATAGGCTTCATCGATAACCCACTTGAAACAGGCAACGATATTGGGCATGACTTGTGCTCCTTCAAGTTTTACGGTTTCGCAAAAAACCCGGAAATTACCTCCCCTTTTGACGGGGGAGGGGAAATAATGGGTTTTTGCGGGTCCGTCAAGTTTACCGGAGGACGTTGCCGGAGATGACCATGCGCTGGGCCTCCGAAGTGCCTTCGTAGATCTCGGTGATCTTGGCATCCCGCATCAGCCGCTCGACCTTGGCGCCCTTGCAGTAACCGTAGCCGCCGTGGATCTGGACAGCTTTGATGGTATGGCGCATCGCCGCTTCGGAGGCAAAGAGTTTCG
>JANXZC010000129.1 GCA_025355725.1 Syntrophus sp. (in: bacteria)
ATTGCCCTTGACTGCCTCGGAAAGAATCCCCTCCTCGATCTCGACATGCGATTGGGAGAAGGAACGGGCGCCGCCCTGGCAATGAACCTTGTGGAAGCGGCCGTTCGTATTCTGACCGAGGTTGCCACCTTCGAGGAGGCGGCAGTTTCCAAAGCAGATAAATGAAATCATTTTTATAGTGATTGGCAGGAGGATCAGGTCATAGAGTGCGGACTTAAAAATCCCCCTTTATCATTTTGCCCTGGAATAAATTTACTTTAAAATCGGCAGATGACCAGAAAAACGGTTACCTATAACGGATTGTAATTCACTACGACTGATTTGATGGCTTTCGGTCTCTCGTACTTACGGTCTTCTTCCTGGAAGCGGTAGAAATGATATTTCCGGAGATAGTCAAGCTTTCGATCGTCAATCAATGAACATCTTTTGATAAAACTCCCTATGAGACGAAATCATAAACAGTTGATGATTATCTATGGAATCGATCCTGTAATCTTGACCTGACAAAGAAATCCGTATAAAGAGAGCCAATATTAAGGTTGCTGATTAGCATGATTGACTAACATAGAGGAGGATTTGGCTGCTATGGTTCGAAAAGGTAAGTTCTGGCTTTTGATTCCCATTTATATTTTGCTGGCATTTATTTTTGTCTATCCTGCCTTTGCGGAGATCAAGATTTTTGAGAAAGAAGAAAGTGCGGTCGTTGGTCAGGATCAAAGCCAGAACCAGGTTGAATCGATGCTTCGGGAGCAGGCTAAGATCGCAGCTTTGGAAGAGGCGGGTACATATATATCGACATTGACCGTAGTTAAAAACTATCAATTGCAAAAGGACGAAATCACGGCATTGGCGGCTGGTATCGTCTCAACAAAAAATGTTAATTGGCCAATACTTGAACCTATAGACGGAGGTCGCCATGTAAGAATCAGAGTAAAATTCCGCGTAGATGTGGATACTTCCGTCCTGGATCGACAAATAGAAGCCTTCATGAGGGATAAAGGAGCGTTAAAAAGAGAAGAGGAAGCCATGAAGAAGGTCCGTGAGCTTCAGACGCAGCTCGCCAACCTGAAAAGCACCGAGGTGAAACGTCTCGAAGAACTCAACGCCCAGGCCATCGCCCTGGAACGGGAACGGGATCGCCAGCGCCTCTTCCGAGAGGAGCAGGCCCTGAAGGCGAAGGGGGAGCTGAGCATCGCCGAAGCGGATCGCTTGAAAAAAGAGCAGGAGATGCAGGACAGGATTAGCCGGACTCGGGCCGAGCAGGAACGGGCCAAACGGTCGGAGGCGGCGGCCCTGGCGACGGAGCAGGACCGGATCAAGCGGGCCCAATTGGAAAACGAGCAGCGCTGGAATGATCTTTCCCGCCAGGCGAAGCTCTCCCAGGAATCCTGGGTGGCTATTGACGACAGCCTGTCGCTAAAGCAGGCGAGCGAGGAAGCGAAGGGGCTGAAGGCGGAGATCGCCAACCTCAAGAATCGTCTCGATTATCAATATCAGGCCAACACGGCCAATCTTCAGAAGGCCTACGCCCAGCAACGCGCCCTCTCCGGGGTGAGGCCGCCCCCTGAACCGGCCCCGAAGGACGCCTTCGAATCCACCGCGGAGTACAACAACCGCCTTGCCGCCTACGAGCGCCAGGTCGCGGCGGCGAAAGCGGCCGGCGGGGAGGCGGTGGAAAAGCTCGAGAAGGAGGAGGCCCTGAAGCTCGCCGAGGCGAAGGTGGAATACCTGGGACAGCAGATACGGGTACTGACGGCCTTTGTGGAACGTCTCGGGGCCCTGCAGGCCCGCAAGTTCACCCTGCCCGAAGGCGGGGCCATGACGGTGGATCTGGGGGCTCCCGATGCGGACAACAACCGTTTTCCCCTCGCTTTGCAGTATAATAGCCGGTCCTGGTCCGCCTGGTGGAATTACGACGACCGCGATCGGGCCAAGGACTTCTACCGGACGCGGACGCACCTGAAGGCCGAGGGACTCTTTCAGATCGAGGAAGGGACGGCCCTCCGTCCCAAACTGACGGCGGCCCGGGTCACCCATCTGGCAACGAAGGAGACGAGGGAATTCCCCCTGGAGTCTCCGGCGGCCTTCCGCGAAATCGTCCAGTTTGAGAAATTCAAGGAAGATGAGGCAGGAGCGAAGGCATCTCGTAAAAAGGCCGCTAAGATGTTAACCTTGAAGGAAATTGCCAAGGACGGCCGTTTCATCGCCTATTACGACGGCACCGTCCTGGATACGGAGACGAACCTCATGTGGGCGGCGAAGGACAACGGCCAGGATATCAACTGGTCGAACACGAAGCGTTATTGCGAGACCTATCGCGGCGGCGGCTATGCGGACTGGCGGTTGCCGACGCAGGATGAGCTGGCGGGATTGTATGATCGAGGAAAGAAGAATCATGATGGATACCAGGTTACTGAATTAATCGGGATTACTGCATGTTGTCCTTGGGCGTCAGAGACGCGTGGTTCCGACGCCGCCTACTTCATTTTCAGCAATGGCAAGCGGCATTGGCGTTACCAGTCCTTCAACTACCGCAACCGGGCGCTCCCGGTGCGTTCCGGCAAATAGGTTCTTTGGTCATTTGGTTCTTTGATTATTTTCTTTTATCGGGTACAGGGCGGAACCCTGTCCGCTACAAAATCGGCGCTACGGTTTTTTGCTGAGCATGCGTTATGGCTCAATATGAACATCTTCCCATCTATCGGGAGGCATTCAAATTCCTGATTTATTGCGAGACTGTCGTGCAGCACTTTTCCCGGTATCACAAATATACCCATGGCTCTGATCTGTGCGATACGACCCGTACCGTTATCAATATCGTCCACATCCTCCTCGTCGGCTACGTGATAGAAAGGCAGGTCCATTCAATTATAGAGGATAGCGCACGTCGGCCGCTCTCCTCCTGTCCTAAATCAGTCTCCACTGAAGAACAGAAAAAGCGGACAAGTCTATTTGCTCTTGACAGGAGTTTATATTTATCTTGTTCTCTCTCCGCGGTTATATTATGATCCAAAGGTAAGCTATACGCCTTGGAAAGGGGAACAGGGAATGGAAGCCGTGCGTATAAAAGAAAGAATCAAGAAGGATGGGGAAATTCTGTTGACGGGCCTTCCTTTCAAGAAAGGACAACGCGTCGAAATGATCGTCATGTCCGAACCTGCAAGGAGGAGCTCAAAACCTTCTACGGCGAGGCAATTGCTGGCCTCCGGCATCGTCGGCATGTGGAAGGAGCGAGGGATCGCGGACAGCTCAGTCTATGCCCGTACCTTGCGTGAAAGAGCGCAACGGAGGGACAACCGATGATCCTTCTGGATACGGATATCATGGTTGATATTCTCAGAGACTATCCTCCTGCTGTACAATGGATGCAATCGCTTGGCGATGAAGCCATTGCTCTGCCCGGCTTTGTCGTCATGGAACTGATTCAGGGGTGCCAAACAAAAATGGAGTTAACAAACATTCGTAAGAGATTGACTCCGTTTCAAGTTTATTGGCCGGAGGCGGACGATTGCAAGCAAGCGGTCGAACTGTTTGCACAGTATCATCTGAGTCACCAGATGGGAATTATTGATGTGTTGATTGGACAATT
Organism: Syntrophus sp. (in: bacteria); assembly: GCA_025355725.1. Lineage (GTDB taxonomy): Bacteria > Desulfobacterota > Syntrophia > Syntrophales > UBA8958 > UBA8958. The sequence goes on from JANXZC010000129.1 coordinate 3,590, forward strand.
GGCTGTCTCGACAAATGGATCCCTTTATACTTTCAATAAGAAACACTACGCACCAATTCCGGGATTGAAGACCGTCCAACCCTATCGGAAGTGATAGATGTCGCATGTTCGCCGATTTTCTCAGCCGAACCATAGGCGATCCGGGAATCAAAGAAATCACCCTACATGACTTCACCAGTACAAACGATAATCAATGGTTCTCAATGACTAGTCCACGTCTCGCTTTGTAGATGGCAACGATAACTGGCACAGATTTAATTTTATTCTGTCTCACCTGTTCAGTTCTGGTTGTAACGTGCAAGTATTCAATTCAAGAGTGTATTTTCATGCCAGAGGATTTTCGGCGGAATTTACCAAAAGTTCGCCGCGCGAACTTTTGATGTAACTTTTTGATATTTTAAACTAATTTTCTGGCGAGAGTTTTTGAATGTTTTTACAAGGAGATTGGCAATGGATCACTCAAAAAACATGACGATCAGAGAGATTCGGGCCGCTGTCCTGCGTAAACAGGACGGTCCGCTCAAAATTGAAACACTCTTGATGGAAGGCCCGCAGGATTCGGAGGCGCTCATCAGAATCGTCGCGTCCGGCGTATGCCATACGGATATCAGCATGGTGCATCACTGGGAAACAGCCGACGGCCCGCTGGTGCTGGGGCATGAAGGAGCGGGCATCGTCGAGTTGACCGGGAAAAAAGTTAAAGCCGTCCGGCCCGGCGATCATGTCGTTTTGTCTTACCAATCGTGCGGCACATGCCGTCAGTGTAAAAGCGGGCGGCCGACTAAATGCCGCCGATTTTATGACCTGAATTTCGGTTTCCACCGGCCCGACGGCAGCAATGCCCTTGAGCAAAGCGGCGTGGGCGGACATTTTTTAGGCCAGTCTTCATTTTCTTCCCACATTCTGGCAACGGAACGCAACATGGTCAAGGTTTCGAAAAAACTGCCGCTGTCAATTCTGGCGCCGCTGGGCTGCGGGATGCAAACGGGAGCGGGCACGGTCATGAACATGCTTCATGTCCGCAAAGGTGAAAGCATTGCTATTTTCGGCACGGGAGCAGTCGGTCTGGCGGCCGTCATGGCGGCTCGCGTTGTGGGGGCCTATCCGATTATCGGGATGGATATTGCGCCTTCCCGTCTGAAACTTGCTCTGGAACTGGGGGCAACACACGTCATCAACGGCCGCAAAACCGATGTAGCGGCGGGGATAAAGAAGATTGTTGCGGACGGTGTGAATTACGTGCTCGAAACTACCGGCAATTCTCAAATGCTACATCTGGCGCCCGAGGTGATAAAGAAACGAGGCACAGCGGCTTTTTTCACCGGTGAAGGTGTTCCCGATTTTGTGCCCAAGGGGATAAAAGCTGTGCAGGTAGTCGAAGGTGATTCGGTGCCGCAAATTTTATTCCGAAACTGATCAAATTATATCAGTCAGGCAGATTTCCTTTTGATCGGCTCTTGAAATTTTATGATTTCAAAGATATCAATCGGGCAATGAAAGATTCCCTGAGCGGCAAAACCATCAAGCCGGTGCTTTGCATGAGCAATGAAAAGGATTAATCTGGTTCTCCTGAGCCGGAATACTTTTCAAAAGTCTTTCCAACCTTTAAAGCCATCATTGGTACGTGCACGTACCGGCGCTTTAGCTAATGACACTCGCTGTAGCCGCATAAGTGGCAGACGGCGCAGCCTCCCTCGTGCTCGACAATGCCGCCGCATTCCGGACAGGCCCCCTTCACAAAGGCGATCTTCTCTTTGATTATTTCCTGCCCTCCATTGTCGGCCATATGGGATTGAATCGCCCTGGCGACGGCGTCGGCGCATGATAATACCTTGTTCTCACCGAATCCGGAAGGGGAATGACAAGAGATTCCCTGTAATTGCTTGACAACCTGTCGCGCCTGAACGCCGCTGCGCCAAGCCAGGGAAACCATGCGGCCGATGGCCTCGCTCTGCGACGCCGCGCAGCCGCCGGCCTTGCCCATGGTCGTGAATAATTCAAAAATGCCTGCTTTATCCTCATTGACAGTTACATAAAGGGGACCGCAGCCGGTCCGCATCTGATATGTCCAGCCTTTCAAGACCTTGGGGCGTTCCCGCTTGACAACCGTCTTTTCTTCATCGACAGACATCCGCTGGCTTTGGTCTTCCCTTTTCAGCGTCGAGAGGACCTGATTGTCTCTCGATCCGTCGCGATAGATCGTCACCCCCTTGCAGTCCATTGTGTAGGCCAGATGATACACCTTGGCAACATCATCGATGGTGGCGCTATTGGAAAAGTTCACCGTTTTGCTTACCGCGTTATCCGTATACTTCTGAAAGGCGGCCTGCATCTCGATGTGCACCTCCGGGGAAATATCATGAGCCGTAACAAATACTTTCTGAATATCAGCGGGAATATCTTCCATGTCCCGAATGCTCCCGTGCTGGGCAATACGCTGCATCAGTTCCAAAGAGTAAAATCCCCTTTCCCTGGCGACCATTTCGAAGCGGGGATTGACCTCCACCAGGATGTCATCGTCCATGACCTGGCGCACGTAAGAGACGGCAAAAAGCGGTTCCACACCGGAGGATGAATTGGCAATGATGGATATGGTCCCCGTTGGGGCAATGGTCGTAATCGTGGCATTCCGGATGGGCGCCTTACCCCGCTGGTCATAAACGGATCCCTTAAAATTCGGAAAGGGGCCCCGCTTTTTCGCGAGCTCCCGTGATGCAGCGTGACCTTCGTCATGGATAAATTGCATGACTTTCTCCGCAAGGGCAATGGCGTCCTTATCTTCATAGGAAACGCCGAGGAGAATCAGCAGATCTGCCCAGCCCATAATTCCGAGACCGATTTTCCGGTTTCCCAGGGTCATGTCGTGTATCTGTTGCAGGGGATATTTGTTTACTTCCACAACATTATCGAGAAAATGAACGGCAAGATGAACCGTCTCTTTGAATTTCGCCCAGTCAATTTGCCCGTCTTTAACCATTTTGCCCAGATTTATGGACCCCAGATTACAGGACTCATAGGGAAGAAGGGGTTGCTCCCCACATGGATTCGTTGATTCAATGGTTCCCACATGAGGAGTCGGATTGTCCCGATTCAGGCGGTCCAGAAAAACGATGCCCGGCTCACCATTTTCCCAGGCCTGAGTGACAATCCGGTTGAAGACCTTCCGGGCGTTGAGCGTCCCGGCGACCTTGCCGTTCCTCGGATTGATGAGGTCATAATTCTCATCATTCTCCACAGCCATCATGAAGACCTCCGTCAGACCAACGGAAATATTGAAATTATTCAGTTGTTTCTTGTCGGCCTTGCACATGATGAAGTCCATGACGTCGGGATGATCAACCCGCAGGATACCCATGTTGGCGCCCCGGCGGGTGCCACCCTGCTTGATAGTCTCCGTGGCCACATCGAAGACCCGCATAAAGGAAATAGGACCACTGGAGATGCCTGTGGTTGTCAAGACCACATCGTTAGCCGGTCGTAACCTGGAGAAGGAAAAGCCCGTACCACCCCCTGATTTATGGATCAGGGCCGTATATTTCACGGCGTCGAATATTTCCTCCATGGAATCACCGACGGGAAGGACAAAGCAGGCCGATAATTGACCCAGTTCCCGTCCCGCATTCATCAACGTGGGTGAATTGGGAAGAAATTCGAGGCGGGCCATCATATTGTAAAACTTTTCCTCCAATTTCTTCGTATCAGCCTTGGCGTCGAATTTCCGGTCCGCAGCGGCAATGGCGTGGGCCACGCGACCGAGCATATGGGACGGTGTCTCCAGAACGACCCCTCCCTGATCCCGTTTCAGATAACGTCTCTCCAGAACAGTCAGGGCATTTTTTGTGAATTCAGGAATCAGTGGTGTGGAAGTCTTTTTTTTCATTCTCTTTTTCCCCTCGATGATAATTACAAGTTAGTTAAATGCATGAAACACAACATGTAGTATGATGGCATGCGATTAACCACAATATGCAGAATAAGTCAACAGGAGATTTAAAAAAAATCGGAATAATTCTATATCTTGTCGGTGTGGATTTACGGTGCCCTTGCCAGTCACCCAACAAACATAATGCTTTATAGGCAAGAAAGCCCCGGGGCGAAAAAATTGCCCCGGGGCTTTTCACTTGAAAATAAGTTTCTAACTTGTTTGATTCACGAAACGACTACTTACTGTTACCGTTACCGTTTTTTCCGCCAGATATTCATTTTTTCTGCGTCTTTAATTAACCCATCACGCAGGTCCGGATGGGCGATGTTGATCAGCGCTTCCGCCCGCTGCCAGGTGGATTTGCCGGCCAGATCAGCCACGCCGTATTCGGTCACGATCAGGTGGGCCTGGGTGCGGGGCACCGTAACGATAGAACCCTGGGGCAGCATCGGTACGATTCTGGTTTTGGTGTCGCCTGTTTTTTTGTCCTTGTAGGAGGAGTTGCAGCAGATGAAGGACATCCCGCCGTCGGACATATAGGCGCCCGTTGCATAATCCAACTGCCCGCCGGTGCCGCTGATGTGACGCGGCCCTGAGGATTCGGAAGAAACCTGGCCGAACAGATCGACCTCGACACAGGCGTTGATGGACATCATGTTATCGTTCTGGCACATGATATGGGGGGCGTTGGTGTAGGAAACAGGATAGGACGCCAACGAGGGGTTCATATCAATCCAGTCGTAGAGGAACTGGCTGCCGGCGGCAAAGGCGTAGGCGCTCTTTTTCTTGTCGATGCCCTTCTTCTTGTTGGTCAGCTTGCCGGCCGTGTACATGTGGTAGTAAGCGTCAACGAGCATCTCCGTATGGCAACCCAAATCCTGGAGATCCGATTCCGCAAGCTGGCTGCCGATATAGTTGGGCAGACCGCCGATGCCTAGCTGAATGCAGGCGCCGTTGGGAATCAGGGGGACGATGTGGGAGGCAATCATCTTGTCGATTTCCGTAGGTGCTGCAGGGGGGATGACCTCTAACTTGGACTCAAACTCGACAACGTAATCGACTTCTGAAATGTGCACGGTCTCGTCGCTGCCGCCCATCGCCCAGGGAAGAAGCGAATTCACTTCGAGAATTATCTTCTTGGAAACATCCAGCGCCGCGCGCACCGCAGCATTGCCCATGTGGAGACTGAAAAAGCCGTCTTTGTCCATCTTGGTAACACGGATCATGGTCACATCGACAGTCTTGATGCTCTTTCTGTAGAACAGCGGCTGATTGCGGAAGATCATGGGGTGATAATAGCAGCGGCCAAGATCGTGTTTCTTGCGATCGTAACCGGAGAAATGCCAATTCTGTAACGTGAAGACTTCTCCCTCAGGGTCGGCTTCGATACAGGCCTGGGCGGTTAAGCTCAAACAATGTCGGATATTGATGTCCTTCAATTCATTCTTACGGGCTGCAAGGGCATTGTCCAGACCAACCGGCTTGGTATGGCCGAATCCGTAATCAATCCAGTCTCCGCTCTTTACCACTTTCACTGCTTCTTCCGGGCTAACAAGTTTACTTTTATACTGCTCTGCGTACGACATGAATCTACCTCCCTCTATTTTTTTTGTGCCTCTCTTATCTGCCGTACATGGTGACAAAACGACTCCGATTACACCTAGAACTGCTTGCGGATGCATTCTTTCTTCCATATTCGCGCTCTGATAAAATGAAGACGGTGCGCGATTATCACATCCGCAAATGAATCACAATATTGAATATTTTTGCAGAGTATGTTAGCATGCATTTGCCAATATATTTCCCTAAAGAAGCATAACATATAAATTACTGTTATTTCAGCCTGTTGTGCGCTCACACCTTTTCACCTGACCCTTCACAGCAGCATGGATTTTTTTCTCTTTGCGATCAGTAGCAGCAAGTTTTTCCCCGACCTCCAAACTATCCTTGACAGCCCCTGCTATTTTTTGTACGTGAAAAAACATGATGATCGCAGGCCCCCATTGTTACCAACACTTTCTTCCCGACTTGATATTTTTTTGCTGACATGCTCAAGGCTATTACCGACACAAAGGCCATTCACCGCTGCCAGCAACACTTCACCCGCCAGTTCAAGGCTTGGGGAAAGGAAAAAATTCCCGTTAACCTGGGCCACCAGGGGGCAAGCGCCCGGGTCCGGGTATGGTGGTCCGACGAACTCGGGCTATGGTTCTTTCCCGGCAAGGGAGAAGAAAATCGCTACTGGAACGCCTTCGGAACGGTCCGGCCCAAGACCGACGCCTCCCTGTCCATTACCTGCGAAATAAACTTCCCAAAAGAGGGAACCGACCGGCGTGTCGGCGGGGTCTTCGCGGTCGACGGCAAGGGGAGGATCTTCGTCGTCCACCGGGGAAAGTTGGGCGGGGGCAGGAAGGGGATAGGCAAGGCCCTCTTCGAGAGGCAATACCGGGGCGTCTGGGTAGATATGGAAGACGGCGATGAAGAGGCGTCCGTCGCCGTTGTCGGCCTCCTCCACTCCCCCCGTTTCGCCCGCCAATTAGCCCAGTTCGTCAACAAGATCGACAAGATCAAGGACATGGCCGCCCCGCCGTCCGCCCAGATGGAAATGGGTTTTGACGACCTCCGCCTCCGGGAGGAATTATTGGGGATGCGTCATTGTGAGTTGCTGAGGGATATGGCCTCGGAATGCGATCAGGGATTGGTGATCAGGGATCTCGCCGACGCCATGAAGGAACTCCGATGGAAATGTGGGAATGACGGCCTTCGGGATCTAATGGCCGTCGATAAGGAGGGGGAGGCGGCGGCCGTTTTCCAAATCAAAACTAACAATCTTTCCAAAAGCGTTCAGGAAGGGGCAGCCCAACTCCTTGTGAACAGCCTCCATTTCCCCCGTCCGCCCCGGATGATCCTGACCCTGCCCGAACCCCTCGACGCCGCCATGACGGCGAAACTGCGTCACCTGCACATAGAGACCATGATCTATGCCTGGCGGGAAAATCAGGCCGTCTTTCCCGGTCTGGAAATGCTTCTTGCCTCCCTCCGCAACGACTGATTCCGGTTTCCGAGCAAAGCGCTACCTCCGTTGGCTTCGTCACCGGCTCCTCGACGTTTTTCCATATACGCCTGCATCGGCTCTTCCTTGCCGCCTCGATATCATCTTTGATTTGGGAGCCGAATCAGAGGAGGAGCTGATTGTCCTTTGACCGGAACTCGCCGAGATTTATCACCGTAATGGCCGGGCGGCCGAGGACCGGGCATTTTGTCTCGCAGATCCCGCAGCCGACGCAGAGGGAGAGATCTACGTGGGGTTGTTTCAGGAGTACCTCCCGACCCTGACGATCCCGCAGGCGGATCTCCTCGAACCAGATGGCCTTGGGGGATGTGGGGCAGACCTCCTCGCAGACGATGCAGGACATGTTGTGGGCAAAGGGCAGGCACCGCCCCTTATCGATCATTGCCAGACCGATTTTTGTGGCGGCCTTTTCCTCGAGATTGAGTTTCCTGATGGCCCCGGTGGGGCAGACCTGGCCACAGAGGGTGCAGCGGTATTCACAGTAACCGATGCGGGGAACAAGGACGGGGGACCAGATTCCTTCCAGGCCGGCCTCCAGAAAAGCGGGCTGGAGACCGCCGGTGATGCAGACCTTCATGCATTCGCCGCATTTAACGCAGCGTTTGAGGAACATTTCTTCCGCCAAAGCGCCGGGGGGGCGGATCAAAGTCGGTTCGGCGACGCCGATCTTTGCAAGGGGTGTAATTCTCAGCAGGGGTACTGCGGCCATCCCCGCCAGGACAGAACCGAGGACACGCCGTTTACCAAGATCGAGGGTAGCAGAGGTAGGTTTACGGGAAAAACCGAAGGAAACGGCATTCTTCGGACAGGGATCGTCGCAGTTGAGGCACATCAGGCATTCGGCACCTTTCCATTCTTTTTCCCTAATCTTTGCCTTATCCGGGATGGCCCCATCCGGACTGCCGGCCAAGCATGCCCCACCCTGACAACTACGCCGACAAGCGCCGCACCCGTCGCAGTCCTCACTCACCGAGCGCTTGAGGAGGGCATATCGGGACAGGAGGCCGAGGAATGCCCCCAGGGGACAGATATATTTGCACCAGAAACGTTTCTCCCGCAGATTCAGGGCCAGGATCAGGAAAAAGATCAGGCCGATAAAAATACCTTGGAGAAAAAGAGGCTGACTGAAGGGGAGCACCGTCTTTTTCAGGAAACTGTAAGTATATTCCGAACCAACTGTAATAAATTTAACATCCCAAGTATAGACGCCATCGAAGAAGCTGCGCAGGGCATAGCTGAACATGGGGTAAAGGGCCAGTGACAAAGAACGGATCAGGAGGGCAAGAGGGTCGAAGAGGCCGGCAAGCTGTACCCCAAATAAGGCAGCGACAATCAGAAAAGTCAGGAGCAGGTACTTGATGCGGTAGAGATTTCGAGAACGAAGGGAAACCTGTTTATTGGAGACGTTTCTCTTTTTTAGTTTTCCCACTAAATGATGCAGGGTTCCCAGGGGGCAGACCCAGCCGCAAAACACCCGGCCAAGCAAGGCCGTGGCAACGATGGCAGTTACGGCCAGTACAAATACACCATAAAAGGACCGGGAGGCGAGGATCGTCGTCAGCCAGATCAGGGGATCGGCATCCAGGAAGATCTTGACCGGATAACCAAGCTCATTGAACCCCTTCGATTCCGTCTGTAGAAACAGCCACAGAAAGAGGAGAAGGAATAAGGCCTGACTGAACCGGCGCAGATTTGCCATGGTCAGATGTTTTGAAAAAGGATTGGCTGGCTTGTCAGGTTTCATTTTTATGCCGGGGAGCTTATCATGCCGTCTTACCCTATATTGTCAGGCGTTTGATCCGGAGCCGGGAAATATTCATGTTCCCCAAACCGGCGCTGTGACCGATGCGGACACAACCGAGGACGTCCGGTTTCATACCGAAAAGGGTTGTCCCAAAAGCATCGACCGCCACCTGATCCGTCCCGGCAATAACGGTGTCGAAGCGTCTGACATCGGAGAGGCTTCCCCCCTGGGGACCGTTATCCACGAGGATGCGAACCGCATCGATGACAATCAGAGCAGGCTTCACAAAGCGGGCAAGATCCACAAGACTCCCATCGATACGTTGATGGATACGTCCCCGTGAGCCTCCCATTATCCCCATCCAGTTTTTCATTCCCAGGGTCAGGGTGGCGATACCATGAACTTTGGCGATAGGAACATTGATGACCTTATCGGCCTCGATAATTTCCGTATAAAGGGGCCAGGTTTTGAGGAGCTGCCCCTTGATGGCCATATCCTTGAATTTTCTCTCATCGACGAAGGATACCTGCGCCCCCGCCGCTGCGGCTGCAGCGGCGATCCCGCTTTGTTTGTAGGTCCGCCGGGCGTCACTTACAGGATTATCGAAGACCTTGACCTGTTTTGCCCCCGCCCCGTAACAGAGCCGGACAATCTCGGCAACGACCTCAGGATTGGTGTTGGCCGCGTATTCCGGTGTCCGGTCCCAGCCGATATTGGGCTTGACAACGACAATATCTCCCCGGGAAACGAAGCGGCGCATCCCGCCGAGTTCATTCACAGCCGCGCTGGTAATCAGGGCCGGCGACGCCCCCCGCACCACGGCAAGATCCGGCCTGTCGGCCCCTCCGGCCATAGATAAAAAAGGCGCCATTCCCAGGGGGATGGTAAGCGCGGCGCCGGACACGACGGCATTCTTCAAAAAATCACGTCGATTCATCAAATAACTCCTTTTATGCCCTCACCGGACTGCATAAAAACATAGACCCGCAGAGCCGGAGCCCGGCGCTTCATTTATATGTTTTTTACATGGATTTAACGAATCTTTCAACTTTTGTTATATCCCGGGAAAAGGTTAAATAATATATCATGTAAATTCAAGCTATTAGCGATTATCGCTGGAGCAAAATATCTGGCACGGTTCTTTCATATCCACATAGTAAAAGAAAAGAATAAGGGGAGGACACATACCATGAAAAAGACATTATCCACCATCATCGTTGCGGTCATCTTTGTGCTCCTGACAGCAACTTTCAGCTTTGCCGAGTACACTGCTGCGGGAGGAGAGAATTTTCCGTATTTCCATCTGGGTCTGGTCATTATCGGCGGCCTGATCATCTTTTCGATCAAACAGAAGTTCGAGAAGATGTACGCAGGGGAAGCCGTCGGGGCATTCGCTCTTTACACCTTCTATGTAGCGCTGTTCACGGCACCGGTCATAGAAGCGATCAAGGTCTGGGTAAGCTAAACCGGCGCTGGCCGCCAGTGATCCTCGCCTGAACATACCCCTTTGCCGACACACCCCTTTATGGCAACCACCGTAAAGGGGTTTTTATTATGTTTTTATTGCGCCATCCGTTGTGAATTCATCCGATCTGTGTTATGCCCCACCACTATGAAACAGCTCGTTGCCGGGATAATAATAAGTGCCCTCCTTGTCTATCTTTCCCTCCGTGGAATCGACTACGAGGGCGTACTGCAAGGTTTCAGGTCCATCGACATTGCCTATGCGGCCGGCGCCGTCGTGATCATGGTGCTGATGCAGGTGATTCGTTCCGTCCGGTGGGGAGTCATCCTCAGCCCCATTCATAAGGTCAGCCAGTTCGATCTCTTTTCCGTAACCAACGTCGGGTTTCTGGCCATTGCCTCCTTCCCGGCCCGGCTGGGAGAATTCGCCAGACCCTATCTCATCACCAAAAAAGCCCCCATCCGGATGAGTTCCGCCTTGGCAACGATTTTTATTGAGAGGATTTTTGACAGTCTGACGGTCTTTTTCATCTTCACCGTAACCATGTTCATGACCCCCGTGCCCCTGTGGTTAATACGATCCAGCGCCCTCTTTATTGTTTTGACCCTGGGTATTCTGGGTTTTATGATCTTCATGCTCTTTAAAAGGGAGGCCTGTTTGAAATTGCTCGCTCCCCTCATACGCCGGTTACCGGATCGCTTTGCCGTAAAGGCGGATCGGCTGCTTCATCAATTTATCGACGGGTTCGGGATGATGGCTAAGCCTGGCTTACTTGCCCAGGTCGGCCTGCTGTCCCTCGCCTTCTGGATTATTGACGGGTTGGCCATTTACTTGATGTTTCTGGCCTTCCATTTAACCCTGCCCTTTATTGCCGCCTTCGTCATCATGGTTATTCTCATGATCGGCATCGCCATCCCCGCAGGACCTGGTTTCGTAGGCAACTGGCATTTCTTCTGCATTCTGGGACTGACCCTCTACGGAATCCCCAAAACAGACGCCCTCTCCTTCGCGATTATCTATCACTTTCTGTCCATCGGCGTTGTGGTCCTGCTGGGACTTCTTTTTCTACCCGCCAACCGTTTCTCCCTCTCCGATCTGAAGGCGGCGGGCAGCGGGAAAGAGGAAACAGGCAAGAGTTGTTAGCTTACCTCCTCGAAAAGCGAACCCCTGCTTATATCAAGTAAATACCTGTAACTCCCCGTTGATTGCCTTCCATAACCTTTTGCGATGTTGGAGAAAACGGAAATTACCGCTCTCCTCCTTTGGGAAGGAAGCTACTACTGACTATTACCTGCTGCTTACTTTTCCACATCCAGGCCGTAGCTCTTGATTTTTTTATGCAGATTGCTGCGTTCGAGACCGATGGCCTCTGCGGTTTTGGAGATGTTGCCTTCATATTCCCGTAGCTTTCTCAATATATACTGTTTTTCAAAATCTATTCTCGCCGTCCGCAAACTGTCTGAATCCAGGGATGTCGATAGCTTGGAGAAAGTCGGCTTGCTTTCAATCTCATGACTGCTCTCCTTGGCAAACAATGGAATGTCACCCGCAGCAATGACTCTTGATGGCGTCATAATGACGAGACGCTCGACGATGTTTTTCAACTCCCGTACGTTACCCGGCCAGTCATGCTCCATGAGCAGCGCCAATGCTTCATCCGTAATTTTTTTGGGGTCTTCCCCTTCCTTTACGGAAAAATCGTTGAGGAAGCGTTCCACGAGGGGAGGAATATCTTCAATTCTCTCCCTTAGGGGGGAAACCAGTAAAGGGATGACATTGAGACGATAGTAGAGATCCTGCCGGAAACGACCTTCCTCCATCTCTTTTTCCAGATCCTTGTTCGTGGCGGCAATCACCCGGACATCGACATGGATCATCTTTGTCCCACCCACTCGTTCAAACTTCTTTTCCTGAAGGATCCGCAGGATCTTGGCCTGGGCTTTCAGGCTCATATCCGCCACTTCATCCAGAAAAATGGTCCCCTCATGGGCCAGATCGAACTTTCCCCGCTTCTTCTGGGTAGCCCCGGTGAAGGCGCCTTTTTCATGACCAAAAAGCTCGCTCTCAATCAGATCTTCCGGGATAGCGGCGCAGTTGACCTCGATGAAGGGTTTCCCGTTACGACGGCTTAATTTGTGGAGGGACCTCGCCACAAGTTCCTTGCCGGTCCCGTTCTCCCCCATGATGAGGACCCAGGCATTGGTGGGAGCGATAATACCGATCGCCTCCTTGAGCTCCATAATGGATATGCTGCAACCGGTCAGTTCATGCTGTTGGCTCACCTTCTGCTTCAGGAGGACATTCTCTTCTTCAAGGGTAATAATATCCAGGGCATGATTGACTAAAAGAATGATCTTATCCATGGACAGTGGTTTTTCAATAAAATCATAAGCACCAAGCTTGGTAGCCTTGACGGCTGTCTCGATTGTTCCATGACCGGACATCATGATCACCCGGATATGGGAATAATCGGAGCGAATAACCTTAAGCACCTCAATCCCATCTATACCGGGAAGCCAGATATCGAGGAGGACAAGATTCGGCATTTCTTCGTCAATAATTTTCAGGGCATCCTCCCCGCTTCCCGCCGTAAGGACATCGTAACCTTCATCCCTGAGGATACCCCCCAGGGACTGGCAAATACTCTCTTCGTCGTCGACAATAAGGATGGTTTTACGCATGGGTTCCCTTCTCTATGTCCCCTTCCGGGGTGGGCAATTCGAATGCCACAACCGTTCCCCGGGGTTGGTTGTCCGTGACGCTAATCTGGCCATGATGATCATTGATGATTGAGCCGACGATGGCTAATCCGAGACCAGTTCCCGATCTTTTCGTTGAAAAGTAGGGCTCAAAGATTTTGCCCTTGTAGTTTGACGGCACCCCGCAACCATTATCAGTAACTTCCACAACCACCCGATGCTGCCGGGGATGGTAGGACGTCATTATTTCAATCCGTCCGTCTCCTGCTGTCAAGGCGGCCACAGCATTGTCGAGAAGGTTTACCATGACCCGCTTGATTTGCTCAGGATCGATATTAAGTTGGGGAATGCCCTCTCCACGCTGGAAATCGAAGGTTATATCCTTGTGGGCGTCCTGGAAAAGAACAATGGCATCGACTAGTACTTCATTCAAATCGTTGAGAAATGGATTGGTCACGGGCATGCGGGCATAGCGGGAGAAAGCGTTGACAAGATTCTTCAGCACCTCGACCTGGCCGATGATCGTCTTCGTGCACTCATGAAAGACCTCACCGTCTTCACTGAGACGGTCACCGTATTTTCGCTGTAACCGCTGGGCGGACAACTGGATGGGCGTCAGGGGATTCTTGATTTCGTGGGCCATGCGCCGCGCCACTTCTCGCCATGCCGCGGCCCGTTCCGCCTTCTGCAACTGGGTAAGGTCCTCGAAAACGAGCACCATTCCCATATCGTGTCCTTCATCATCGTTGATGATCGTCGTCGTGATCAGTACCGTGAGCGGACGTCCTTTGACATTGAGTTCGAGCTGTCGCTCGACAAATCCATTCTCACTCTTCTCCATCTCCTCAAGCAATTCCTCAACCAGGACCATATGTTCGGGCTGCAGGACTTCCTGGTAGGGGCGGTGCAGGACTTTTTCGGTCTTGATCTCCAGCATCCTTTCCGCAGCCCGGTTGATGATCGTGATCACGTCATCCTTGTCCACAGAGATTACCCCTGCAGAAACATTCCTGAGGACCGTCTCCATATACTTGCGACGCTGTTCAAGGTCGATATTGGCCTGTTCCACGTTCTGCTGACTCTTTTTGAGGTCTTTCGTCATGGAATTGAAAGAATCGACCAAGGTGCCGATTTCATCGTCAGCAGTGATATCGATCCGGTGATCGAGATCACCCTGGGCAATCTTACCGGTAGCCTCGGCAAGGTCCTGGATAGGAACGGTAATCTGTTTGGCCAGAAAAAGGCCGAACCAGGTAGCGGAAAAGATGATGAGGAGTGTGACGATGGACAAGGTCACGATATAGCTGAACTTGATAGGGTTCTTGAGGAGTTTTAGTTGTTTGTACTCTTCTGACGTTTTGGAAATTATGGCCAGCTTATCGACGAAAGCCCGAGAGATATAATAGCTGACCACGACCATACCGATTACTTCTCCCGTACTGAGACGCGCATAGATCGGGGCAATGCCGCTGACAAGGTCGCCGCTGCCCGAAGATTGAACAGTGGAAACCTCTTTCCCTGAGAAGACCTCCTCGATAGTCTTGGGAGAAAGGGTCACGGAGGCCACCTCGGGTTTGTTCGGATCCCTGATGGTGATCTTTTCACGCTGGCTGTCAAAGTACACCTCCAGAATCCCCAAATTATATATCTTCTGCCGCTGTTCGACCAGAGCTTTAAGATATTTGGCGCGTTCTTTCTCGTAGAGGCGGTTTTCGCTAATATCGCCGCTGATCTGGCGGGCATAAAATTTTGCGTAGTCCGATGTGTACTGGTAGGAAGTCTGGGCAACTTCGAGGGTGCTGTTCAGGGCGTCTCCTATCCTGAGATTGAACCAGTTATCGATGCTGTAAGATAAAAAGTTGATGGAAACGATAAAAAGAACAATCGTCGGAATGAGAGACAAACTGACAAAGGCGGCAACAAGTTTTGTCCGGATACGAGAACCGATGATTCCGTGTCGCCTTTCATACACAAGTTTGACAACATTTCTTACAATAAGGAAAATAAGCAGAATAATCAGGATAATATTTATATTGATAAGGCCGAAGATAAGGACATTGCTGGAAACGGGAAGAATTGTTTCTTGCCTGGTCAGATGGGTCTCCAGAAAAGTCAAAAGTACAATCACGAACACCGTGACGACAATCAGGATTCGCTCCCTTTTTCTACGGCGGCGTTCCTTGACATCAAGAAAAATGGAGGAACCTTCTTTTCTCAAAAGGCGACCTCCTGACGATACCAGTCGGTTTCGAAATCCCACAGGGAAACAAAGAAAAAAACATACTCCATATAGAGAGGAAGCCTGACCTTGTCGAGTTTGGCTTTGATCATGACATAAAATGGTCTTTGCCGTTTATCGACGTTGCGGGGTATGATGAGGGTCCCGGTTATTTCCGCCATTGCCCGCTTGGCGCTCTCGAGATCCTGGAACGCCGTTGCTCCCCTGCCGTCTGCTGCAGATACAAAAAAAAGCTTCTTCACGCTATCATATTTGATTGTCTGTCTGATCACCGATCCGACAACTCTTTTATCAAACCAGAAGTTCCTTTCCCAGTTCAAATCCAGAAGAAAGGTGAAAGTTGTCGGCACTCCGGCCATAATGGCCGACTCCATGCCTTTGGTAAAACAGTTCGTCACCCTGGCATATACGGTGATTGCGTCTCCCTGATGGGTCACCAGGACATCCCGAATCTCCGCCTCTCGGGCATAAGCCGGAGACAACCACATCAGAATGACAAGGATAACCGCCAAGAATCTTGTTTTGTCGATCATTTCTACGGACAACCGCCTTTGAAAAGATGGTAGCAACTGTGGGAGTTTAGGGAACTAACGAAGAAAAATCAAGTCTTATCTGCGCTGAACAGCCGAAAGCGGTTAGGCGGACACGGCATCAAGGACGGCAAAAGAAGGTATATTCAAAGATTTGAACATCTTTGTTGGTAATTCCATGGGATAGCTATTGACGATTTCCCAGCAATCCTGGCGTATCAAAAGTTCTTTCAAGAGATTGTTATTCAAACGGTGACCCGACTTAAAAGCCACAAAATGTCCGATGATGGGCATCCCCAAAAGAGACAAATCCCCGATAGCGTCCAGTACCTTATGTCTGACAAATTCATCAGGGCACCTCACCCCCCCTTTGTTGATGATCCGGTGATCATCCAGGACGACGGCATTGTTCAGAGAACCACCCAAAGCAAGCCCTATCGCCTGAAGATACTCAACGTCTTTCAGAAAACCAAAGGTGCGAGCAGCGCAAATTTCTTGTTCATACGCCGCATCAGAAAAGTGGAAATGACAGGTCTGACGACCAATAATCGGATGCTTGAAGTCGATGGTGTAGGTCATCTTGAATTCCCGGGCCGGCAGAAACGCGGCGGATCCGTTTTCGTCGGCAACGGAGACGGGGCTATTGATGACAAGCAAATTTTTGCATTTTCCCTGAGGTCGGGTGCCGACCTCCCTGAGCATATTGACGAAAGGCTGAGCACTGCCATCCATGATCGGAACTTCGTGAGCGTCCAATTCCACGATAGCATTGTCAACCCCCATCCCGCTGAAGGCTGACAAGAGGTGTTCCACCGTCGATACGATGGCGCCATTGACGCCGATCGTCGTCGCCAGGGTCGTATCGCAGACGTTCCCGAGTTCCGCCTTGATCCGCGGTTTCCCGGCAAGATCATTACGAACGAAAGTTATACCTCTATCTACATCCGCAGGCAGGATGGTCATATTGACCTTCCTACCTGTGTGCAGGCCGATACTTCGGCAGACGATTTCACTCTTTATTGTCCGTTGCAGATACATGAATCTTTATCCATCTTTTTGTTCGAGTAAATAGCAACATCCATACCGCCATGCCTGCATCCATGAGATATTTTTAATCCTATAGATATTAGCTGTTTCTGCGCAGGTCCCGGAACATGTTAAATCCGAGGGACGAGTAAGTGTGTTAAAAATACCACAACCCTAATTTTAGGTCCTTTATGGATCAGAAACTTCAGGGGCTACCCTTCTGCCCTTTTTAATATACCTCTCCCTTTCGCTATAGATGCAACCACAATATGGTTGCCGGTAGATTTGCCGCTCTCTTGAAATACGCACACCTTCATCCCACCCCCCACGGAAATCCCTATATATAAAAGGAACGTCATATTCTTTGGCCAGCATCTCCCCGATGCTGCGGATGCGGTCATGTTTTTGAAACTTGCTGTAAAGTAGGGTCGTGGAAAAGCCATCCCAGTTGTCCTGCCTGGCTATCTCTGCGGTGTGTCGAAGCCGCATTTCGTAGCACCAATTGCACCTTTCCTGCTCTTTGAAGACAACACCCCGCAAAAAAGCCTCCAGGAGATAATCAGGACTCCACTTGACCTCCAAATGCTCTTCCTGGGCAAATCTTTCGAGGGCCTCCCGACGGCGGACATATTCCAGGTAGGGATGGATATTGGGATTAAAGAATAATCCCGTGAGGGAGAAGCCTTCTGCCCTGAAAATCCGCAGGGGATAAATAGTGCAGGGGGCACAGCATATATGGAGGAGAATTCGCATCCAGTTGCCTCATTGAGACCTGTGAAAAATGGCTTCGCTACGGCTCAAAAATCTTTTTCGCTTCTGGTTAGTTGGCATGTAATTTTGATTAAGTACAGGATGTTAAATTCGATCTCGGAACGGCGAAAAACATTTGATTCACCGTTTGCGAACCATTTTCCTACGGTTATGATCCCCATTTTTAAAACAGCTCTTTCTGGTTCGCCGCCGACCACGTCCGGCCGAAATGTTCATAAGCAATCCTCGTGGCGATGCGGCCGCGGGATGTCCGCTGGAGATATCCTTCCTGGATCAGATAAGGTTCATAGACATCCTCAATGGTGTTCCGCTCTTCTCCAATAGCCGCAGAGAGATTGTCGATACCCGCCGGTCCTCCCTGAAATTTATCAATCAGGGTCAAAAGGATCGTCCGGTCCATCTGATCAAAACCCTTATGATCAACTTCGAACAGTTCGAGCGCCGCCAGAGCTACTTCTCTATCAATTAAACCCGCCGCCTTCACCTGGGCATAATCACGGACCCTGCGCAGCAGGCGGTTGGCGATCCTCGGAGTGCCCCGCGAACGGCGGGCCATTTCCGCTGCACCCTCTTCATCGATAGGAACGGAAAGGATTCGGGCCGATCGTTTAATAATCACGGTCAACTCTTCGGGATTATAGAATTCAAACCGGAAACTCATCCCGAAACGGTCGCGCAGGGGCGAGGTGAGGAGCCCCGCTCTGGTTGTGGCCCCGATCAGGGTAAAACGGGGAATGCCAAGCTTCATGGACCGGGCGGACGGGCCCTGGCCGATAAGGATGTCAATATGGTAATCCTCCATGGCCGGATACAGGATCTCCTCGACGACATGGGAGAGGCGGTGGATTTCATCGATAAAAAGGATGTCGTGGTCATGGAGGTTGGTCAGGATGGCCGCCAAATCTCCGGGTCTCTCGATAACCGGCCCTGAGGTCACCTTGACATCGACCCCTAACTCCTTACCCATGATATAGGCAAGGGTGGTCTTGCCCAGGCCGGGAGGACCATAAAGCAGGGCATGGTCCAAGGCTTCCCCCCTCTTCTTGGCAGCTTCGATAAAAATGGAGAGATTGTTTTTTATCTTTTCCTGTCCGATGAACTCCGACAGTGCCTTTGGCCGCAGGGAAACCTCATAAGATTCTTCCTCCTCGTCGGCCGCCGGATCTACAACAAGATTTTTTTTTGTTGGTTTCACGGTTTTTTCATCCTATTCAACCGGACAAATGCTGAAGTGCACTTTTTAAAAGCAGATCCAGGGCAGGAATCTCTGTTGTTTCTTTCATGATCTTTTCGATGACGTCGCGAGCGGTAGCGTTTTTGTAACCGAGATTGATGAGCGCCGAAAGGGCGTCTTCCTTGACGGCCTCTTCCGGGGACCGGGGAATGACGCGGTCGCGCGGGGCAGTCTGTCCTCTGTCCAACTTCAGCACTTTATCCTTCAGTTCCAGGACCAACCGTTCCGCCATTTTTCTGCCCACTCCTGGGATGTTCAGGAGGCGGCGCAGATTACCTTCCGTAATCGCATCCACCAGGTCGTCGACATTGATTCCGGACAGAATGTTCATTGCCAGACGGGGTCCGATCCCGGATACGGAGATCATCACCTGGAACATGTTTCTTTCCTCAAGGGTATGAAAACCAAACAGGTTGATGGCGTCTTCCTTGACGTGGGTATGGATGTGCAGGGTAATGGACTGGCCCGTTTCCGGCAACTCGTAAAATGTAGTCAAGGGGACAAAGACACGGTAACCGATGCCGTGGGCATCCAGGGTGATGGCCTGGACGGATTTGTATACAAGCATTCCACTGATTCTGGCAATCATGGGGACACAGAAGGCCCGGAACAATGGGCATGACAAATGGCAACGGCCAGGGCGTCCGCCGCATCGGCGGTCGGCGTCTCCCTTAATTGCAGGATAGCTTTAACCATAGCCTGGACCTGGCTCTTTTCCGCCCGACCATAACCGACGACAGCCTTCTTGATCTCCAAAGGGGCATATTCATGAACGGTTATGCCCTGTTGCGCCCCCGCCAAGAGGGTCACGCCCCGGATATGTCCCAGTTTGATCAGGCTCTGAACATTTTTCCCATAAAAGATATCCTCGACAGCCATAGCATCCGGCTTCACCTCCGCAATCAAACGCAACAGCGCTTCATAGACAGAAGCCAAAGCTGTCGTCAGGGACGCATTCTTCGGTGGTTTGATTTCACCGTAACCCACAAGTGCTAGTCCTTTAAGACTTTTTTCAATGATACCATAACCGGTCACCCTGCTGCCCGGATCAACGCCCAGGATCTTCATCAACTCATTTTTTCCATGATCTCATCGGAAATATCAAAGTTGGCATACACATTCTGGACATCCTCGTTGTCTTCCAGTTTTTCCATCATCCTGAGCATCTGTGACGCCTTATCTTCGGCCAAGGCAATAGTATTCTGAGGAATCATCCCGATGCTCGCCGCCAGGGGATTCAGCCCTTTTGCTTCTATCACCCGGTGTACGTCTTCAAACAAAGCGGGACTGGTAATGACCTCAAATTCATTTCCCTCTTCCCGCACATCATCGGCCCCCGCTTCCAGGGCCAGCTCCATGAGGTCTTCCTCACTGATGGCTTTTTTATCAATCAAAATACTGCCTTTTTTATCAAACATCCAGGCCACACAGCCATTTTCACCAAGATTGCCGCCATGTTTGGATAATATGTGGCGGATTTCCGCAACGGTGCGGTTCTTGTTATCCGTCATGACCTCGACAAGAACGGCCACACCCCCCGGTCCATAGCCTTCGTACACAATTTCCTCATAACTGGCAGCCCCTTCGCCGCTGCCAATGCCCTTTTTTATCGCCCGATCGATATTATCCTTGGGCATGTTTTCGCCTTTAGCTGCCATAATGGCCTGGCGAAGCCTTGAGTTTCCTTCCGGGTCTCCACCGCCGAGCCTTGCTGCCAGACTGATTTCCTTGATGATTTTCGTGAATATTTTACCTCTTTTCGAATCAATGGCGCCTTTTTTGTGTTTGATCGTACTCCATTTTGAATGACCGGACATCCTGCCGACTCCTGATGATTTAGTATTGGACGCCCCATAGCACATGAGGGATTGCTTGTAAAACAAAAAACCCCTTCAGTGATGAAGGGGTTTTTTAATTAATCCCGGCGGCTCCCTACTCTCCCACACAGTCACCCATGCAGTACCATCGGCGCTAAAGAGCTTAACTTCCGTGTTCGGAATGGGAACGGGTGTGTCCTCTTCGCTATCGCCACCGAAATATCCTTATGTATTGTCAACAATTGCATACTGTGTAAAGATGTAAAAAAATTATGGTCAAGCCGCACGGCCGATTAGTATCAGTAAGCTTAACACATTACTGTGCTTACACACCTGACCTATCAACCTCGTAGTCTACAAGGGGCCTTTAGTCCTGGTGTCTCCACCAGAAGGGATATCTTATCTCGAGGGGGGCTTCCCGCTTAGATGCTTTCAGCGGTTATCCCTTCCGAACTTAGCTACCCAGCTATGCCGCTGGCGCGACAACTGGAACACCATCGGTTCGTCCATCCCGGTCCTCTCGTACTAGGGACAGCTCCTCTCAAATATCCTGCGCCCACAACAGATAGGGACCGAACTGTCTCACGACGTTCTGAACCCAGCTCACGTACCGCTTTAATTGGCGAACAGCCAAACCCTTGGGACCTTATCCAGCCCCAGGATGCGATGAGCCGACATCGAGGTGCCAAACCCCGCCGTCGATGTGAACTCTTGGGCGGGATAAGCCTGTTATCCCCGGCGTACCTTTTATCCGTTGAGCGATGGCCCTTCCATTCGGAACCACCGGATCACTAAGACCTGCTTTCGCACCTGCTCGACATGTCTGTCTCGCAGTCAAGCTCCCTTATGCCTTTACACTCTACGGCTGGTTTCCAATCAGCCTGAGGGAACCTTCGCGCGCCTCCGTTACGCTTTAGGAGGCGACCGCCCCAGCCAAACTACCCACCAGACAATGTCCCCGACCCGGATCACGGGCCTAGGTTAGAATTTCAGAATGATCAGGGTGGTATTTCAAGGTTGGCTCCACCGAAACTGGCGTCCCGGCTTCAAAGCCTCCCACCTATCCTACACAAACCAGCCCGAAATTCATTGTCAAGCTATAGTAAAGGTGCACGGGGTCTTTCCGTCTTGTTGCGGGTAACCGGCTTCTTCACCGGTTTATCAAATTCGCTGAGCTTCTCGTCAAGACAGCGCCCAAATCGTTACGCCATTCGTGCAGGTCGGAACTTACCCGACAAGGAATTTCGCTACCTTAGGACCGTTATAGTTACGGCCGCCGTTTACCGGGGCTTCGGTTCAAAGCTTCGCCTTGCGGCTAACAAATCCCCTTAACCTTCCGGCACCGGGCAGGCGTCAG
>JANXZC010000133.1 GCA_025355725.1 Syntrophus sp. (in: bacteria)
ATCGGTCGCATCCTCGCCAAGACCAACCCACTGGGGCTGGCTCTGCTCGACGAAACAGGTCTTGCAATAACAGGAGGGGCAAGCCTGACGACAGGCATAGCAGCGGATGCACTTGGACATCTCCTTGCTAAAATAGGCCCATCTTTCCTCGGTCGGCAGGTTTTCAAAGGCCTCGACATCCACATATTCCTGATCCGGATTCATGGGCGGGGCCGGATCGCCGATCATCAGGTCCGACAGGACGGGATTGTTGAACCGGCAGGTCTGGCAATTTTCGGCCAGGGCATCTTTGAGGGGAATCCTTTTTTCACCGCCAATCGTCTTTACTATCAGTTGATCTCCCTCAAGAGCGCCTTCCTGGATATCCTCTCCGTTGACAGTTATGGACAGCTGCTTCCGGTCCACATAACCGGTGCAGGGAACACCGATGATGACGATTTCATCCCGGGCATACTGGCGCTCCTGAAGGTGCAGGGTAATAGATCTGGTCGTGCAGCCCCTCGCCACCACACCAAAGACCTTTTTCTTGCGGTCTTCCGGTTTGACCCGTTTCTGGGACTCCCGGTGCTGGGAGATCAGGTCATGGACATACTTGGACAGATTCTGGGTACAAAAGGCGTTCCAAACGAGCTTTTCCGCATCCTCCGGATTCGTGATGAAGCAGGGCGTCGCCGTCAGGGGAAGGGTGCCTGTCTCATAACCTACCAGGGCGTCCACCCTCTTCTCTTCAAGGAGCCGTTTTGCCTCTTCCCTTAGCTTTTTGTCGATGTTTTCCACTTTATATGAATCCTCAAAATATTATTGGGAACAGATTTAAAACCTGCCCCTGGTCTTGTCCTTACAACTTCTTCACAAGTTTCGTCGCCGGCCCCAAAGCCCGGACCTTGGCGGTCACCCCCTTGATGACATTGGCAAAACGCTCTCCCTCCGAGGCGGAAATCCAGGTAAAGATCGTCCGGTCTCCTTCCAAGCCGATGTAGTCCAGGAATCTTTTCAACGTCGCAAACTTGCGGCGCGCCACCAGATTTCCCGAGATATAGTGGCATTCACCGGGGTGTCAACCGGAAACAAGAACGCCGTCGGCTCCCGTCTGCAGTGCTTTCGCGATGTAAAAAGGGTTGATCCTTCCCGTGCAGGGAACGCGAATAATGCGCACATTCGGCGGATACTGAATCCTGCTGATACCAGCCAGATCGGCTCCCGCGTAGGTACACCAGTTGCAAACGATGGCAACGATTTTTGGTACCCATTCTTTGTTTGCTAAACTTTCAGCCATATATTCTCCTTCCAGTGGCAATGCTGCTTTATCGGCCGTTAACCCTAGTTTATATATTGAATATCTGTTCCAGCTCTTCTTCGTTGGTGTAACCGTTGAGATCCACGGCGTTCATCCGGCACGAGGCGGTGCAGACTCCGCAACCCTTGCAGAGAACGGTGTTCACTTCCGCGCAGGCTTCCACGGTGTTCACGGAGATGGCGCTGAAGGGACAGTTCTCTTCGCAGAGGCCGCAGGCCGCGCATCTTTCCTTGCTCACATAGGCGGTTTTCCCTTCCGCTTCGATATAATCCTTCGTCAGGATGGTGCAGGCCCGGGACACCGCCGCGTTGGCCTGAACGATAGAATCATCACTGAGCTTCGGCGCATGAGACATACCGCACATAAACACCCCGTCCGTAGCAAAATCCACGGGGCGCAACTTCACGTGGGCCTCGAGGAAGAAACCGTCCTGGTTCGTCGGAACCTTGAGCATCTGACCGATCTCGGCATTTTCCGGGTTGGGGACCGTACCGACGCTAAGAGCCAGAATATCGGTCTTGAATTCCACCGGGGCGTTCATAATGGGATCAAATATCCGGATGGAGACCTTGTCCCCTGCCTGAACAACCTCGGGCTTCCGGTCTTCGTCATAGCGGATAAACTGGACGTTCAATTCTCTGGCCTTCTTGTAGAAATCCTCCTTGAGACCAAAGGTACGGATGTCGCGATAGATGATGGTAACCTCCTTGGCAGGATCCATCTCCTTGAGTTTCAGGGCGTTCTTGATGGCCTCGGAACAGCAGTAACGGCTACAGTACGGCCGCTCGGGGATACGGGAGCCCACGCACTGGATCATGGTCACGGAATTGGCCTTCGCCGCCTTATCGTCCTTTTCGGCAATCAATTTTTCCAACTCACGCTGGGTGATGACCTGGGAAGACTGGCCATGGAGGTATTCCTTCGTATCGAGTTCATAACCGCCCGCGGCGACAATAACAACGCCGTGTTCGAATTGTTCATCCCCATCCTTCGTGGTAATGGTTGTTTTGTAATTGCCAATGAAGCCTTCGATCTTCTTGATCGTCGCGGCGGTATAGGCATGGATGAGCTTGCTGGCCTTCACTCTTTCCAGGAGCCCGCTCAGGTGCTTGCGGGTATCCAGGCCTTCGAGAGTGTAATATAGATTGCGGTAATTACCGCCCATAACCGGCGCTTTTTCAACGATGTAGGACTCATAGCCCTGATCCGCCAGGGACAGGGCCGCCGTGATGCCGGCCAGGCCGCCGCCGATGATCATCGTGGCATGGTTGACAGTCAACTGA
>JANXZC010000159.1 GCA_025355725.1 Syntrophus sp. (in: bacteria)
TTTGAAAATCCGCCATTGCCGGTTCCGGGTTCTCGACGGGTTTATGAATATGCATTAAAAAATCGCCTGTCAAGACCTTTTTCATAGACCTTTTCCTTGGTGAAACCCTTGACAAGGTTCGTATCGTGATTATATTGAACCCCGTTATTTTATTTCTAGGAATTCAATAATTTATTCGGAGAGCAATCAAATTAATTTTATCTATGGGAGGTATGGCCTATGAAGTTTAGACCGCTGCACGATCAAGTCTTGGTTATCCGGCTGGAAAGCGAAGAGAAAACCGCCGGAGGCATCATCATCCCCGATACGGCAAAGGAAAAACCCCTGGAGGGTAAGCTGGTAGCCGTCGGTCCGGGAAAGATGGATCGTGAAGGAAAGCGTATCCCCTTGGAAGTCAAGGCAGGGGATCGCGTTTTGTTTGGCCGCTATGGAGGCACGGAAATCAAGATCGATGGTGTGGAACATCTCATGATGAGAGCAGACGACATCCTCGGCATTTTGGAATCATAACAGGAGGGAATAGAAAATATGTCAGCAAAAGAGATTAAATACGATAGCATCGCCCGGGAAAGGATTTTGAAGGGCGTGGATGTCTTGGCGAATGCCGTAAAGGTAACCCTGGGGCCCAAGGGGCGTAACGTTCTGATCGAGAAGAAGTGGGGGGGCCCGACGATTACCAAAGACGGCGTCACCGTCGCCAAGGAGATCGAACTGGAAGACAAGTTTGAAAATATGGGCGCCCAGATGGTTAAGGAAGTAGCCTCCCGGACATCAGATTTGGCCGGCGACGGCACCACGACCGCAACCATTCTTGCCCAGGCCATCTACCGGGAAGGATCGAAGCTCGTGGCGGCAGGGATGAACCCCATGTCCCTGAAACGGGGCGTGGACAAGGCGGTAGTCTTGGTCACCGCAGAACTGAAGAAGATGTCCAAAGCCGTCAAGGATAAGAAAGAAATTACCCAGGTCGGCGCCATCTCGGCCAACAGCGATTTCAGCATCGGCGAGATCATCTCCGAAGCCATGGACAAAGTCGGCAAGGAAGGCGTCATCACCGTTCAAGATGCGAAAGGCATGGAAACCACCCTTGATATCGTGGAAGGCATGCAGTTCGACCGGGGGTACATCTCTCCCTATTTCATTACCAATCCGGACAAAATGGAAGTCCGCCTTGAAGAACCCTACATCCTCCTCAACGAAAAGAAGATCAGCACGATGCAGGATATGATCCCCATCCTGGAACAGATAGCCAAGACGGGAAGACCTCTGCTCATCATCGCCGAGGACCTGGAAGGGGAAGCCATGGCGACCCTCGTGGTCAATAAGCTGCGGGGAACCATCAAATGCGCCGCCGTCAAAGCCCCTGGCTTCGGAGACCGTCGCAAGGCCATGCTGGAAGACATCGCCATCCTGACAGGAGGCAAATTGGTTTCCGATGAAATGGGCGTGAAGATGGATAAACTGACCCTCGCCGATCTCGGACAGTGCAAGCAGGTCACCATTGACAAGGACAATACCACTATCGTCGATGGGGCCGGCAAGAGCGCCGACATCCAGGCCCGGGTCAAGCAGATCCGCGCCCAAATGGAAGATACGAGCTCCGATTATGACAAGGAGAAGCTGCAGGAACGTCTGGCCAAGATCGTGGGCGGCGTAGCCATAATCAAAGTTGGAGCGGCAACGGAAATGGAAATGAAGGAAAAGAAGGCCCGGGTGGAAGACGCCCTGAACGCTACCAGAGCGGCCGTAGAAGAAGGCATCGTTCCCGGCGGAGGCGTGGCCCTTATCCGCAGCCTGAAGGCCCTGGCAAAAGTAACTCTTCCCGAAGACGAGCATTACGGTCTCAACATCGTGAAACGGGCACTTGAAGAGCCCCTGCGTCAGATTGCCAACAACGCCGGTTTCGAAGGTTCCATCGTTGTGGAAAAGGTAAAGGCCGGTAAGGATGATTATGGTTTTGACGCCGACAAGGGCGAATATTGCAATATGATCAAGGCCGGCATTATCGATCCCACAAAAGTGACCCGCCTGGCCCTCCTGAACGCGACGTCTGTTTCATCCCTCCTGCTGACTACCGAAGCGATGGTCGCCGAGGCCCCCAAGAAAAAGTCAGCCCAGATGCTGATGCCTCCCCCCGGCGGTATGGGTGGTATGGGCGGTATGGGCGGCGGTATGGACGATTACGACTATTAATATTCACGAAATAATGACAAGCAAAAGCGGCTGGAGAGTCTATTCTCCAGCCGCTTTTTTATTGCCCATCAGCGAATAATGAGAATATAAGAAGTTGATGAAAAACAATCGCTGATTAATCAAGGGAATGGATGCACATACGAAAGATGATAATCAATACCGGACGATTCCGAAGAGCATTGCCGGCGGTCATCACGAAGTTACCCGGTCCGGTATTCGGATCATGTAGGGTGAACTAACGGGAGATAAAGGAGGGGGACCGGGTGGCGTACGACCCGGTCCCCAAATGACAACACCCACAAATGCCGTGCCGTCGTTGTAGGCTTCAAGATTAAAGAGAGGGACCGGAACTTTTTGGTTCCGGTCCCTGTTAAGGAGGAGTTCGGCGACAAACCCCGCTCCTTCAGTGGATGTTTTCCTGCCTGGTCAACCGTTACGCCATACCGGAATCCCAGTCGAAGTGTGGGGATAATATTATATTTTGAAAATTGCGCAATATTAAAAGAATTGAACAATAAATTACATTAAATGTAATTTTTAGGTCAGAGTGGAAAGATAGGCCTGGAGGTTGTGCTTATTGTTGGTGATCCCAATTTTTTTACGAATACGGTAGCGGTGAATATTGACAGCGCTGGTGGAAACATTCATGATATCGGATATTTCCTTGCTGGTCAGGCCTTCCTTGATGAAGTTGGCGATCTGGATCTCCCGGGAGGTCAGGTTGATAAATTTTGTGGATAGTTTTCGAGCGAAAGGAGAGATCAGGTCTTTCAGGTTGGATTCGAGAATTTTAATATGAGCCATGTCTCTGGCATCCATACGACTGATCTTCAGCTTTTCGAGATAAGGGAGGACGAGTTTATTGATATTCAGCAGCATCCGTTGTTCCAGTTCATCTCGATCCTCTTCCCGGTGTTTGAGCAGGACACGCAAGGCCGCATTGAGTTCTTCCAGCTCGTGGGTTTTGATCTCCAGCTCTTTTCCCCGCTTTCTGACCACCTCCTCCGCAAGTTTCCGATCCGTGATGTCCCGGATGGATTCGATGGCCCCCACTACGTTTCCCCGACTGTCGTAGAGGGGACTGGCCTTGGCCCAGAGGAAGGCCTTCTGTCCCTTTACCTGCGGGACATCTGTTTCGATGATTAACAGATCCCTTTCCTTCTTCAGGACATAATAACCGCGCTCGATCTTGGCATCCGGCCTGAGGACCAGGTCAATCAAGATGGGTCGTCGCTTCCCGTAGAAGGTAATGGCATATTCGTAATTTCCTTTGCCGATTATATCCAGTGTCTTGACGCCGGTCATTTCCTCCATGGCCCGGTTCCAGGCTATTACAGTACCCTTCCCGTCGATGGCAAAAGTGGCGTCCGGGAGAAACTCGATGATGTCGGACAGGCGCTGCTCCGACTCCCGGAGGGCCTCACGCATGCGGCGCTGTTCGGTGACATCCATGGAATTGCCCAAGATCGCCGGCTTGCCTCCGTAGTGGATGGAAGTTACCGTTTCTATAATCCAGCGGACATCTCCACTCTTGGTCACGATCCGGAATTCATGGGGGGAGGTGCTTTCGCCGCGCAGCATGGCCCGGGCATTCTTCTTTACATCCTTACGGTCATCGGGATGGACGATGCTATCGGATTTCTTGCCCGTGAGCTCGCCCAGGGTATAACCGGCATAAGAGGCGGCGTTGGCATTGACATACTTGAATTGACCATCCTGGACAACGTAGATGCCGGCAAAGGATTTCTCAGCTAAGGTTCTGAAGAGACTTTCACTATGCCGCAGGGACTCCACGTCCTGCCGGCGGTACGCCGATTCCCTCTCCAGCTCATTGATTTTCTGCCGAAGGGCCTTGAGTCCGTGGTCTGCTTTCAAAGACGGACATTCTCCATAATTTCAATACCTCGCCCTTCCCTCACCTCCGGGCGTACTGCGCCTCGATCTGATCCTTGTATTTATCCATTACCACCCGGCGTTTGAGCTTCATCGTCTGAGTGAGCAGGCCGTTCTCCAGGGTGAAGTTGTCCTTCAGGAAGACATATTTCTTGGGAATTTCATAGCCGCCGTATTTCTTTTTCAATTGCTCCGTAATCCCGTTGCTGATCATAAAGGCAATCTCTTCCCGTTCCATGAGGACACTCATGTCCCTAGAAAGATGATTCTTTTCTGCATAGGCCTCGACGGCAACAAAATCCGGCACGACCAGGCAGATTGTGAAAGCCCGGTTTTCTCCATAGACCACGGCATTCTGGACATAGGGATTGAGGCAGATATCCTCCTCCATGGAGGCTGGGAAGACAAATTTTCCGTTTTCCAGTTTGAACTGTTCCTTGATCCGGCCGGTAATGTAAAGAAATCCATCCTTATCGAGACGTCCCCGGTCGCCCGTACGGATGCCGCCGTCATCGGTCATGACCTCCCGGGTCTGCTCCGGTTTGTTGTGGTAACCCTTCATCACATTGGGACCATAGACCACAATCTCACCATCCGTGGCCCCCTCCTGGACAACGGAGGAATCGATGACGATCTTGACCTTATCGATGGCCTGGCCGACGCTCCCCAGACGATAAGAGTACGAGGCGTTCATGGCGATGGCCGGAGAGGTCTCCGTCATGCCGTAGCAATCGTAGATCGGAATGCCGATATCGAAGAAAAATTGGGCGATTTCAGGATTCATGGCGGCGCTGCCGCTCATGGCCCCCAGCAGCCGTCCCCCCATCTTTTCCCGGACCTTCGAGAACACAACCTTATCGGCGATCTTGTATTTCAGATTCACCAAGGGGCAGGACTTTCCTTCGACAGCCAGCTCCCGCTTCTTCTTGGCCGCCGCCACACCCATGTCAAAAAGGGTCTTGGGCAGACCGCCCGTATCTTCCATTTTCTTATGGAGGCCGTCGTAGATCCGGTTGAAGACACGGGGCACGGCGATGAGCCAGTTTGGCTTCACAAGGGTCAGGTCATTGGCTATGGTCGCCGGGCTCTCGGCGATGCCCATGGCGGCCCCAAGCTTGATGATGGCGTGGAGTTCCGCCGTCTGCCCGTAGGAATGGGCCCAGGGCAGAATGGCCAGGCTGATGCCGTTTTCCGTGAGTTCGGGATATTTCTTGAGGCCGGCGAGGGTATTGCTGGTTAAATTGGCATGGGAAAGGAGCACCCCTTTGGGGTCGCCTGTCGTTCCCGAGGTGTAGATCAGCCCGGCAATGTCGTCGGGTGATGGTCGGGTGGAGGGTAGCGGATTGGCCGCCCCTGCCTTTTCAACCGCCGCCATGCAGTTCTCGCCGGCGCCGTCGATAATGAAAATCTTCTCCAGGGCCGGGATGTCCTTCGGGAAGTCTTTAACCTTCTCGTAGATTTCTGGGTTGGCGACAAACAGGATCTTTAACCCACTGTCCTTGATAATGTACTTCCAGACATGGAGGAGTTCCGACTCGTACATGGGCACATAACGGGCACCGATGCCGTAAGCGGCAAAAGCGGCGACAGCCCATTCGACGCGGTTATTGGCGATGAGCCCCACGGCGTCGCCTTTTTTTACACCAAGCTTCGCCAGCCCGCCGCGCAGGTTGTCCACCCGCCGGCCGACTTCCCCGTAGGTTACCCATTCGTAGACGCCCTGCTTGTTTTTTGTCCCGAAGAGGCGATTGTTGGGATACTTGGCCACGCTTTCCTCTAACAGCGCCACCAGGTTATCCGGTTTATCCAATTGATACGTGTGCATGATAGTCTCCTTGGAAAAAGAATTTCCCCTCCTTATTCCATTCTGACGGCTCGCAACTTACCTCATTTGCCTATTCATTTCAAGATATTTTATCAGTTTTTCAATGCTTTGGAA
>JANXZC010000088.1 GCA_025355725.1 Syntrophus sp. (in: bacteria)
ATCATGAAGACCCCCGGCATGGATAACCTCCATATAATCACCAGCGGCACATACTCGCCTAGTCCCTCAGAGATAATAAATTCCAAGGCCATCGGCGAATTTATGAGCAGCATCCGCAAGGAATACGATATAGTTCTAATCGACGCTCCACCGGTGCTGGCCGCAACCGACGCCGCACTTTGGAGCTCCCGTGTGGACGGAACAGCCATTGTCTATCAGGTTGGTAAGATCGCCCGCGGTGCCCTGAGGCGCTCCAAAATGTCCCTTGAAAATCTCAAAGCCAAAGTAATCGGCGTTGTCCTGAACGGCCTGAAGGCGGAGATCAGTCCGGACTTCGGACAGCAGGATTATTACTATTATTACTACGGCCGTGAAAAAACGCCGGTCCCCCTCAGTAAAAAGATCAAGGATAAGATTTTAACGGGGCCCCAGAGCATCTGGTATGCCTTCGGCAGTATTTTCAGAAAGAAACCGCTCCCAATGGCCGATGAGGATTCACCCACTGCCACCATCACGGCTAAAATTGATACCATTAAAACCGAAGAATCGCTCGAAAGTACAAAACGAGAAGACAAGCAGAAGAGAACGAAGCCGTGGCTCAAAATATTTATGGTTTTCCTTTTGGTCACTCTTCTGGCCCTCGGTCTCCTCTACCAGGCTGGTTATTTAAAGATTAGAAATACCATCAAGTCATTGTGGCAGCAGCCAATCGTCAGTCAAACAATACCGGTGGCGCCAAAAGAAACGGAAACCATCAAGACCACGGAAGTGCCACCGGCAATCGCGCCGACATCACCTTCCGCGCCAATACCTCCCGAGAAGGAAACCACTGCTGCGGCAATAGCAACCAAGAAGGGGGAGTCCGAAAAACCATTTTCAATCCAAATCAAGTCCATTCCTGCCTCCGAGGAGGCCCGCAGGGATGTGGAAGCCCTAAAGGCAAAAGGGGAAGACGCCTTTTCCATGCGCATAGCCATCAAGGGCCGGGAGGCATGGGACAGAATATTTATCGGCCGTTTTGCAACGAAAGAAGAAGCCATCAAGTATATGGGGCTAAACAAAATCAAAACCAGATATCCCGGTAGCATCGTTCAGAACACGTCAACGAACGATTAGCCGACAGATTACCTTGAAGACAATCAAGGAGGGGAGGCAGTGATGCCTGATAGAAAGTTCGCGGATGATAATGGCGCCAAGCTTATTAGTAAGCGAAAAATTATTCATAATTACCAGACCAGAAAGACAACGATGAAGTGGATCGGCATCATCATCATTCTCGGCGTTGTTGTCGTTATTCTTGTGAACGTTCTCCCGCCGCTGTTTAAGAAGTTTGATATCGTTGATACCACTTATCGTCCCCGTGACGTCGAAAGACAATATCACCAAGTCCAGAAGCTTCGTGAAGGTGAGCCGGACAAGACTCAAAAGGGCAACTTTCAGCAACAGAGGTGATAATTGGGTGCTTACAGCGAAACGACCCCTCAGCAACTCCTTGTCGTCTTTGTAATCATCCTTCTGACGCTGGGAGGTGCGATTCTCATTTCACAGGCCTCAATGGGTATTGCCGTTGTCGTCATCATCGGCCTCATCGTAGCCATCTTCACCTTTCTTAACGCGGAAATTGCCCTGTATGCCCTGATCATCGCTATGCTTCTTGGGCCACAGGTAGGATTAAGCGGGGCAGAGGGAGAAGGGGTTCGTGGACGGGGCGTCACCCTGCGTGTTGACGATTTCCTCCTGGTCATCATCGGCCTTACCTGGTTTTTTAAGACCGCCGTCGAAAAAGAGTTGGGTCTCTTGCTCAAGACGCCTCTAAATGGCCCCATCGGCGCGTACCTTCTTGTTTGTGTTATTTCCACGCTTTTCGGCTATATGATGGGAAGGGTAAGGGGAACGGCAGGCGTATTTTTCGTTTTGAAATATTTCGAGTATTATGTTGTCTATTTCATGGCAGTAAACATCCTCCGGGAGAAGAAACAGCTCGAACGTTTTTTGTTAACAATGTTTATAGTCTGCTTTATAGTCAGCCTGATTGCCATGTTCAGTATGAGCCAGGGTATAAGAGCTTCCGCCCCCTTTGAAGGAGCCACCGGAGAGCCTAATACCCTTGGTGGCTATCTCATTTTTATGATTTCCATTGTTATGGGTCTCCTCCTGACATGGGGAACGAGGAAACAAAAAATTCTCTTGGCGATTTTATTGTTCTTCAATACTGTTGCCCTCGCGGCCACGCTTTCACGGACGTCTTGGATCGCCTTGGGACCAATGGCTTTGTCGCTTCTTTATTTCAGCGACAAGAAAAAGATCGTTCTGTTCGGAATATTAGTTTGTATAATCGCTGCACCCTTTGTCGCGCCGAAAAACGTTAAGGAAAGACTCCTCTTTACGATTAACCAACCCAAGGAAGAGGGGCAAATGAGAGTCGGCGCTTTACGAGTCGACACTTCCACCTCCGCACGATTAGAATCCATGAAGCAGGTGCTGACGAGAGATTTTGCCAAGCAACCCATTATCGGCTTCGGTATCACCGGTTATTCTTTCCTGGATGCCCAGTACGCTCGTGTATTGGCAGAAACGGGTCTGCTTGGATTACTCACTTTTCTCTATCTATTGCGCAGCATCTACCGAAATGCCAAGTTGACCTATTACCAAACAAATGATCTTTTCTACAAAGGTTTAACGCTGGGTTTTATAACCGGCTTCTTTGCTTTACTGACTCATTGCATCGGCGCCAACACCTTTATTATCGTCAGAATCATGGAACCCTTCTGGTTTGTGACAGCAATGGTCATTATGATACCAATTATTGGGGCGCATTCTAAAACTTTGCCCACAACGGTAACGAAGTCATAAGAAATTGTGTTATACCTTAAATTGTCATTCCCGTGAAAGCGGGAATCCACAATGATTTATGAGTATACAAAATATAAGTTACCTGCTTAGCCACCAGGTCCTCGATCACTTCGATTCTGTAATCGAGAGGGCGAAGCTGTAGTGTACCTGATCCATTTAAAAAAGAAACCTTTGCATAACTACCCAGACCAATCTGGGATGACGGACCGAGAAAATTGATCACCTGACATGCTAATAAATAGACAGCAAATAATTAGATATAATTTGCTAAATAACTTGACAGATTATCGTTTTTATGTCATATTTCTTCAACCAAATAGAATGCTTGGAGGGAATATGGGATACAAAAAGGCTGAGCCGAATATGACGTTTGCCGAACTTTCACTCATGAGCTCCATGGAACATAATCGCTCGCTTAAATTGATGGAAAAGATCAATGATGTCATTGACTGGTCAAAAATAGAGACCTTACTGCTGAAACACTATACCGTTGGCACCTCCAAGGAAGGCGCTGACGCCTATCCGCCGTTGATGCTTCTCAGAGCGTTGCTCCTTCAGAAATGGTTCAAGGTCAAATCCGACCCGGAGTTGGAGAACCAGATCAACGATCGGATATCCTTCAAGATGTTCCTCCTTTTGTCTCTTGATAAGCCTTCACCGGATCATTCTACTTTTTCCCGATTCCGGAGCCGTCTCTCCAAGAATGCCATGGTGGAGATCAACAGCGCTGTCCTGCGGCAGTTTGCCGATAGAGGGTTGAGCATCACGGAAGGCGTCGCCATTGATGCTCGGTTGGTCCAGTCTGCCAGCCATCCAATCAGCAAAGAAGAGATTAAGAAGCTGCGGGAGAAGAGGGCGACACCAGAAGGTAAGTTGGATAAGAATTCGAAACCTCTTAAGTTTTCTCGTGATCAGGAGTCGGATTGGGTGGTTAAGAACGACGAGCCACATTATGGATTGAAGGAACATGCCGCCGTGGACACCAGTAACGGTTTTGTTCTTGCCACGGAATTGACGCCATCCTCAGTTAGTGATAGCATCTATTTGCCATATTGTGTCGCTGCCAGTTGCCATACCGAAGATCAGATCAAGAAGGTTTATGCCGATAAAGGATACTACGGGGCACCGAACAGCAAGTTCCTCCACATGAATCAAATCGAAGACGGCATCATGTGGAAGGACACCAAAACAGCAAAATTGACAGATTATGGGAAAGAGCGGAACAAAATAATCTCAAAGCTCCGTTACATTGTGGAGCAGTACTTCGGGATAAGCCACTTGAATACCGATGCTTTTCGGGCGAGATTTCCTCGGCTTATGAAAAATACCATTGATGCCATGTTCCGGCAGATGGCCTTCAATCTGTTCCGGGGGACCAAAATCCTCGGGGCGGTGTAAATATAGGACAGAGGTCTGCCAAGAAGCGGAAAATGTGCAGATAAGTTGTTAAATATGTTAATAAATATGACAATAGGTGCAAATGATGCCGCTATAAAGCTCTGACTACTCATCTCGCAGTACTGATCTTTAGTTTTTGCTTTCCCACTTTTGAAAAAAGAAGGGGTAAATACAGGCCAAATCGTAAAATGTCAAAATTCAAAGCTCTCACACAATAAATCCGTACTCGATATCGCATGCGGTACCGGTTATGGAACCCGCATGCTGTTAGACGGCGGCGCCGCATCCGTCGACGGTGTCGATATCGATAGGGAAGCGATCTTCTTTGCTAAAGAGTCTTATGGTACCCAAAGGATCTCTTTTTACGTTGGAGATGTGTCTTCATTTAACGACGGGAAAAAATACGATGTTATCGTCAGCTTCGAAACGATTGAACACGTTGCCGATTATGCAGGCACTTTGACTAATCTCTATAACCTTCTCCATGATGGGGGCATCCTGATCATTTCATCGCCTAACCGGCTGATAACATCACCCGCCACTTCCTCCTTCAAGGACAAGCCTGTCAATAACTTCCATGCCCATGAATTCTCGATACCTGAGCTTGCAGCGATACTCACGGAACACCGTTTTACCGTGACTAGAAATAACATCTTCGGCCAACGAAAACAATTATACTTTGGTAATAACTATTTAACAAAATTCTATAACTATATTTTTAACCCCATGTTTCGGGCCGATGCCGAAGTCAAGCCTGTCAAGAGAAT
>JANXZC010000060.1 GCA_025355725.1 Syntrophus sp. (in: bacteria)
TCATACGCAATGTGAAAGACTTCTGGACCGGCGTCATCTATATCGCTTTCGGGTCCGCGGCTATCATCATCAGCAGAGACTACGGCATGGGCAGGACGCTGAGGATGGTGGGGAAATAGGCAGGCCCCATCTTCACCGCCGTGCCCATGCCGTAGTCTCTGCTGATGATGATAGCCGCGGACCCGAAAGCGATATAGATGACGCCGGTCCAGAAGTCTTTCACATTGCGTATGAGCCGGCTCAGCAAAACCTTCTCCTTAGGTCAGAAAGATGTGAAGCTCCCCGCCATAGAGCGGTGCTTCCCGGCGAGGAAGTTGTTTATTTAATATTGCGCCCCTTTTCCCCGCCAACGAAGCGGGGACTGCGGGAAGCGCTCCCGGTCAATCGGCGAAAACACCGGCCTTCTTGATGATGGGCCCCCATTTGTCAATTTCAGATTTGAGGTGTCCACGAAGCGCCTCCGGCGTAGCGCGGTTCTGGGCCACGGGCTCGGCGCTCAGCTCGGCATACCGCTTCTTCAAGTTGGGGTCTTTCAGGGCCTCCTGCAGGGCCTTCGAGAGTTTATTAATGATCGGCTTCGGCGTACCCTTGGGCGCATACAGGGCATGCCAGACGGATATTGTAAAATTTGGCAGGCCGGCTTCACTCATCGTCGGGACATCCGGCAGAGAAGCGGTCCTTTTTTTCATAGTCACGCCGTAAACTTTGATTTTGCCGGCTTTGATATGGCTGGTGGTGTTGGTGGTCTGGTCGCACATGAAGTCCACCTGGCCGCCGAGGAGGTCGTTCATGGCCGGACCCGTTCCCTTGTAGGGAATGGTGGTTAATTCTGTCTGGATCGCCGTCATAAAGAGTATGCCGCACAGGTGCGAGGCGGAGCCGACACCGGCATTGGCCAGGTTGACCTTGGCCTTGTTGGCCTTCACGTACGCGAGCAGTTCCTTGAGGTTCCTGGCCGGAAAATCCTTCTTCGCCACCAGCGTCATTGCCCCATCGTTGATCAAGCCGATCGGCTCGAAGTCACGGATCGGATCATAGGGCAGCTTGCGATAGAG
Source organism: Syntrophus sp. (in: bacteria) (assembly GCA_025355725.1). GTDB lineage: Bacteria > Desulfobacterota > Syntrophia > Syntrophales > UBA8958 > UBA8958. Next base: position 1,056 of record JANXZC010000060.1, read on the forward strand.
AGACGGAGCGGTGGCATGGCCGATATGGTGCACAAAAAGCGTATAGCCGTCAGGACGCGCCTGCGCCGCCCGGGTGGCCCCGATGGTGCCTCCGGCTCCACCTACATTCTCCACAATGATCTGGTTCTTGAGGGACTGGCTCATGGCCTGGGCAAGCAGGCGGGCGACCGTGTCCGAAGGACCGCCGGCAGAGAACGGTACAATGATGGTAATTACTTTTGAGGGATATTGATCCTTGTCTGCTCCAAACGCCGGAACGGAGACAACAAGAGCGAGGAGGGCAACACAAATCAGACTTAACAGTTTTTTCATCAGCTTTTCCTCCTTTTCTGAAAGGATTTCTCATCTCCGATATTATGCATTGCGTAATATGTAAAGCATATTTTCGCCGTGCAGGTGATCATGATTTCATCTTGACAGGAGCGGGGGACTTCCTTATAGTCCGCAAGCTCTTTGGACATTTTTGTCTGAAAAACGTCCATAATTGCGCCATACTGCCAAATCAAGGAGACATCCCCATGCCAAAACGAAGCGACATCAACTCGGTCCTTATTATCGGCTCCGGCCCTATCGTCATCGGCCAGGCCTGCGAATTCGACTATTCCGGAACTCAGGCCTGCAAGGCCCTGAGAAAGCTCGGCTACAAGATCATCTTGGTTAATTCCAATCCGGCCACGATCATGACCGATCCGGGAACAGCCGATGTGACCTATATCGAACCGCTGAATATTCCCTCCCTCACCGAGATCATCGAAAATGAGCGCCCCGACGCCATTCTGCCCAACCTGGGCGGACAGACGGGGCTGAACCTGACCTCAGAGCTTCAGAAACAGGGCATCCTGGACAAATACGGCGTCAAGGTCATCGGCGTCAGTATCGACGCCATCGAGCGGGGTGAAGACCGGATTGCCTTCAAGGAGACCATGAACCGCCTCGGCATCGACATGCCGAAGAGCGAACCGGCCTACACCGTCGAGGAAGCGGAAAAGATTGCCGCCGGGTTAGGCTACCCCGTCGTCGTCCGCCCTGCCTACACCATGGGAGGCACCGGCGGCGGCCTCGTCTATAACCTTGAAGAACTCAGAACCGTGGCCAGCCGGGGCATCTCGGCAAGTATGGTCGGGCAGATCCTCATTGAAGAGTCCGTCCTGGGCTGGGAAGAGCTGGAACTGGAGGTCGTCCGGGACGCCAAGAACAAGATGATCACCGTCTGCTTCATAGAAAATGTGGATGCCATGGTGGTGCACACCGGCGATTCCTATTGTACCGCCCCGATGCTGACGATCAGCCCGGAACTCCAGGCCAGACTTCAGAAACACTCTTACGACATCGTCGAGGCCATCGAAGTCATCGGCGGGACAAACGTCCAGTTTGCCCATAATCCCGAAACGGGCAGGGTCGTCGTCATCGAGATCAATCCCCGCACCTCCCGCTCTTCCGCCCTGGCCTCCAAGGCTACCGGTTTCCCCATCGCTTTTATCTCCTCTCTCCTGGCCGCCGGCATAACCCTCGATGAGATTCCCTACTGGCGGGAAGGGACCCTGGACAAATACACCCCCTCGGGGGATTACGTCGTTGTCAAGTTTGCCCGCTGGGATTTTGAAAAATTCCCCGGGGCCATAGACAAACTAGGCACCCAGATGCGGGCCGTCGGCGAGGTGATGAGCATCGGCAAGAATTATAAGGAGGCCTTCCTGAAATCCATCCGGTCCCTGGAGAAGAGCCGTTACGGACTTGGTTTTGCGAAGGACTTCCATGAAAAGACCCTTGATGAGCTGTACGAACTTATTGCGGAACCATCCAGCGAACGTCAATACATCATGTATGAGGCCCTGCGCAAGGGGGCGGACACTGAAACCCTCTTCCGGCGGACCCACATCAAGCCCTGGTTCATCCAGCAGATGAAAGAACTTGTGGACCTGGAGGAGGAAATCCTGAAGTACAAAGGAAAGACCCTGCCCGACGACTTATTGCTCCGGGCCAAGAAAGACGGTTTTGCCGATCGTTATCTGGCCCAGATTCTGGGCATCCCGGAAGGAGATATCCGCAGGAAACGCACCACTCTGGGGGCGGTTGAATGCTGGGACGCCGTACCGGTGAGCGGTGTTGAAAACGCCGCCTACTATTATTCGACCTATAACGCCCCGGATCGGGTAGGTGTTTCCAAGAACAAAAAGATCATGGTCCTGGGCGGCGGACCCAACCGTATCGGCCAGGGCATCGAATTCGATTACTGCTGCGTCCATGCCGCCTTTACCCTTCGGGATGAGGGCTACGAATCCATCATGGTCAACTGCAACCCCGAGACCGTTTCCACGGACTATGACACCTCCGACAAACTCTATTTCGAGCCCCTGACCGTTGAGGATGTCCTTTCCATCTACGAGAAGGAAAAGCCCGAAGGCGTCATCGTCCAGTTCGGCGGCCAGACGCCCCTGAATATCGCCCAGGAGCTTGCCCGGGCGGGAGTGAAGATCATCGGCACTTCGCCGGAAACCATCGATCTGGCCGAGGATCGGGACCGGTTCCGGGAGATGATGAAGAAGCTCGGCATCCCTATGCCGGAGTCGGGTATGGCCGGTAACCTTGCCGATGCCCTTACCGTAGCCGCCCGGATCGGTTATCCCCTTATGCTCAGGCCATCCTATGTCCTCGGCGGTCGGGGGATGGAAGTGGTCCATGACGAGGAAATGCTGAGACGTTACGTTGCGAAAGCAGTCGGGATGACATCAGAACGGCCTATTCTTATCGACAAGTTCCTGGAAAACGCCATCGAAGTTGAGGCCGACGCTATTTCCGACGGTGTTGACGCCTTTGTCCCGGCGATCATGGAGCATATCGAACTGGCCGGCATCCATTCCGGGGACTCGGCCTGTGTAATCCCGCCGATCAGCATCTCCGCCCGTCACATGGACACCATCAACGACTATACCAGCCGGATCGCCGTGGAATTCGGCGTTATCGGATTGATGAACATCCAGTACGCCATCGCCAACGACGTAGTTTATATCCTTGAAGCCAATCCCCGGGCGTCCCGTACGGTACCCCTGGTATCCAAGGTCTGCAATATATCCATGGCCCGCATCGCCACCCAGGTCATTCTGGGTAAAAAATTGGCGGATTTCAAGTTCAAACCGCGCGTGTTTCCCCATTTCGGCGTCAAAGAGGCGGTCTTCCCCTTCAACATGTTTCAGGAAGTCGATCCCCTCCTGGGACCGGAAATGCGCTCCACCGGCGAGGTGCTGGGGCTGGCCGATTCCTTCGGGCTGGCTTTCTACAAAGCGGAAGAAGCGGCGCAACAGGTCCTTCCCGGGGAGGGAACGGTACTTTTAACCGTTAATGACTGGGACAAAGGCGGGGTCCTTGAGGTCGCCCGGTGCTTCCACCAGTTGGGATTCCGGATCATGACCACGGCCGGAACCCACCGGTTCCTCGCCGATGCAGGCATCCCCTCGGAAAGCCTCCTCAAGATGCACGAGGGAAGACCGAATATCGTCGACGGCATCAAAAACGGCGGCATTCACCTGATCATCAATACTCCCAGCGGCAAGCTTAGCCAGCACGACGATTCCTACATCCGCAAGGCGGCGATCCAATATAAAATCCCCTATATCACCACCATTGCCGCCGCAGTGGCGGCCGTCAAGGGCATTACCGCCTTCAGGAAAGGACATGGCCGGGCCAAGTCCCTCCAGAGTTATCATGCGGACATACGCTAATTTCGCATTCATTGATCAAATTGAAAGGCACTGCACATGAAGGAAGTAAGAGATAATTGTGGAATATTCGGGCTTTACTCCCAGTTTCCCGCTGTATTTGACATCTATAACGGCATCGATTTTCTCCAGCACCGGGGCCAGGAATACTGCGGTATCGCCACCTATGACCAGCATGTACGCCAGGTAACCCATCACGGCAAGGTGGGTAATTCCTTCACGGAGCAGGACCTCCTCTACTTGACCGGCAACTGGGGAATCGGTCATGTCAGTCTCTGGGAACGGCAACCTATGGCCTGGCAGTCCCGTCTCGGTAATATATCCCTCGCCTTCAGCGGGAATGTCATCAACGCCGATGAAATGATCGCCGCCATGAAAGACCAGGGACATTCCTTCTACCGGGGTTACAATATCGAGGTCATTGCCAAGACCATCATGGAGGCCGACGACATGGTCACGGGAATTGCCGCCCTTGCCGAACGCATCAAAGGGGCCTATTCCCTGGTGGTTCTTGCCGCCGAGGGCATTTATGCAACCCGCGACGTCTATGGTTTCCGGCCCCTTATTCTCGGTAAGAACGGGACCCGCTTCGCCGTAAGTTCCGAGTCGCGAGCTATCCAGAATCTCGACATGGACATCGTCCGCGACGTTCGCCCCGGGGAGATCGTCCTGATCAACGCCGAGGGATTCCATACCCTGAAACAGCTTCCCTCGCCCCGGAAGGCCCACTGTCCCTTTGAATGGGCCTACACGGCCAGCATCGATTCCATCATCGACGGCCTCTATGTTCAGGAAGCCCGAAATCACCTGGGCCAGGCATTGGCCCAGCGGGATATTGATGAAAAAGACGTGGAAGTCGACATCGTCGCCCCCGTTCCCATGTCCGGCATCGGACATGCCCTTGGCTACCACCAACGCTCTCAGATCCGCTACCAGGATGTGTTTCTTTACAACCGCTACGCCGACCGAAGCTATACCCAGTCCAGCCAGATCGCCCGGGAAAAAATGGCCAAGCGGAAGATTTCCGTTCTTAAGTACGCCGTGGAGGGCAAGCGGATCGTCATCTGCGACGATTCCATCGTCCGGGGGACCCAGATCCAAGACAAGGTAAGGGATTTAAAAAAGGCCGGGGCTAAGGAAGTTCACGTCCGGATCGCCTGCCCCCCCCTCCTGTATCCCTGCGATTTCGGCGTCTCGACGCGGACCATGGAAGAACTGGCGGCCCGCCAGTGTTTCCCCTCGGGAAACATCAGTTGTATAGACGATCTCCGGAAACTGGAAGACTGGATTGCCGGTCAGATCGACGCCGATTCAGTAAAATACAACAGTATCGATGCGTTTGTGACCGCCATCGGCATTCCCCGGGGAGACCTCTGCCTGAAGTGCTGGGACGGCATCCGACCACTTTTGCCATAAACTGTCAATATCCATGGGGACAGATGTCAGATCTGTCCCCACAAACCTATCCCCACCCTAACCTTCCCCCTGAAGGGGAGGGAACGATAAGGGAAACTGCATCGTTCTACCCACCCCAGCCCTCTTGCAAAGGGAATGTGAATGACCTCTGAAAATTTTGGAACATTTTTGTATTGACAGAAAATGATATTCCGTGTAGTGACCATCGGCAAATGATGGCCGATTGCCGATGGGAACAAATTTAACCAATAATAAAGATGTCGAGAGAAAAACGCTGCTGATCCTGAGAATCCTCAACGAGGTCCAGGGGCCCGTGGGGTCGCGTCTGATCGCCCGGCGCATGCAGGAACTGGGCGTAACCGCCAGCGAGCGGGCCGTCCGTTATCACCTAAAACTGATGGACGAGCGGGGTTTGACAAAGCTTATCGGCCAGAAGGATGGACGCATCATCACCAAGATGGGCATCGATGAACTTGGCGCCGCCCGCGTGGAGGACAAGGTCGGCCTAGCCATCTCCCGGATTGAGACCCTCGCTTTTCAGACCACCTTCGACCCGGAAAAGCGGGAAGGATTATTGCCTGTCAATCTCTCTTTCTTTAAGAATGTCGATTTTCCTGCGGCCCTTCGTATTATGGCCCCCGTCTTTGAGGCGGGGTTTGTTGTCAGCAACAGGGCAGCCGTCGCGGCGGCGGGGGAACGTCTTGGCCAGCTCATGGTCCCGGAAGGAAAAATCGGCATCGCCACTGTTTGCAGCATCGTCGTCAACGGCGTCCTGCTGAAGCATGGCATCCCCATGGACTCCAAGTTCGCCGGCATTCTACAGATTAAAAACCGTCAACCATTGCGTTTTGTCGAACTTATTTACTACTCAGGATCTTCCCTTGATCCTTCCGAGGCCTTCATCCGGGCCAACATGACCACCGTCCAAAGCACCATCCAGACAGGCGATGGAATGATTCTAGCGAATTTCCGTGAGATTCCTTCTGTTTGTTATCCGTTAATGCGGGATATCCTCCAAAAAATGAAGACCGCAGACATTCATGGCGTCTTCGTCATGGGCGAGGTCAGCGAACCAATTTGCGAGATTCCCGTCGATATGAATAAAATGGGGCTCATCCTCGTAGGGGGGTTGAACCCGGTCGCCTGTGTCCAGGAAGCGGGCATTAATGTGGAAAGTCGGGCCATGTCCACAGTTATGAATTACGGGGACCTGACACCGTTTTCAGAAATATACACAATAAATTTAAGGGGGTAGAAGAAGTATGTCAGTTATCAAAGATGTTATTGACAAGGTCAAGCAGACCGATCCGGACCAGCCAGAATTCCATCAGGCCGTGGAAGAAGTCCTCGAAACCCTGGAGCCGACCACAAAACGGCACCCGGAATTTGTGAAGGCCAACATTTACGAGCGGATCGTAGAGCCGGAGCGGGCAATGCACTTTCGGGTTCCCTGGGTGGACGACAAGGGGAAAGTCATCGTCAACCGCGGATTCCGCGTTCAGTTCAATAACGCCATCGGACCTTTTAAGGGGGGATTGCGGTTTCATCCCTCCGTCAATCTGGGGATTATTAAATTCCTCGGGTTTGAGCAGGTTTTCAAGAACTCCCTGACGACCCTGCCCATGGGCGGCGGCAAGGGGGGCACGGATTTCGATCCCAAGGGCAAGTCGGACGGCGAAGTCATGCGCTTCTGCCAGGCCTTCATGCGGGAACTCTTCCGCCATATCGGTCCTGAGTGTGACGTCCCAGCCGGCGACATCGGCGTCGGGGGCCGGGAAATCGGCTATCTCTTCGGCTACTACAAGAAGATCCGCAACGAACACACCGGCGTTCTGACGGGCAAGTCCCTGGAATACGGCGGCAGCCTCGTCCGGCCCGAAGCAACCGGTTACGGCACGACCTATTTTGCCGCCGAGATGCTCGCCACCCGGGGTCTTGATTTCAAAAACAAGATCGTCGCCATCAGCGGCGCCGGCAATGTCGCCCAGTATGCCGTGGAAAAGGTCAACCAGTTGGGAGGCAAGGTCATCACCCTCTGCGACTCGTCGGCAACCATCATAGACGAGAAGGGCATCGACGCCAAGAAGTGCGACTATGTCATCGAACTGAAAAACGTTAAGCGCGGCCGGATCAAGGAATACGCCGACAAATACAAGTCGGCCTGCTTTGAAGGCATGAGCGTTTGGGACGTCATCCGGGAACAGGGCATCAAGGTGGACATCGCTCTGCCCTGTGCTACCCAGAACGAGCTCGACGGCATAAACGCCGCGGCCCTGGTAAAGAACGGCTGCTACTGCGTCGCGGAAGGGGCCAACATGCCTTCCACCCCCGACGCCGTCAAGATCTTCCAGGAAAACAATGTCCTTTACGGCCCCGGCAAGGCGGCCAACGCCGGCGGCGTGGCAACCTCGGGACTGGAAATGAGCCAGAACAGCATGAAGCTTTCCTGGACCAGGGAAGAAGTGGACAATCGTCTCCTCCTCATCATGAAGAGCATCCACAAGTCCTGTATAGAAACAGCGGAAGCCTATGGCCGAAAGGGCGATTATGTAACCGGCGCCAACATCGCCGGCTTTACAAAGGTTGCCAGGGCCATGCTGGCCTATGGTGTGGTGTAGCTGACAAACTCGTAAAAAGTCATTTTGCCTTCAAAGAAGGGCCGCAGATTCATGATCTGCGGCCCTTTTGCGTCATGTCAAGTCTTAAAATAAAGATTTCAATTGACACCGATGCGTCTATGGCCTAATCTTACCGACGGATTACCAGCAAAGGAGACCGACTATGAAAAAATCCGACATGCAACCCCCCAATATAGCCCCGGCCGGGGACCTCTTCGGGCATTTGGTTGAGTATACTACGGATGCTATGCAACGCTCCGTCCTTTATGCCGATGCCATGCGCAGAAGGGGAAACACCTACATCGAACATCTTAAAAACGGCCAGCCCCCGGTATTGGTTTTCAAATATGAAATGATCCTTGACGGGCGGGAATTCAAGAAGCCCGTCAATTATTCTCTGGTCCGGATCACCGACCGACGTGCCAAGAAGCGAACCGCAGAAGAAAAAGAAACAGATCGTATTAAGGAGCTCAGGGGAAAAACGGAGGAGCCGCCCAAACGCCCCATCGTCATTATCGATCCCCGGGCCGGTCATGGACCGGGGATCGGGGGCTCCAAGAGAAACTCGGAAATCGGAATGGCCCTCGAACGTGGCTATCCTGTCTATTTTATTCTTTTCTATACAGAGCCGATGCCCGGCCAGACCCTGGGTGACGTAGAGGCAGCGGAAGCAAGGTTCATCGAGGAGATTGTCAACATTCACCCCTACGCCGATGCTCCGGCAATCATGGGCAACTGCCAGGCGGGCTGGGCCGCAGCCCTCCTGTGCGCCGACCGTCCCGACATTACCGGTCCCCTGATTCTGAACGGGGCGCCCCTGTCCTACTGGGCAGGCGTGGAAGGGACTAATCCCATGCGCTACAAGGGAGGTCTCAACGGCGGATCATGGATGGTATCGCTGCTCAGCGACCTCGGGAACGGGAAATTCGACGGAGCCAATCTGGTTTCCAACTTTGAGGACCTGAACCCGGCCAATACCATCTGGACCAAGCAGTATAACGTCTACAAGAATATCGACGATGAAGTGGAACGTTACCTCAATTTCGAAAAATGGTGGGGCGGTTTCTTTCTGATGAATGCGGAAGAGATAGAATTCATCGTAAACAATTTATTTGTGGGCAACAAGCTGGAAAAAGGGGAGTTAGAAATCCGCCCGGGGACGAAGATCAATCTCCGTAACATCGAGAGCCCCATCATTGTCTTTGCCTCCCGGGGAGACAATATTACACCCCCCCAGCAGGCCCTCAACTGGATAACCAAAGTTCACCCGACGACGGAGGATATAAAAAAGGCCGGACAGGTGATCATTTACATCATCCACGAGGATATTGGTCATCTGGGCATCTTTGTCTCAGGAGGGGTGGCCCAAAAGGAGCACAAGGAGATTCTCGCGAGTTTCGACATGATCGACTACCTCCCGCCGGGACTCTACGAGATGATCATCGAGGGCGATATCAAGACTGGCGATATTGACACCCGCTTCGAGGAGCGGACTATCAACGACATCCTGACCATGGATGACGGCGTCCATGATGAAGAAGACTTTTGTACCGTTAACAGGCTGTCCGAATTGCTCGATAATCACTATAAAACGTATTGCCGCCCCTGGATCCGCTTATTGTCCTCGGAACTGACCGGAGAAATGAGCCGCCTCCTCCATCCGCTGCGATTAAAGCGTTATCTGCTCTCGGACATCAACCCTTTCCTGCGTCCCCTCAAATATGCCGCTTCCTCCGTGAAGGCAAACCGCAAGCCCGTAAAGGCTGATAATCCCTTTATTGAGCTTGAATACAGCTTTTCCGATTTTATGATCAAATTGCTAAACCAATACCGCGATGCTAGGGATAGTCGTATCGAACGGAAGTTCCGGGCCATTTATGATAATCCCCTTATGAAGTTCTTCTGCATGCCCGTACCCGATGCGGAGGAAAACGTCACAATTCCGAAAGCAGGCGATGATGGAATAGAGGACAAGCGCTGGGCGGCCCTTGAGGAAGGCGGGGTTGCCGAAGGTTTGATCAGGATCATCATGGCCGTCGCCCGGAAGAATCACATCATTAAACGAAGGCTGTTTGAAGTCGCACAGGAAATAGCCAAGACCCATAAAGTCTTGAGCAAGATAAGACCGGCCGAGTTTAAAAAGATTGTGCGTCGCCAGGCGCAGATCCTTCAGGCTGATGAGGATGCCGCCCTGAAGGCCCTGGGCAAGCTCATCAAAACGAAAGAGGACCGGGCCGAGGCTCTGTCCATAGCCAAACGTATCGCCCTGGCCGACGGGATGTACGAAGATGAAGAAAAAAAGGTGGTCGACAAAATCAAGAAAGGCCTTGGGTTGAAGGAGTCGAAATAGTCGTGGAATATGGCTGAGGGGCGAGGAATCGAACCTCAATTTACAGGGCCAGAACCTGTCGTCCTACCGTTAGACGACCCCTCAATGCATAAATTACAATCTGGCGAGTCAGCGGCCTACATCAAAAAGATGGCTTCCCGCATGGCACATGGGATGGGTCATGGCATATTGATATCAACTGCTGATCTGAACTTTTTTGAATCAATATCGCCTGGATACATCATGGCACCCTGTCCCCGTTCGCGGGTTCGGACACGAATAACCTCTTCCACGGGATAGACGAATATAATGCCGTCTCCCGGTTCTCCCGTATAGGCTGACTTCAGGATGGTTTCAATCGCATCTTCAAGATTACGATCACTCAGAATAATGTTGATCTGCATTTTCGGCAGCATGTTTACCTGATAGGCGCCGGCGCGGCCCACCAGCTTGATTCCTCCCTGGCGTCCATGACCGCGGACCTCGAACATATTCAATCCTACAATGCCGATTTCGGCCAGGGCTTCCTTGACATCGTTGACCTTGTCTTCACGAATGATGGCTTCGATCTTTTTCAACATGGCAAATCTCCAGGGTAAAAATTATCTTTAAAAGCAGGTTTACGAATAGGATCTCTCTCCGTGGGAACTGATATCCAGACCTACCTCTTCTTCCATGGCGCTGACCCGCAGCCCGATACTCCAGTTCAACAGCTTGGCTAATACATAGGTAGATCCGAAACAAAAAGCGATGGTGACGATCACGGCAAAAAGCTGAATGCCGACCTGCCCGGGATTACCGAAAAACAGACCGTTGGCCCCATCGCTATTCACGGCAACCGTGGCAAAGAGGCCGGTTGCGAGCATGCCCCAGGTGCTGGCGATACCGTGACAGGCCCAGACATCCAGCGATTCATCCAGCTTCCTTCTGTCGCGGAAACGCATGGTATAATACGACAGTGGTGCGGCAACTGCCCCAATCACCATAGACGCCAATGGCGTAACATAACCCGAAGCGGGCGTCACCGCTGCAAGACCGACTACCATCCCTGTTGCTATCCCCAGGGTGCTGGGACGGCCATCCAGCCAGGAGAGCATCATCCAGACCAGACCGGCCGTGGCAGCGGAGGTGTTGGTGGTCAACAGGGCATTCACAGCCACCCCATTGGCTGCCAGGGCGCTACCGGCGTTGAAACCGAACCAGCCCACCCACAGCAATCCCGCGCCCAGGACGGTTAACGGAATATTGCTTGGTTCCATAGGACATTTGCCATACCCCTTGCGTGGCCCGATCACGAGGGCAAAGGCAAGGGCCGAAAACCCGGCGGCGATATGCACGACCGTGCCCCCGGCAAAATCCAGTACCCCCATTTGCTTCAACCAGCCGCCCTGTCCCCAAACCCAGTGGCACAGGGGATCATAGATCAACGTCGCCCAGAGGAGACTGAACAGGAGAAAGCTCTTGAATTTGACGCGTTCCACGAAGGCGCCGGTAATCAACGCCGGGGTGATGACGGCAAACATCATCTGAAAGGCGGCAAAAAGTCCATGGGGAATAGTCTTGCTGTAGTCTCCATTGGGCAGGGCTCCCACACCCGAAAACCCGAGATAGTTCAGCCCGCCGACGAGGCCGTTGATGTCGGCGCCGAAGGCAAGGGAGTAACCGTATAGCACCCACTGGACCCCGATCAGGGCCAAGAAGACGTAACTCAAGGTTAAAGTGGAAAGAAGGTTCTTCCTGCGCACCATTCCCCCATAAAAAAGTGCCAGGGCCGGCGTCATTAATAGAACCAATGAACAACACACAAGTATCCAAGCAGTATCGCCTGAATTTAGCTGATTGACCATGCCATGTCTCCCCTCAAAATTTGAATCGAACGGACAAATCAATTGCGCATTTGCAATTACCCTGCCAAAACATATGCCTCCAAATTGTCTTTATTATACAGCAGGTTAAATGAGATTGGCTCTTACATATATACACATATTTGTCTGTTCCGGGGGCAATGAAACATAAATGTCCTATAGGACATTTCTAAATTGGCTGGACACCATGCCATCTTTTCATTGACGTCCAGGCGTGCCTTCCATATACTTCCTTCTCCAGAAAGCAGATTCTCATCAACTGCTATAATATGACAAAAGCAAAACTGATCGTGCTTGGTTATTATTCACTGAAAGGGAGCCCTTCCAATGCTGAGAACATTGATCGTGTCTCTGAAAAAGGCCTTTGCTGGAGGCCCCGGCCTTGTCATCCTGCTTATATTACCCCTCCTGCTCTGCCAGGTTGTCCCGGCAGAGCCTTCTGCGAAGAGTAAATATACCGGGACCTTTTGTCAAAAGGATCCCGGGGCCGGCTTTGAAAATGACGGCAGCAATTACTGTGCTCCCACGTCCATCGCCAACGGGCTGCTTTATCTGGCTACCGCCAGGGGAATGACAGACCTGGTAGACGGCACGGACCACGACGCCCAGGTTGCCCTTATCAAGAGGCTTGCCGATGAGATGGATACGGACCCGGAGATTGGCACCAATCCCAGCAAGATTATAGACGGCCTCCAGAGTTTCCTTTCGGCGAAGGGCTACCAGTTCGCCCGCCTGGAAGTGGCCGGCTGGCGAAATCTCAATGATGAACACGAAAAATACCTTATTTCAAAGAAGCCCGAAATGCAGTGGATGCGCAAAGCTGCCGAAGACCCTGACATGGTGGTGATCCTGAACAATGGGTGGTACCGGGAAACAGAGAGCGGTGGTTACATCAGAAAAGGCGGCCATTTTGTCATTGCCGTGGGTGCGGGCCCTGAGAACGGCAAATTCCAGGTGCACAATCCTGCCCTGGAACCTGATGAACAGAAGACAGAGACCTCCTTGATCATGACCCCCATTGGCGGAAACACTATTGCTGACGCCAAGGCCAACGGCGTCGAAGAGCTCCACCTCGATGGCTACTACAAGATGGAGGGTCCGGGCCTGCCTTTTCGTAGCGAGAAAGCGGCATTCGCCGCCCTTGATTTTGTCATCGTCTTCAAGCTGAAGAAGTAATCCTACTTCCGGGGACAGTATCCTGATTTTTTAATACAATTAGAATTCAACGATTATCACCTGAAGAAACCTGCGATGAAATGACAAATCACGCGGGCGTGGCCGTCAGGGCAGCAGCGACTGACCGTTTTTGCTGAAATATGGGGTAAATTCAGCTTTTTATGAATGCCTCGGTGTTGTCGCGGGTGGCCGTTCCCTTGTTTATTTACCGTAACAGATCAGTTTCTGGTTGACCACGTCTGACATCAGCAGTAATCCCTGTTCCCGCACATCGTAAACTCGGACGACTTCTTCGTAGCGACCGTCGCGCGGCGTCAGCTCCGCGAGCATGTTGGGCATGCTCTCCAGCCATTCACGATTAAAGAGGACTTCCTTGCGATCAGGATAAATGGCCATATAGAAGATGTCCATTTCCACAAGATCCTGGAAGAAATGGGTCCCGAAGGACAGGTCGGGGATAAGGCTGCCATCCTGATAGGCGATCTCCGCGATGGCCGTGATATTGTTGATCTCCGAAAAGGTCACCGGAACACCCATGGCCGGCGTCGTAGTCCCCCAGCGACCGGGACCGAAGAGGGCGGTCGGCGTTTCATCCCGGTTCTCGATCAGTTTGTTCAGGCGCCCCACCAGACGGGCCACATCGTATTTCTCGGAAAGGGACAGCTTCGTGTATCCCAGGGGGTCCACATAGATAATCCTGGCCAGTGGCTGGGAGACGCTGCCCCCCATGAAGTTTCCTTTCTGGCGAAGGAGGATGCGATTCTTCTTGATCTTTTCCGGAATGTCCACACGGACGTTCTGTCCCTTGGTCTGAAAGGGCCGACACTGGAGGAGATTGACCTGCAAACGACCTTCGGAGTTGAAATTTGCCGTAAATTCTATGTCTACGGGATATTGATAGACCCCTTCCAGGGTCTTGAGCATCCGGGACATGATCTCTGTGAAGGGCGTCGTTGCGAGAAGCTCATCAAACGTGAGTATCCAGATATCTTGAGCAGCCCGCCCCGTTGACCGCAGGCGTTCCGAGGCTTCCGTATCCCTTGCGCCAACAAGGTCCAGGCGCACGTCAAGCCCTTCATTGATAACCTGGATCAGGGAAAGGGCATGGAAGCGGTTTTCCTCAAGATTCAGGACATCGACATCATGCTGGGAGAAGCGCCGGATATCCGCCATGCCCCCATGGGGTTTTACCAGCGGGGCATCGAGGGCCACGATACGGGGATAGTCATTTTCCACCCGGTTGACGGCCCGCGTCCCCATGCCGAAAACAATACGGAGCATACCGGCCCGGGGATCCATACCCTGCTTCCACACGAAGGTATTGTAAGAAAGACCGACTCCGGCGACCTCGGGGAAGAAATAATGTTTACGATAGGCCCCCGATACCCGTTGCACCAGGAGGGCCATCTGCTCATCATGCTGATCGAGGCCGCGCTGGAGACGATAAGTCAGGGCGTCCTCGTTCATGGTACTGGCAAAGACAAGGCGGACAGATTCTTCAAAGGCTTCGTAGCGCTGTTCCGGCGTTCCCTGGTTGACACAGAAAAAACTCTCATATTTGCCGGCGAAGGCATTCCCGAAGGCATCCTCCAGGAGACTGCTGGAACGGACAATGATCGGCGACTGGCCGAAATACTCAAGCATCAACTGAAACTGTTCCTTGACCTCTTCGGGAAAGACACCCCTGAGCATCTTGGTTTTTAACTCCCTGGCGCTCTCGAAATAACCCTCCTGGGTCTTCTGGGACATGAGGGTTTTCCACCAGCCATTCTGGACAATATAGGAATAGAAGACATCGGAGCCGATATAAAAGGAATCGTGAATTTCCAGGCAACCGGGCCAGTCATATTCCTTGTCCCCGCGGAGAATATTTCTCGCCAGGAGCATGCCTACGGATTTCCCGCCAATGAAACCGGTGCCAATGAGACGGTCCTTGATATCCAGGAGATCTTCGAGGGTAAAATAGTCCTTGGCCAGCGAGAGCATCCGCTTCTCTCTCCCGATTACGACCCGCGAAAGCTGTTCGATCATCTCTTTCTTTTCTTCTTTGGCTTCAGGGTTTTCCAGAACTTCTCTGGCCCGCAGAAAGATGCGGTCCCAGTAATCGAGATTTCGCTCCGCATTGACCGAGCTCTTATGGGCCAGAAAGGAAAAGAGCTGGGTAGCGTCCACGCTGTTCATGATGGGGTTATATTTTTCCCCCTCCGTGATGTGGGGCAGGAACATGGTGGGCGTGTAGCGGTGCCAGGCTTTCAATGGATGGACACAGATCTTGCCCTGATAGTTATAGACGTCAATAAGCACCTGGGTTGTTTCCCGGATGCGGGCAATGGTCTTGAAGGAATGGCGGCCCCGTAAAATGGCGAAATAGGCAACCGTATTGAGCTCAAACAGATATGGGCATGTAATAACGAAGAAATTTCCGATCATCAGGTCCGTCGCCCAGGCCATGAGGAGGTCGGAAAGGGAGTCAAAGACATAGAAGACATCCCGTCCTTCCTGACGGATGATGTTATGGACCTGTGTGGAAAAAGATTCGAACCCTGTATCGGCGTTGAGTTTATAGATGACAATCTTGCCGGTGGCCTCGAGGAGGGGGGCATGGCGGGCGAAACGCATGTAAACCACCCGTTCATTGTTTTCCAGGGCCTTATTCACGAAAGGAAGGACAAAATGCTTGTAATCTTCAATGCCGTCCACCTGGAGAACCACATTGTCGCCGGTCTGCAAATAATTCAGGACATCGTCCAAACCCTGGATGCCGGAACTGACTCGGGAGAAAGATACCATGGTCAACCTCGCTTCAACATATTTGGTACGATACTTGATTACAAAATGTATACCAGAAAAGATCACAAGGGCCCATTGCTTTTTTTTAGACTAAATTGTATAGGATATGAAACAAGTTCATTACTGCCCATTTTTGTCCAATATGACTACGCATAATTACGAAGAATTAGCGGCCCTCCATGCCATCGCCAAGACCCTCGCCCAGCCATGGGAGCTGCGGGATCAGCTCGAACAGGTTCTGGGGGAGATGAACGCCCATTTGGGTATGCAACGGGGAATGATCTCGCTCCTGGATCGGGACACCGGAGAGGCATGGCTGGAGGTGGCCCACGACATCAAACTGGATGGCGTGGAAATCACTTATCAGATCGGCGAGGGCATCACGGGAAAGGTGGCCCAGACCGGCCGTCCCATGGCCATTCCGAACCTGGGCAAGGAAACCCTTTTTCTGGACCGGACCGGGGCGCGCAGAGACCTGAACCGCAATGAGCTGGCCTTTCTGTGCGTTCCCATCATCTACGATTCCCGGGTGGTAGGCATACTTTCCGCCGACAAAGGCGCCCAGGACGTTGCCGATCTGGACCAGGAAATGTCCATGCTGTCCTCGGTGGCGGAACTTATCGCCAAAGCCGTTCATATCCTTGCCCTTGAGGAAGAAAACCGCCGTCTCCGCCGCCTCGTCAACCAGGGCAAACCCCCTACCGTTGATATTATCGGGCATTCCAAGGGCATGCAGGAGGTCTTCGGCCTGATCCGCCATGTCGCCGATTCGAGCACCACCGCCCTGATTCTTGGGGAAACCGGCACGGGCAAGGAGCTGATTGCCAAGGCTATTCACATGAATAGCGCCCGCAGCAAGGGCCCCATGATCCAGGTCAACTGCGCGGCCATACCCGATACCCTTATAGAAAGTGAGCTGTTCGGACACGAGCGGGGCGCTTTTACCGGCGCCATTAGACAGCACCGGGGCCGCTTCGAGGAGGCCAACAACGGTACGATTTTCCTTGACGAAGTTGCCGAGCTCTCGGCAGCGGCGCAGGCCAAACTCCTCAGGGTTCTTCAGGAAAAACAGTTTCAGCCCCTGGGTTCCCCTCGCCTTGTCAAAACGAATGCCCGGGTCATCGCCGCCACCAACCGCCGCCTGGAGGATTGTGTTTCCTCAGGACAATTTCGGACGGATCTCTATTACCGCCTGAGCGTTTTCCCCATTTACATACCGCCCCTACGGGATCGGGGGAACGATATTATCCTTCTGGCCGATCATTTTGTTCTCAAGTATTCAAATGAATTGAACAAACCTGTAAAGAGAATAACCACCGCCGTTATTGAGGCCTTTCTGTCCCACCATTGGCCGGGAAATGTTCGGGAGTTGGAAAACTGTATCGAACGGGCAGTCCTGCTGACCGAGGGTGACGCCATTGAGATGATTCATCTGCCTCCTTCCTTACAGACAAAGGGCCGGGAAGAAGTAGAAAAGGACGCGGGTAGGTTCAGTACCGTTATCGAAAGCCAGGAACGCTCCCTCATTATTGAAGCGCTGAAAGAGGCTCATGGCAATCAGAGCCAGGCAGCCAGAAATCTCGGCACGACAAAACGGATTATCCAGTATAAGATCCAGAAGATGGGCATCGATCCGTGGAAATTCCGGACCGCGAGAAACGGTCGATGAGTGGACTCGCGACTTTGGACAATAATGTAGATATGGCCCGTCCAAAAGCACAAATATGTCATTTTATGGCCTATGCGAGAGAACCTTTTTGTGCCAACAAAATATTTATTCAACAAATCCGTCATAAAATGGTGCAAACGTGGTCTTTCCATGCCTCGGCAATGGCATGATTTTCGCAAACTCGCAAAACACAGCGCCCCAAGCTCCAAGTAACCTTTGTAGACAATGTGTCCCGGGTCAAACCCGGCTTTACAGAGAGAAGGATTGATATATGTGTCGTCTTTTTGCCATTACCAGCAAGGAACCACTTTCGCCGATGGCGGCCATTCATGCCTTGAACGTCATGAAGGAAGGCCATGACGGGTCGGGAGTGGGCCTGTTTCTGACCGACCTGGGGGGAAGCTTCGAGCGTTTCAAGGGAGCGCCGATTCTTTCGGGAATCTTTTCCAACGAAGGCATCCGGGCCCTGGACCGTTATATGCTGGATCTGGATTTTATGGTTAAATATAAGCTCTCCATCCGGCCGGCCAAGACGCCGCCCCCGGGAACGCCTAAACGGGACAATTATCTTGTCCGGGTTTACGACTATCCACCGGACTGGCAGTCCCTGAGCAAGGAAGAAATCGAATACCGGCTCATGCTGACCCGGCTCAAACTACGACAGATGGGCGAACAGGACGGATCGATGATCGTATTCAGTTTTTGGCCCGATGTGATCATGCTCAAGGAGGTAGGAGATCCCCTTGTCCTGGCCGAATACCTGGGCCTCGACAACGAGGAATTCCAGGCCCGGATCATCCTTGCCCAAGGCAGGCAGAACACCAACTACGCCATCGACATCTATGCCTGCCATCCCTTTTTCATTCAGGGATACTCCACGATGACCAATGGCGAAAACACGGCCTTTGTACCGATCCGCGAATACCTGGCATCACGTAATTATGCCGGTTACGTTGGTTACCAGTCCGATTCGGAGGTCTTTACCCACATCCTCCATTTTGCCCAGCAAAAGCTCGGCATGGGGCTGGATATGTACAAGCATCTCTTGACTCCCCTCAAAGATGAAGAACTCCAGCGCCATCCCCACGGAGAGCGGCTGCGCGCCGTCAAGCACGCCTGCCGTCCCCTGATTATCGACGGCCCCAATTGCGTAATCGGCTGCCTGCCCGATCGGACTCTCTTCATGGTTCAGGACAGCAAAAAGCTTCGCCCCGGTATCGTGGGAGGTACCTCCGGCATGTTCGCCTTTTCCTCCGAAATGTGCGGTCTCGATGCGGCCATTCCGGCTCGAAACAAAAGTGAAGATTTTCAGCCCATGAAATATGACACTGTCATGGTCCCCCCACATCGACAGGAGGTGGTAAGATGGAATCAATGGGAAAGATAAGCCCCTCAACCCTGAGCATAAGCGACCTCCCCTGGCAGATCCTCTGGAATAAGGAGGCCTGCACCCTCTGTGGCCGTTGTACCGCCGTGTGCCCGGTCCGGGCCATCGAATTGGGCGTCCACCGCAAACGCGTCGTCCAGACACTAATCGGCCTCACAGAGAAACCTGGCAATGTCTTTACGGTCTATCACGGCGTCGATCAGCGGACCGATCCGGCCCATGCCTGTATCGGCTGCGGCATGTGCGATCTCGTATGTCCCAACGCGGCTATTCGGCCCATCCGGAGCACGGACGTCGACAAACTCCGCTTCCATGTCAATCAGGGGGGGGTGCCCCGCCGCCGGGGTGGTCGCCGGAACGATCCCCGCAGCGTTCTCGATGAAATAAAATTTATCCGCATCTCCATGCTCACAGACCCGGCCCTTGATGCGGGGCGCCACGATTTTGAACTACGGACCCTCCTGGGAAGAATCCTGCCGGCGGAAGATATGGTCAAGACCACAAGTGAAAACGGCTGGACTCCCCCCGTGCGGGAGATCTACCCCCTGATCATCGGAGGCATGTCCTTCGGCGCCTTGTCCCCGAATATGTGGGAAGGCCTGCAAATGGGCGTTGCCTACCTGAACGAGGAAAAAGGGATGCCCGTCCGCATCTGCACGGGCGAGGGCGGTTGCCCCCCACGGCTGCTGCGGTCCCGCTTTCTCAAGTATGTAATCCTCCAGATCGCCAGCGGTTATTTCGGGTGGGATGAAATCATTCATGCCCTCCCGGAAATGAAGGAAGATCCCTGTGCTATCGAGATCAAATACGGCCAGGGCGCGAAGCCCGGCGACGGCGGTCTCCTCATGTGGTACAAGGTGAACAGGCTCATCGCCGCCATCCGCGGCGTGCCGCAGGGAATCAGCCTTCCCAGTCCGCCGACCCACCAGACCCTGTATTCAATTGAAGAGTCGGTAGCCAAGATGATCCAGTCCGTATCCATGGCCTGGGGATTCAGGGTGCCCGTCTATCCGAAGATATCGGCCACAAGTACAACCCTGGCAGTCCTGAACAACCTGACCCGTAATCCCTACGCCTCCGGTCTGGCCATCGACGGCGAGGACGGCGGCACGGGCGCGGCTTACAATGTCTCCATGAATCATATGGGACATCCCATTGCCAGCAACATCCGGGACGCCTATCTGAATCTCGTCAAGATCGGCAAGCAGAATGAAATCCCCATCTTTGCCGGCGGCGGGATTGGCAAAAACGGGAATCTGGCGGCTAATGCCGCGGCCCTGATCATGCTGGGCGCCAGCGGCGTTCAGATCGGCAAATATATCATGCAGGCGGCAGCGGGTTGCCTTGGTTCCGAGAACGACCGTTGTAACGTCTGCAATATCGGCCTGTGTCCCAAGGGGATCACATCTCAGGATGCCAGGCTGTACCGGCGTCTGGACCCGGAGCAGGTAGCGGAGCGCGTCGTGGATGTCTATTTGAGTTTTGACCAGGAATTTAAGAAGATCATGGCCCCCCTCGGCCGCTCGACATCGCTGCCCATCGGCATGTCCGACGCTCTGGGCATCGCCGACGGCGACGCCGCCGCGAGACTTCAGATTCGCCATGTTTTATAGGAGATTTTTACATGCTCTATAAACCCACCATCATCATCCCGGGAATGAAAAACGGCGTCCGCGTAGACACCCGAGCCCTGGAGGCGGCGGTTCAGGAGGCGGTCCGGGACGGCCACCGCTGTATTGAGATTCACGCCTACGGGCAACATGGCATCGGCGGACGCCTCTGGAAGGCGGGGGAAGAAGAGATCTTGATCCGTGTCCTCGGACCTGCTGGACAGCGCGTCGGTTCCATGGGATTTCCCAATGCCGTAATTGACGTCTTCGGCCCCTGTTCCGACGATGTCGGCTGGCTCAATGCGGGCGCCCAGATCATCGTCCGCGGCAATGCCACCAATGGCGCAGCTAATGCCATGGCTCAGGGCAAGGTTTATATTGCCGGTGATATCGGCGCCCGGGGCATGACGATGACCAAACATAACCCCCGTTTTGCCCCTCCGGAGCTCTGGGTCCTGGGCAGCGTCGGTGACTCCTTTGCCGAATTTATGGCCGGCGGCATTGCCGTGATCTGCGGGCACGATACCCCGCGCCATGAAAACATCATGGGCTACCGACCATGCGTGGGGATGGTAAGCGGCAAGATCTTCTTCCGGGGACCCCATCATGGCTTCAGCGAAGAAGATGCAAAGCTGTCGGGCCTCGACAACGACGAATGGAAATGGCTGAAAGATAACATGGCTATTTTCCTCAAGACCACAGGACGAACGGAATTATATGCCGTCCTCACCGCCGACCGCGCTGCCTGGCAGATCCTGACCGCCCGCCAGCCCTTCGAAAAGGTCCGCAAGCCCACCCGCAGTCTGCACCAGTTCTGTGACGAGGTCTGGGACAAGGAACTGGGTAAGGGTGGCCTCATCGGCGATCTGACTGACATTCCCCGCACCGCCATTGACGTGATTCCCACGGGTGAGCTACGCCGCTATCTTCCCCTATGGGAAAACGAAAAGCACCTCCCCCCCTGCCAGGCCTCCTGCCCAACGGGAATTCCCGTTCAGAAACGCTGGAGCCTGATCCGTCAGGGTAAAATGGATGAAGCCGTGGACCTGGCCCTTAGCTATACCCCCTTCCCCGCCACGGTCTGCGGCTATCTCTGCCCCAATCTCTGTATGGCAAACTGCACCCGCCAGATCTCGCAGATGCCACAACTTGATGTGGCCGGTCTCGGCAAGGCCTCTCTTACGGCCAGAACACCTACACCCGCCCCGGCCTCGGGCAAGACAGCGGCCATCATCGGCGGCGGTCCGGCTGGGCTTTCCGCTGCCTGGCAGTTGTGGATCATGGGACATAAGCCCGTCGTCTACGAGGTTCAGGAACGCCTGGGAGGAAAGATCACCGCTACGATTCCCAGGAGCCGCATCCCCGATGAGATTGTAGATCATGAACTGAAGAGGGTCCAGGAGCAGATCGGTCAGGTCCACCTGAAGAAGACCCTCACGAAAAAGGAGTTTCAGAAGATCAAAGGAAAACACGACGTCGTGGTCATTGCGGCAGGGGCTCAAAAACCGCGACTGATCCCTGTGCCAGGTCAGGAACGGGCCATGGCGGCCCTGGATTTCCTCCGATTGAGCAAGATGAATCAGATCAAGGTGGGGAAACAGGTCGTTATCATCGGGGCCGGCAACGTCGGCTGCGATGCCGCTGCGGAAGCTGCACGCCTGGGTTCCAAGGATATCACCCTGATCGACATCCAGGAGCCGGCTTCTTTTGGAGTGGAAAGAAAGCACGCCGAGGCCGCCGGGGCCAAATTCCTCTGGCCAAAATTCACGAAGGCCGTTACGGCAAAGGGCGTGGAGCTTACCGATGGGACATTGCTCCCCGCTGACACGGTCATCATGGCCGTCGGCGATGCCCCCGATTTGACCTTCCTCCCCGAAGATATTATTCTGGACAGGGGATTCATCGCCGTCAACGACCGTTATCAAACGAACGATCCCCAGGTTTTCGCCATCGGCGACGCCGTGCGTCTCGGTCTGCTGACGGAGGCCATCGGTGCGGGCAGGGTTGCCGCCCGGAGGATTGACGACATCCTGCGGGGACGGGAGGACTTCTACGATAACCTGCCGTCTATTGCAACGGCGCGGGTCCATCTGGAGTACTACGATCCCCGGATCAACCCGACAGGAGATCTTGGTTCCTGTTCAAGCCAGTGCGCCTCCTGCGGCGCCTGCCGGGACTGCGGCCTCTGCGAGACCCTCTGTCCGGGCAATGCCATCTCCCGGCGTACGCTGGAGGGGGACGCCTATGAGTATATAGTGAATGGGGAGAAGTGCATCGGCTGCGGATTCTGCGCCGCCGCCTGTCCCTGCGGGATATGGGAACTCGTGGAAAATGAGCCGGTGGAATAGGCCGGAAGAAGGCAATAGACGACAGGATTGAGAAGGTAAATTTTACACACATAGAGAAATATCTGGAGGAATTATGAGAAAGACATGCCCTATTATCGCCGCCGAAAGAAGCTACGTGGTTGAAAAAGAAAAGTTTGTGCCCGTATCGAAATACTACGGCGAAGACACCTTCAACATCAACGTCATGAAGATCAAGCTTCCGGGAGACACCTATGGTAGAATCATCGATGCCATCCACGAAGGAACCATCCTCGATATCGAAACCGCCAACATCGTTGCCCATGCCATGAAGGAATGGGCCCTGGAAAAAGGGGCCACCCACTTCGCCCACTGGTTCCAGCCCATGACGGGCATAACCGCGGAGAAGCACGATGCCTTCGTCGATGTCACCGGGGTCGGTTCCGTCATGGAACGGTTTTCCGGCAAACAGCTTGTCCAGGGTGAACCGGACGCCTCAAGCTTTCCCAGCGGCGGTATCCGGGCCACCTTCGAAGCCCGGGGCTATACGGCCTGGGACATGTCCTCACCGGCCTTTATCCGGCGCAACGGCATCTCGACTACCCTGTGCATACCTACGGCCTTCTTTTCCTACACCGGGGAGGCCCTCGACAAGAAGACCCCTCTCCTGAGATCGAACCGGGTGGTCAGCAAAAGCGCCTTGAATATTTTGAAACTTCTTGGAAAAACCGACGTAAGAGGCGTTTACGCGACCCTGGGACCGGAACAGGAGTACTTCCTCATCGATGCGGATTACTTCTATAAACGTCCGGATCTGGTTCTCGGCGGACGAGCCGTCGTCGGCGCCCCGCCCGCGAAAGGGCAGGAACTTGAGGACCAGTATTTCGGCAGCATCAAAGAGAGGATATCTTCGTACATGCACGACATGGAAGAGGAACTCTTCAAGCTGGGCGTTCCCGCCAAGACCAGGCACAACGAGGTAGCCCCCAGCCAGTTTGAACTGGCGCCGGTCTTTGAGGAGGCGAATCTGGCCGTCGATCATAACCAGATCGTCATGGATACGATGCAATCGGTGGCAAAGAAGCATAAACTGGCCTGCCTCCTCCATGAAAAACCCTTCGCCGGGATCAACGGCTCCGGCAAGCATCTGAACTGGTCCATGTCCGACAACAAGGGCAATAACCTGCTGAATCCAGGCAAAACGCCCCACGACAATATCCAGTTCCTGATTTTTCTAATCGCCACCATCCGCGCCGTTTACAAACACGCCGACATTCTGCGGGCCTCCGTGGGATCCTACGCCAACGACCACCGCCTCGGGGCCAATGAAGCGCCGCCGGCCATCATCTCCGTCTTCCTCGGCGACCAGTTAAGCAAGATTCTCGCCGATATCGAAAGCGGCAAGGTAACCAAAGCAACGGATAGCGAGATCATCAACCTCGGCATCGCCTCGCTGCCCATCGTCAGCAAGGACAGCACCGACCGGAACCGGACGTCGCCCTTTGCCTTTACGGGGAACAAATTTGAATTCCGGGCTGTAGGGTCTGCCCAGTCCATCTCTTTTCCCGCCACGGTTCTCAATACGATTGTCGCGGAGAGCCTCGATTATCTGGCGGAAAAGATCAAGGACCAGTGCGGAAAAAACATCAACATCAACCAATGCGTCCTCACGGTGATCAAAAAAGAGTTAAAGGATATCAAACCGGTGTTGTTTAACGGCGACAACTACACTGCGGAATGGGAGAAGGAAGCGGCCCGAAGGGGGCTCCCCAACAACAAGACCACGCCGGTCGCCTTAAAGGCCCTGGCTACCCAAAAGGCGCTGGATTTATTCGAAAAATACCGGGTTCTTTCCAATGTGGAACTCAAGTCGCGTTACCTGATCCACGTCGAAAGATACATCAAGGATCTGGAAATCGAGGTCAAATGTCTGAACAACATCTGCCTGAGCCAGGTCATACCGGCGGCAACAGCCTATCAGAAGGGGCTTGCGAAAGCGATCATCGGTACACGGGAAGCCCTCGGCAAGTCTGCCGATCTTACCGCTCAGCAGGAACTGCTAAAGAGGATCGTCGAACTGGTGAACAAAATCTATGCTGCCAATAAAGATGTTCTGGCCGGAATCGAGAAAGCCGCCGCCATCCACGACGAACAGAAAAAAGCGGAGATTCTCTGCAGCAAGGTCAAAGCGAGAATGAATGAGATGCGTGACTATGTTGATGAGTTGGAAGGATTGGTGGACGATGAATTGTGGCCCCTGCCGAAGTTCTGGGAGATGCTCTTTATCAGCTGAGAGATCCGGGGCCGGTCGCTGCTGATTCAACATGAAGGTTTCAAAATATTCCTTGATCTTGTATTCTTGAAAGAGCTAAGAAGTAGCTATAAATACTCAGGAGATGCGGAAGGCAATTTATTAGGAGGTGTTATGATGCAAGCCATTAGACAGCACGTCACTATTCAGCCTGATGGTCTTATCCAGATCCACGTACCCGAACTTAAACCGGGAACTGTAGCCGAAGTCATTATTCTAGAATCAGGCGAAACACCTCCAAAAAGCACCATGGCAAGTTTAATCGGCAAGGGACGCGGTGCATTTGCGTCGTGTGAAGCTGTCGATGCTTTTATCAGAAGAGAGCGCAACTCGTGGGAATAGCAGATGTCATCAAAGGGCAAATAATTTATATCGATACCAATATCTTTATCTATGCGCTGGAGGGCTATCCTGAGTATGCCGAAGCACTAACCGGGGTTTTTACTGCTATTGATGAGGGTATGGTAAAAGCGGTTACGAGCGAATTAAGTTTGGCGGAATCTCTTGCCAAACCACTAATGGATAATAATACTGCTTTAGAAAACCTGTATTTGGAAGTATTCCAATCCTCGCTGTCTTTAAGGGTAGTACCGATCAGCCGTCAGATTCTCATTGAAGCAGCCCGTCTGCGAGCCAAATCGAAGATATTGAAACTTCCTGATGCCATTCATTTCGCTACAGCGCGAATGAATGGTTGTCAAACTTTTCTTACCAATGACAAAGAACTGAAATCTGTACCTGATTTTGAAGTTGCCATTTTATCTGAAGAAATGTTTTAGTCTATGGAAGGGCGAAAGCGGCAATGAGCCAGTCTTACTTGGGATTACCATAAATTGGCTGTTCGGCAACAATAACTTCCTACACTCGACATTAACTGATTTTAAAGATTATGCAAGATTACGATCGTTAATCGTTGAGATACTTTGCCACCCTTGGGAAACCAGGCGGAAACGGAGAGCGCAAGCATTGACCTGCAGCATCGGAAGAAACTGATCAACTCGACTCCATTTCTAATCAATCCCATGATGGCGGAAGTAATAAAACCCGAGGTGCGAATTTATTAAGATAACCGTGTACTGTTCCAGCAATCAGGCAAACTATCTCAACAACATATCTTGCCATTTGATGGTTATTAATGCATAAAGTGGTGCCAATTTGCAAAAGGAGCGCTCACCGATGAAATCTATCCTTGCACGAATTGTATCAATCGCTTTTCTGTTAGTCTTATTCATTCCCCATTTTGCATCCGCCGAAACAAAAACCTTTGTCCGGGAATACACCTACCAGGCAGGCGATGAAGACAGCAAAAACTCCAGCCGGACAATATCGCTGCGGGAAGTCAAAAGGCTGCTCCTGGAAGAACTGGGCACTTATCTGGAAAGCACAACGGAAGTGCAAAACTTTAAGCTGACGAAAGATCAGATTATCACGCTTACCGCAGGCATTGTCCAGACAGAGCTTGTAGAGGAAAAATGGGATGGCCGCACCTACTGGATTAAGGCCAAAATTCAAGCAGATTCCGGGGATGTCGTCAAAGCAATTGACACCCTGCGCAAAGACCGCCAGAAGACCAGGGAACTGGAGGAGATAAGAAAGAAATCAGACGCACTCTTGAAGGAAAATGAGCGCCTGCGCCAAGAGCTGGCAACAGCAAAGGGAGAAAAGAAAAAGAAAGAGACGGCGGCCTATAATAAAACCATCGAAGACCTCACGGCCGCTGAATGGTTTGAGACAGGTTATCAGTTTTGTATTGCAGAGCGATGGAAAGAAGCGCTGGACGCATTTACCAAGGTCATTGAGATCAACCCGCAATCGGCACAGGCCTATGCTGCCCGGGGGGTTGCCTATGGCGAGCTTGGCAACTACAATCAGGCGATAGCGGATTACAACAAGACCATTGAGCTCAACCCGCAAGATGCACTTGCCTATTATAACCGGGGTGTTGCCTATGGCAAGCTTGGCAACACCAAACCGGCGATAAAGGATTACAACAAGGCTATTGAGCTCAACCCGCAATCGGCACAGGCCTATGCTGCCCGGGGGGTTGCCTATGGCAAGCTTGGCAACACCAACCAGGCGATAAAGGATTTCAACAAGGCTATTGAGATCAACCCGCAATCGGCAGGGGCCTATAATAACCGGGGGGATGCCTATTATAAGCTTGGCAACTACAATCAGGCGATAAAGGATATAAAAATAGCTGCCGGGCTCGGTCATGAAAAGGCGCAGAATTTTTTAAGGAAGCAGTGGATTGCCTGGTAGTTGATAAGCCGCAGGGGATGGCAGCCAACATTGAGAAACCTCGGCATAACCCGACAAATCCGGCACAGTGCCGCGCATGGCCTTCCAGGTTATCACGGAAAGAACAAATTCATTTCCGGTGTCTGCTACGAGTCGGCAAAGGAATATTTGAGGTTCATCCGGTTGATGCGTACATTCTATTCAAATGGTTATCATCGAAATTCAAAGAAGCATGAAATTGTAGATAGGTAGGTGCAGACAGCGATCCCGGTGATTATAAACCGTACTCCTTTTTGCCTATGAACTATATAGAATTCAGAAAGAACACGAGAAATTTATTATCCCTCATAGATGAAAAAACGGACTTGCTCGGCTTTACCGTAAGTTCCGATAGAGAAGTAATTTCCGGTGCGCTGCTCGATATTTGTCTCGATCACGCAAAGGGTATCGTCATAACGCTTGAAAACGAGTTGTATGCACCATCATATGCACTCGTCAGACCACTTTTTGAAAGTTTCGTTAGGGCAACATGGATTCAGCATTGTGCTCGTGACAGTGAAATAGCTGACGTAAAAAAGAAGGATAAATTTAAACTCAGCCACGGGGAAATGCTTGAAGCTGTGGAAAAGGATAGACAGTGGGAATCAACTCTTTCGCAAGCCAAGCTGTCCTCATGGAAAGCTTTGAACAGCTATACTCATGGCGGAATGCAGATAGTGGTACGGAGATTAAATGAGAACTTTATTGAGCATAATAAAAATGAGGACGAGTTAATAGGAATCCTACAGTTTGTATGCATAATATCTTTTTTAGCCCTAAATCAAATGGTAGGGATGAGCATCGGGTTTAACAAAGAAAATGAATTCCTTGCCAATCTATTAGATAATTTATGCAAATGGTGTTTTATTCCCGCTGCAACCAAAGGGATAGACTATAATTCTTAACGTGTTGGCTAACGGAGCGTGCAATAAGCCGCTGTCGGTGGGGGCGGAAATTGCATCTTGATGCAATTATCTGGGCCGCCGACCGAGCGAAGCGACGCCGGAGTAGCAAAGCCACGGAGGGGTCGGCTTTAATGCGTTGATAGGTGGAGTGCCGAAGGCGTTCCAGTCTATCAACGCCATCTCCCATTACAAATGGCATTCATTGTTTCCTTTGAGTTTGCATCTCCACGGACTCGTAGATGAAGTGAATATCCATTTTAATGAGCGGTCTTTTTATAACCGGGAGAAAAATGTTAAAAAGGTGAAGGGCAACTCCGGGACAGTAAACAGCGCACGCCGTTGCACTGAAGCTGATGAAGCTATTGATACTGAAAAGAAATAAGCGATGCGTCGTTCCATTTCCCCTTCAGTTTTATCGTCGTCGCGGGGTGACCAAAACAGGTAAGGATAGCTGCTCAACCTCGGTGTCGGCTTGGGTTATGCGGGGGGTGTCGGTGCACCGACACCACTAATGTTATTGATATTATTAAGATATTAACGACGCGAAAAAAGTTTTGCCTCCGTCTAAATCGGGCCTTACCAGCATGAAACAAGGGTCGGCGGTAAATACATTTTGGGCTGTTCATGCTGGGACGAAAAAGATCATCGCTATGATGTATAGCGACATGGACCGATTTAAGGAAGAGGGCTAAACCTTCGACGGCACGACAATTGCAAATCAACGGTGTTGTCGGTAGGTAAGAAGGTCGGGGTATCAAGAAAAGCTTGGTCTATGCCCGTACCTGAATTGAAAAGGTGTAAAGCAGATCATTTTATGTTAAGTGTTCAAAAATTTTACCCGTTGCAGGTGAAGACAAAATGAAGAATTATCAGATAAATGCCTTTATAAATGGGGAGTTACCATGCCGCTAAGGCGACAGCAGCCACCAGCCATCCTCGTTTTGGAAGACGGGAGTGTCTTTACGGGGTACGCCTTTGCCGGAGCCGGCGAGGTCTGCGGCGAGGTTGTCTTCAATACCGGCATGACCGGCTATCAGGAGGTCATCACCGACCCCTCCTATAAGGGGCAAATCGTGACCATGACCTATCCCCTCGTCGGCAATTACGGCATCAATCCCGAAGACATGGAATCAGACGGGATTTATCTGGAAGGATTCATCGTCAAGGAATACCATTCCCGGCCCAGCAACTGGCAATCCCGGCAAACATTGCAGGCGTTTCTGGAGGCGCATGGAAAACTTGGCGTTGAAGGTCTCGATACCAGAGCCCTGACCCGCCGCCTCCGTCTTACCGGAGCCATGAAAGGGATTCTGTCCACAGAAACAACGGACATCGCCAGATTGATCGAGAAGATCCGGGCCTATCCCGGGCTTGTCGGCCGTGATCTGGTCAAGGAGGTAGCTTGTAAAACCCCGTATCTATGGAAAGACGGGACCAGACAAGGGATCCCGGCAGGGCTCAAAAGCAGCCGCCCGCTGCCTAAAAACTCCCAGACGCCGCCTGGGCAGGACTTGGCCGGTGATTTTCCGGCTTCCGCCGGGGACACGATTCAAAAGCTGCAATCGGGAAATAAAAAAGAGACATCATCTTCACTCCCACTCCCAATGGCGGGAACCCGGGCAGAATCGTTCCGCGTCGTCGTCGTCGACTGCGGCGTTAAATACAATATCCTCCGCCATCTGGAAGGACGGGGATGTCAAGTCATCGTCCTGCCGGCAACGGCGACAGGGGAGGATATCCTTGCCTGGCAACCAGATGGGGCGCTCTTTTCCAATGGCCCGGGAGATCCGGCGGCCCTACCTTATCTCGTGGCGGCGGCAACCTTCGTACTGGGAAAAGTACCGGTCTTTGGCATCTGCCTGGGGCATCAGATTCTCGGACAGGCCGCAGGCGGGAAAACGGAAAAACTGAAATTCGGCCATCACGGCATCAATCAGCCGGTGCGGCGGGAACAGACGGGAAGGATCGAGATTACATCACAAAATCACGGTTTTGTCGTCATTCCCGATTCTATCGCCCGGCGTTGTGAGGCGACCCACGAGAACCTCAACGACGGGACTTCGGAGGGAATTTCCTATCCCGAATTGATGGCTTTCAGCGTTCAATACCACCCGGAAGCAGCCCCCGGTCCTCATGACGCCGCCTATCTCTTTGACCGTTTTGTGGCAATGATGTCGATCAATATTTTGAACCAGAAAGGAGTGGCAGCATGATCCTGATTATTGATTTCGGTTCCCAGTATAACCAGCTTATCGCCCGGCGGGTTCGGGAGCATCATGTATATTGCCAGATTGAACCTCCGGATATTGCCCTGAAGACAATAAGAGACATGAAACCCGAAGGAATTATCCTGTCCGGCGGCCCGGCCAGTATTTACGAAAAGAAGAGCCCCCGGGTCGATGCCGGCATTTTCACGCTGGGCATCCCGGTACTGGGGATCTGTTACGGTCTCCAGTTCATGGTCCATGCCCTCGGTGGCAACGTCATCGCCGCGGCAAAACGGGAATACGGATTTGCGGAACTGCAAATACTCAGTCAGGACAGCATATTTACGGATATCGAAAAGACCACGAAATGCTGGATGAGTCACGGCGATACTATCGGCAAACTTCCGAAAGGATTCAAGACCACCGCTTCGACGCCTAACACTCCCGTGGCTGCTGCGGAGGATCGGAAGCGGCGGTTCTACGGTCTTCAGTTCCATCCCGAAGTAGTACATACCCCGGAAGGGAAGAAAATCCTGGGCAACTTTCTCTTTGCCGTCTGCCGGTGCCGGGAGAATTGGACCATGAAATCCTTTGCCCGGGAAGCCATAGAGGAAATCCATTCCCAGGTCGGTAACGGCAAGGTCATCCTGGGACTCTCCGGGGGTGTCGATTCCTCTGTTGCCGCCGTCCTCCTCCATCGTGCCATCGGCAACCAGTTGACCTGCGTTTTTGTGGATAACGGCGTTCTCCGGCAGGGGGAAGCGGAAAAGGTTCAGGATGTTTTCCGGAAGCATTTCCACATGAAACTGCGCTTCGTACGGGCCAGGAAGATCTTTTTAGACCGCTTGCGGGGGGTGGAAAATCCGGAGAAGAAGCGAAAGATCATTGGCAGGACCTTCATTGAGATCTTCGACGAAGAGGCAAAGAAGATCAAAGGTGTCAAATATTTAGCCCAGGGAACCCTCTACCCGGATATAATCGAATCCCGTTCCACCTTCGGCGGCCCCAGCGCCGTGATCAAGTCCCATCACAACGTCGGCGGTCTTCCGAAAAAGATGAAACTGAAACTTGTGGAACCGCTGAAACACCTCTTCAAGGATGAGGTGCGTCTCCTGGGAAAGGAGCTGGGACTCCCGGAGGAGATGGTCTGGCGCCAGCCCTTCCCCGGTCCGGGATTGGCCATCCGTATCATCGGCGAGGTTACACAGAAGCGTCTCGATATCCTGAAAAAGGCCGATGTGGTCTTCCTCGATGAGATCAGAACGGCAAACCTCTACGGAAAACTATGGCAATCCTTCGCTGTCCTGCTGCCCATCAAGAGTGTCGGCATCATGGGCGATCAGCGGACTTATGAAAATATCCTGGCCATCCGGGCTGTGACGAGCGATGACGCCATGACGGCGGATTGGGCGAGACTTCCCCATGACCTCCTCGCCCGGGTCTCCAACCGGATCATCAACGAGGTCCGGGGGGTCAACCGCGTCGTTTACGACATCAGCTCCAAACCCCCAAGTACAATCGAGTGGGAGTAATTGATGAAATTCAGTGAACTTGTCAAACTTCTTGAGGGAGATGGTTTCAGGATCGTAAAAGAGAAGGGGTCCATACGTTATTATCACAAGATGGGATGGGCAAAACTGATCCGTGTGGACTACCATGGATCGAAGGAGGTCCCATCAGGTACTTGCCATTCCATCTTGAAAGCTGCAGGGATAAAAAAAGGTGAGGTGAATTGAGATGATAGAATTAAAATATTCTTTAATAATTGAAGCCACGAAAGAACCGGATTATTTCGGATTTTACTCTTCCGATCTTGAGGGCTTCACAGGTATTGGTCACTCAATAGAAGACTGCCTCTATAAAGCCAAATGGGGGATGATTGAACACGTTGCCGCCATGGAAGAACAAGGCATGCCTGTTCCACCGGCAAATCCAAATCCCACGATAATAATCCAAAACGAACAAAGTAAAATGGCCGCATAAAAGACATGCCCAAACGTACTGATTTAAAAAAGATCCTGATCATCGGCTCCGGACCCATCATCATCAGCCAGGCCTGCGAATTTGATTATTCGGGAACCCAGGCCTGCAAAGCCCTGAAAGAGGAAGGCTATGAGGTCATCCTCATCAACAGCAACCCGGCGACGATCATGACGGACCCGGAAACGGCGGACCGGACCTACATCGAACCGATCACGCCGGAGGCCGTGGCCAAG
Organism: Syntrophus sp. (in: bacteria); assembly: GCA_025355725.1. Lineage (GTDB taxonomy): Bacteria > Desulfobacterota > Syntrophia > Syntrophales > UBA8958 > UBA8958. Next base: position 33,857 of record JANXZC010000060.1, read on the forward strand.
ATCATTGCCAAGGAGCGTCCCGACGCCCTCCTGCCCACCCTGGGCGGACAGACAGGCCTGAACACCGCCGTGGCGGTGGCGGAAAATGGCACCCTGGAGAAATACGGCGTCGAGATGATCGGCGCCTCCCTGGAGGTCATCCATAAGGCGGAAGATCGGGAGAAATTCCGCACCGCCATGGAGAAAATCGGCCTCCGGGTCCCCCGAAGCGGCTTTGCCAAAAACATGGATGATGTCTTCCGGATCGCCGGGGAAATCGGCTTTCCCATCATTATCCGCCCCTCTTTCACATTGGGGGGAACCGGGAGCGGCGTGGCTTACAACCGGGAAGAATTGGCGGACATCGCCAAGTCGGGCATTGACGCCAGCCTGATACACGAGATCATGCTCGAAGAATCGGCCCTGGGCTGGAAGGAATACGAACTGGAGGTAATGCGGGACAAGGCGGACAATGTCGTCATCATCTGCTCCATCGAGAACCTTGATCCCATGGGCATTCACACCGGTGAGTCCATCACCGTCGCCCCGGCACAGACCCTGACGGATCGGGAATACCAGCATATGCGGGATGCCGCCATTGCGATCATGCGGGAAATCGGAGTGGAAACGGGAGGTTCAAATGTCCAGTTCGCCATCCACCCCGAGACGGGAGAAATGATCGTCATCGAGATGAATCCCCGGGTCTCCCGCTCCTCCGCCCTCGCCTCGAAGGCCACCGGCTTCCCCATCGCCAAGATCGCCGCCAAATTGGCCGTAGGATATACCCTCGACGAAATACCCAATGATATTACCAGAGAAACAATGGCCTCCTTTGAGCCGACGATTGACTACGTCGTCACAAAGATCCCCCGGTGGACCTTCGAAAAATTTCCCGAAACGGAGGATTTCCTGACGACCTCCATGAAATCCGTCGGTGAAACCATGGCTATCGGCCGTACCTTCAAGGAATCCCTCCAGAAGGCGATCCGCTCGCTGGAGATCGGCCGTTTCTCCCTCCTCGAAAAAATGTCCGAATCCATACCGAATCCCCGGGAATTTTTTGCCTCAAAGCTACGGATCCCGAATTCCCTGCGCCTCTTTTATGTCGCCGCGGCCCTCGCCCACGGTTTAACTATAGATGAAATCTACGGCCTGACAAAGATCGATCCCTGGTTTCTCTACCAAATCGAAGAAATCGTCACGGCGGAAAAAGAGCTCGCTGAATTCGCCGCCGCCGGGAATCATTTCGGAGATCTCCTGCGGGCGGCAAAACAGATGGGGTTTTCGGACCGGCGCCTGGCAGAGATATGGAAGACCGATGAACAGACCATCCGCCAATACCGTTTCGATAAAGGGATTCTGCCGGTTTATAAACTCGTGGACACCTGCGCCGCCGAATTTGAGGCCTATACCCCCTATTACTACTCCACCTATGAATCGGAAGATGAGGCCCGTCCGTCCGACCGCCAGAAGGTCGTCATCCTGGGCGGGGGACCCAACCGGATCGGTCAGGGCATCGAATTCGACTACTGCTGTGTCCACGCCTCCTTTGCCCTCCGGGAAGAGGGAGTTGAGAGCATTATGGTCAACTCGAATCCCGAGACGGTGAGCACGGATTACGACACTTCGGATAAGTTATTCTTTGAACCCCTGACCCTGGAAGATGTCCTGCATATCCTCGACCGGGAAAAGCCCCTCGGGGTTATCGTCCAGTTCGGCGGCCAAACCCCACTCAATCTCGCCAAGGGGCTGGAAGCGGCGGGGGCGAAGATTCTGGGCACCTCGCCGGACGCCATCGACCGGGCGGAAGACCGAAAACGCTTTCAGGAAATCGTCGATCTTCTGGATCTCAAACAACCTGTCAACGACACGGCCATGAACACGGAAGAGGCCGTCCGGGCTGCCGCCATAATCGGCTACCCCGTAGTCGTCCGCCCCTCCTACGTCCTGGGCGGTCGGTCCATGGAGATCGTCTATGATGAAAAGACCCTCCGGTCGTTCATGGAACGGGCCCTCCTCGTCTCCCCGGGCCATCCCATTCTCATCGATCAGTTTCTGGAGGACGCCATCGAAGTGGACGTGGACGCCCTGAGCGACGGCAATGAAACCGTCGTCTGCGGCGTCATGGAACATATCGAAGCGGCGGGAATCCATTCAGGGGACAGCGCCTGCATCCTCCCCCCCATGACCCTGTCGCCGGAGATGATCGCCCTCATTGAAAAACAAACGAAAATGATAGCCGCCGAACTGGGCGTAGTCGGTCTTATGAATATCCAATACGCCATCAAGGATGACAATCTTTTTATCCTTGAGGTTAATCCCCGGGCCTCCCGAACTGTCCCCTTTGTCAGCAAGGCGATCGGGGTTCCCCTGGCCAAGCTGGCAACAAAGGTGATGTTGGGGAAATCGCTGCAAGAGATGGGCTTTACGAAAACCATCTGGCCAAAGCATATCGCCGTCAAAGAAGCCGTTTTCCCCTTCAATCGCTTCCCCAATGTCGATGTCCTCCTGGGACCGGAGATGAAATCCACCGGGGAGGTCATGGGTATCGACGCCACTTTCGGCATGGCCTACGCCAAGTCCCAACTAGCCGCCGGATTCCAGCTTCCCCTGGCGGGGCAGGTCTATATCAGCGTCCACGATATTCATAAGGAAAGGACCGTCCCCATCGCCCGGGCGTTCCAGGACATGGGATTTCAGCTCGTCGGCACCAGGGGCACCGCCGCCTTCCTCAATAATTATGGAGTTACGATTAAAGCCATCAACAAACTTTCCGAGGGCCGTCCCCACGTCCTCGACTATATCAAGAACGGGGAAATCCAGTTGATGATCAATACCAGCGTCGGGCGGAAATCTTCCTACGACGGCTACAATATCCGGCGGGGCGCCCTGATCTATAACGTGCCTTACACTACCACTCTCGCCGGAGCCAAGGCCATGAGCGAAGCCATTGACGCCCTGAAAAAACAGGACTGGCAAGTGACGGCCCTTCAGGATTATTTTATAGGTGATAACGGGTGATAATAAACAACATGGAAAATTCAGAAACAGGCATACCTCGTGAGGAATGCGGCGTTTTTGCCGTTTACGGGCACCCGGAAGCGGCCCGGCTGACCTTTTTTGGCCTCTTTGCCCTTCAGCATCGCGGACAGGAAAGCGCGGGGATCGTTTCGGCGGATGGTTGCGACATCTGGTCCCACAAGGCGATGGGTCTCGTCTCCGAGGTTTTCCGGGAAGATAATCTGGCCAAGCTCAAAGGCCATCTGGCCATCGGTCATGTCCGTTACTCGACCACAGGGTCATCGGTGCTCGCCAACGCCCAGCCCTTCATCGCCCATCACGGCGAGGAATATTACGCCATCGGTCACAACGGCAACCTGACCAATACCCAGTATCTGCGCACGACCCTGGAGGCGCGGGGCTCCATTTTCCAATCCACCATGGACACCGAGGTCATCATCCATCTCATGGCCGCTCATTTAAAGGATGGGTTCGAGGAGGCTCTCGTCAGCGCCCTGTCTCAAATCGAAGGGGCCTACAGCCTCGTCATGATGACCCGCAACCGGATCATCGCGGCCCGGGATCCCCGGGGGTTCCGGCCCCTATGCCTGGGCCAGATCAACGGCGGCTGGGTGGTTGCATCTGAAAGCTGCGCCTTTGACCTCGTGGGGGCAACCTACATCCGGGATATCAAGCCCGGTGAAATCGTGATCATCGATGACACCGGCGTCCGCAGCCTTACCCCCTTTCCGGAGATGGAACACAGCCACTGCATCTTTGAACTGATCTACTTTGCCAGGCCCGACAGTCAGATCTTCGGCCAGAACGTGTATCTCTGCCGGAAGCGCCTCGGCCATCGTCTGGCCCAGGAGTACCAGCCTGACGTCGATCTGGTCATGCCTTTCCCAGATTCGGGAAATTACGCCGCCCTGGGTTATGCCGAAGAAAGCGGTCTTCCCTTTGAAATGGGAATGATCAGGAATCATTATGTGGGCAGGACATTTATTCAGCCCACCCAACCGGTTCGTGATTTCGGCGTCCGGGTAAAGCTCAATCCGGTCCGCCCCCTCCTGGAGGGGAAAAGGGTCCTCATCGTCGAAGATTCCATCATTCGGGGCACTACGAGCCGAAATCGCGTCCGCAACCTGAGGAGCAACGGGGTCAAGGAAATCCACATGGTCATAAGTTGTCCCCCCACCCGTCATCCCTGCCCCTACGGCATCGATTTCTCCGCGAAGGGAGAACTGATCGCCGCCCAGAAGGGGGAAGTGGAGGCAATCGGCAAATTCATCGGCCTCGACTCCCTGTATTACCTATCCCTGGAAGGAATGGTGGAGGCAACGAGAATCAAACATGAATCGTTCTGCCTGGCCTGCTATACGGGCCAGTATCCCCTGCCCCCAACCGAGACGATGGGAAAACACTGTTTCGAACCCTGACGGGCTTGTTAAATTGACCTTTTTCTCTCAAATGTCATGGTAGCAAGTTAAAAATTTGGGCAACGGTTCTTCACTGAAAAGTGATAACATCCCGCAAACCGATGACCTCGCCGTGAAAGATAATAACGAACGTAAGGCACGCCCGGAAGGTATGTCCAGATCTGCGATTCTTGCAAGTAGGTCATCATTTCCCGACATGTGTTTTATCTTGTACCATAAAAAACAAAGGGGCGGCCTTGCGGGCCGCCCCTTTGTTTTTCGTCCAACAGCATGGAGACCGGAGGGAAGTTGAGTCTTTGAACGAATTTATCAAAAAATATTAATGCTCCCAACAAAACTTATTATTTGTCAGGGTTTGATTAGGGGGCCGGGTACCGGGAATACCGGTTTGCCATAAGCCGTGTTACAGCAAATGGCACCCGCATAATAGATACCAATCCAACCGACGGCGATCAAAGCGTAACCGATGATCGTCTTGGTCATCTTGACGCCGCCGATGCTGAACCAGCCCGTATCAGCGCCGACGATGAGCCACAGGATCACGTCGACAAGAACAACGTTGAAAAAGAACAAAGAACTGCCTCTGGCATAGGCCGGGGTCACAACCGTGAGGAAGCTGGCACCGGCCATCCACATCCATCCCTCAATATAAACGGCCTTCTGCATCATGGCGCCGACAGCGGCAGGTACGCCTGCCATCGCCGCTTTAACCTGATCGGGCGTCAGCATATCGGGCCTTACGCCCGCAACGGCAGCAGCGGCATCCAAAGCGGCTTTGGCGGCTTTGGGGCCGAACATGAAACTAATCATATACCATTTTGCAAAAGCACTGATGGCAGATGCCAGCATAAAGAAGGCGCAGAAGAAGAGAAACACATTACCGCCGGTTATATTGTGGTCTTTCAGCTCCATTATGGCGACGACAATCTGTACAACAAAACCGCCGATGAGCCAGGCGGCCAAAAGCGGTAGTCCGGATGGATCAATCAGTCCGAGAAATACCGGAGCAAAACCAAAGCACGCAACGGCCAGGGCGGCCAACCCTGCGGGACCCGGTGATGCAAAAGTGTGTTCTTGAGCCATATAAACCTCCTTATTTTTAGTTGACTGGTTACAAGAATCTTCATACAAGTTCCAAATGACCGCTTGTTTCGTTTTGTCTGTGCTTGCCATCCCTCCTCTCTCAATGGGTCAAATAATATTCCCTCTGCGATCCCTATTCGATAAAATGATGGATTATTTAAAAGGGCGCTGTTTTATCCCTTCGTAAAAAAATCGTCTACACATGCTCGTTGTCATTCCGGAGTCGATCAGGAATCCGGGGACCACTATTGTGATCCCCGGATTACCGCCGGTGCTTGATTGAAGGCTTTTTACGATGCCGTTATAACTAATAGAAGTTTTTCCCAAACAGGCGCTGGCTCATGCCGGTCAGGTCCGCCCACTTCATGGGACCCCCCTTGTCCGTCGGGAATCCGACGCCCCAGACCATGCCGACGTCGATCATCCGTACATCTTCAACGATCTTTCTATCCAGAAGATCCTTGCCTGTTTTAACCATCGCCTCGAGCAGGCCTTCCTGGATCTGCTCCATGGTCAGTTCCTTGACACCTTTTTTGGCGATGAGGGGCAGCACCTCCGGGTCGACGCTCCCATCTTTCAGGAAGAAGCCCTTCCCCGATTTTTTCAGGCCCATGCGTCCCGCCTCAACAACACCGTACAAGGTCTCCTGGCGAATCTCCATGCCCTTGAAGATCTTGTAAACTACATCAATGCCGACCTCGTCGGTCAGGCGGATGGGGCCAACGGGCATGCCGAAGGACGTCATGGCCTGGTCGACCTTTTCGATAGCGTTACCCTCCTCGATGTACTTGAACGTCTCGAGAAGCATGGGGAACAGGAGGGCGTTCACAACGAAACCGGCATTATCCCGGCAGACGATGGGGCGTTTCTTGATGGCGGCGGCAAAGTTCAGGAGGTTGTCCACTGTCTCCTGACTCGTTTGATCTCCCCGGATGACCTCCACAAGCTGCATCAGCCAGACGGGAGAAAAGAAATGGAGGCCCCCGAAGCGCTCCGGATTGGTCAGCAGACCGGCCATGGATTTGATGGACAGGGAAGAAGTGTTGCTCGCCACCAGGCAGTCACCGGGAATCACCCGGCAAAGTTCCTGATAAACCTGCTGTTTGATCTTCAGATCCTCGAAGACCGCCTCGACGACGATGTCCACATCCTTGAACTCCGTCCCGTACTCCGTGGTGGTGGTGATCAGCTTCATGTAATCGTCGACGGTCCCTTTGAGGCGTTTCTTCTCCGCCATCCCGTCGAGGATCTTCCGGACGAATGCCTTCCCCGGCTCCAGGGCCTCGGGGATGTCCTTGACTACCACGGGGACCTGCATGTTCCGGATGATATCGATGACGATCCCCCGACCCATCGTCCCGAATCCAAGGACGGCGGCCTTCTTCAGGGGTTTCGGTACAAAGCCTTTAGTCATCATCGCCTTCGGCTTGTCTGTCAAGGTCTTGATAAAGAAAGTATTGATACTCCCCTTGGACTCCTTCGCCATGACGACTTCAACGAAGTTCGCCTTCTCAATCTCCAGTCCTTCCGCTAAGGAAACCTTCAGCCCTTCCTGGATGGATTTCAGGGCCAACATCGGGGCGGGCAGGGCACGGCCCCGGGTCGCCTTGAGAACTCCCTGACGGGCCATCTCGGCGATCTCGTCCAGTTTGGAAAAATCATGCTCCGTTCTTTTCAGCTCAGCCGTTCCGGCAATCATCTCCCCGATAAATGCCTTGGCTGACCCCAGAAGATCGGCGTCCCCGGGAATGAGACGGTCAACGATCCCCAATTCAAATGCCTTCGCCGCCGGCAGCATGGTCCCTTTCAGGATCAGTTCGATAGCGGGATAACCGATCAGCCGGGGCAGGCGCTGCGTGCCGCCGCCGCCGGGAAAGAGGCCGACGTTGCATTCGGGGAGACCGATGAGGGTGGTCTTCCCCTCCTTGGCGATGCGGGCCGTGCAGGCCAGGGCGAACTCCAGGCCGCCGCCGAGACAGTGACCGTGAATGGCGGCAAGAATGGGCAGATTCAGGTTTTTTAGCTTCCGGAACGCGCCGTGGAAGAGTTCCAGGACCCCACGCACCTCTGACGGCGTCTCTATATCGGCGATCATCTTGAGATTCGCCCCGGCAAAGAAATTATCCGGCTTCCCGGAGATAAAGATGATTCCTTTCAAGGTTTTCTCTTTCTCCAGTTCCCCCATAAGCTCGTCAAAACTCGCAAAGGCTGCCTCCGTCCAGGTGTTCATGGCGTCGCCCGCTACATCGAAGGTCACCACGCCGATTCCGTCTTCCACTCTCAATTGAAATACCTTGCTCATGAAAATACCTCCGTTAATAAATGCTCTTTGTAAATTTTAACTCAGACCCTTTCAAAGATGGTCGCGGGCGCCATGCCGCCGCCGGTGCAGAGCGAAACCAGGGCATAGCGGGCTTTCCGCCTTTGGAGCTCGTAAATGGCCGTCACGGAAAGACGACAGCCGGAATTGCCGACGGGGTGGCCGAGGGCCAGGGCACCGCCGTTTACGTTCAGTTTGCTCTCGTCCGCCTGCAGCGCCTTGAGCCAGGCCAGAGGGATTGGGGCAAATGCCTCGTTGATCTCGAAAATGTCAATGTCGGCCATCGTCAAACCGGCCTTCTGCAGAACCTTGGGGGTTGCATAAATGGGTCCGGTCAGCATCAGTTTCGGATCCGATCCGATGACGGCGGAGGCGACAATGCGGGCGAGCGGCGTCAAGTTTAATTCTCTGACTTTCGCTTCACTCATGACGACAACTGCAGAGGAACCATCGGTGAGGGTGCTCGATATCCCCGCCGTAATCCATTGGGTGTTCGGCAGAATCTTGAGGGCATTGAGAGACTCATGGCTCGTCTGGGGCCGGATGGGTTCATCCGTGTCCCGCACAATCTCGTTGCCGTCCTTATCAAGGCCTTTCATCGGCATGATTTCTCGTTTGAAATGACCTTTGATCGTGGCCTCATGCGCCTTCTGGTGACTGGCAATCGCGAATTCATGGCACTGTTCGCGCGTGATTCCCCACTGGTCGGCGATCATCTGGGCACCGGCGATCTGGTCCGCCGGGCCGTATTTGTCGGTGTAAAACTTCCCAAAGGGATTGCCCATGGGCAATCCTGTGTAGAGCGTCCCGTTCAGATCGGTGAACATCCCATAGCGCGACATGAACTCGCACCCGCAGGCGACCACGGTGTCCATCGTTCCCGACGCGATCATCCCGGCGGCGATCTGGATAGCCGAAAGGCTGCTCCCACACTGGCGATTCAAGGAAATCCCCGGAACCTCGATGGGATACTTTGAAGCCAGAACCCCCATCCTCCCGATATCAAAACCCTGCTCACCAACCTGATAAACACAGCCGGCGATGACATCCTCGATGATGGCGGGATCAAGATCAATCCTGCCAACCGCCTCGTCCAGCACCGCTCCCAGAAGTTCGGGGGCCGTCCAATTGCGCAGATACCCATTCTGCCTGCCTACAGGGGTTCTTACCGCACTAACAATAAATACGTCTTTCATAATGAGAAAACCTCCTTCTTTCTTTGCATATTATTACTTGTACTGAACCCGCATCTCCCTCTTCAGGATTTTTCCTGTCGGAGTTTTGGGGAGGGCGTCCACGAAGATGACCCGTTTGGGGCACTTGAACGCCGCCAACTCGTTACGGCAGTGGGCGATGAGTTCCTTTTCCGTCATCGTTTCTCC
>JANXZC010000061.1 GCA_025355725.1 Syntrophus sp. (in: bacteria)
TTAGCCCGGTCGCACTTGATGGGGTAGCGATATCCCAGGCAGTCCCGGTCCTGGCTGAAACGCAATTGGCCCCGGACAAGGTCGTTGTATGCGGCCAGAGACTGGCGCAGGGTCACCTTCGTCTCCGTCGGTCCGATGCTCCCCGTATTGGCCAGGTAACACTGGATGCCGTTTTTCTTCACGATGTCATGGAAAATGAGCGCGTGTTCAAGACGATCTCCGGCGATGAAGGGGTCGAGGAAGACGACGCGCTTGAACTTTCCCGCCTCTTCAGGGTTCCCGCCCGTACTTTCGATCGATTCTCCGTATATGAACTGCATCGTTGCCTGTTCCGGCGTGAGGCGGCTGATGACGTTGGCGAGGGGGTTCCTTGTCAACATGATGATATAATGTATTTTCTCCGCCCGCAGACTCTGGGAGGCTATTTCCAGGTGGTCCCTGGTGACGATGGCCCGGCCGTTGCCAGTCTTCGTAATATCGCGGAAATCGGGGATATAGGGATATTTGGTGATGGCGACGTTTTCCAGGAAGGCATCCCGGGATTCCGCCGCCCGGAGGATCTCCGGCTGGCTCTCGTCCAGGCCCTCGGTCTTCACGTAAAGGCCGCCAATCTCAAAGGCCGCATAACTGCCGTCGAAGCCCAGCGTCCCCCCGTCGTCGCCGATCATCTCCGAGCCTTCCTTGGGCAGTTTGGCGAATTTCCGACAGAGGCTCGTCGTCTTCCCCGTGGCCGTAAGGCCGGAGATGGCGGTCACGATTTCTTTTAGCTCCGGACGTTCCGTCTCCGGATCATAGATCCACAGATAATCCCGCCGGGCCCCGGTGTGCAGGAAAATCCCAGTTTTATCAATGGCTTTTACGCGCCAGTCTTCGAACTGGAAGACCCCTTTCTTTCCTTCACCCAGATAAATGGTGTTCCGGCAGATCTTGACCTGCTCCCCCCGCCGGCTCCCCATGGCGAGGCGGACGGTAATATCCTTGTCCACCAGTTTCTTCTTCTTGTTGAACTCGAAGGCCTCGTCGGTGAAATAGATAATCGTGTAGGTCGGATCTTCCACGGTCCAGGCCGCCGGTTGGTCGAAGAGCAGCTTCAGCCCGTAGGCGATCTGGGCGTATTGTTCGGGGATAAGAAAGCGGGCGGTGACGCCGTCCCGTCCGTCGCCGATGATCGTATCGAGGGCGATAATCCGCTCTCCCCCCAGGACTGCGACGGCCTGCTGGGCCAGGGCCTCCTCGGCTTCGCCAAAGGGATGATCGACACTGTTGCGGGTATGGGGGGCGGAGCGGGACATGGGCTCCGAGTCAGCGGCGACGGAACCGAACTGGGTCTGGATGACCCCCTCCTGGCGAAGGGCAATTTGCTTGAGTTCTTCCAGGGAACGCCCCTTGATAAGGCGCTGCGACTGGAGGGCCTCCGCATAGATCTGCCGGGCGGCGCGATTAAAGGCATCCATGGTTTGAATCTCCTTGCGAACTATATAGAGATCACAAGACGGCCTGTCAAGGTGGAAAAGACGTCTTATGTCTTATCCGAAAAGGCATCGCTCTGACGGGTCGCCGTCATGATCGTTTCTCTCACCCTTGTAAAAATGTTACTTTGTGTGTAAGAAGACTGACCATGCATGCAAGATTTTCGCAAAAAACGCTCAGTATCGCCCGGGCCCTCATCGAATCGGTCCATGACGGGATGTACATCGCCGATCACGAGGGATACTACATTATGGCCAACGAGGCCTTCGAGCGGATCACGGGCATCAACCGCCAGGAGATGGTGGGCCGCCATACCCAGTACATGATCGATAACAACTGGGTGCCCCGGGCGGTGAACCTCGAGGTGATCAAGGATTTTCAGACCCGGAGCCGCATCGTTCAGTATCCCAGCGGCCGGCAGTTGCTCGTAACGGCGGCGATGCTCTGGCGGGATAACGGCATCCCTGCCGCCGTCGTCAGCACCCTCCGGGACCTTACGGAACTCAACCTGACCAATGAGGAATTGAAGAACTCCCAGGTAATGATCGAGCGTTTCAAGAAGCGGATTGAGTACCTTGAAGAAACCCTCGGGAGTACCAATAAATTTTTTATCGGCCAGAGCACCGATTTCCGGCGTACCCTTTCCCTGGCGAAGAAAGTAGCCGGCTCCGATGCCACGATCATGATCACGGGTCCTTCCGGCGTCGGTAAGGACGTCCTGGCGCAGTTCATCCATTACCAGAGCCGCCGCAAGAATAGCGGGTCCTTTGTGAAAGTCGATTGCGCGGCCCTCCCCGCCAATCTCCTTGAGTCAGAGCTCTTCGGTTACGATAAGGGGGCTTTCACCGACGCCCGGACCCAGGGCAAACAGGGGATGTTTGAACTGGCCAACGGCGGCACCCTTTTTCTGGACGAGATCGGCGAATTCCCCTTTGAGCTTCAGTCGAAGCTCCTCAATGTTCTCCAGGACCGGCAGATCAAACACCTGGGGGGGCTGGAGACGATTCCCATCGATGTTCGGATTATCGCGGCTACGAACATGAATCTCGAACAGATGATCCGGGAACGGAAGTTCCGGGAGGATCTATATTACCGGCTGAACGTTATTCCCATGTTCATCCCGCCCCTGCGGGAGCGCCGGGAAGACATCCTGCCCATGATCAAACATTTCCTCAAGATCTATAACCAGAATTATAATACGGGGAAGTTTCTCTCCATCGAGGCCCTCAACGCCCTGATGAATTACGACTGGCCGGGCAATGTCCGGGAGGTGCGCAACGCCATCGAACGGGTCGTCGTCACGAGCGCCGATGAGGTCATCACTCTCCACGACCTTCCCGGAGAGATCAGGAAGACTTATCGCCTTTCGCCGCCGCCATTGGCAGGCTTGCCGGCATCTTCTTATCCCGTCGGTCCCTTGAAAGATGCCCTCGACACGGTGGAAAGGGAACTGATCCGTAAAGCCCTGGAAGCCTCACCGAATCTTGCCGAAGCAGCCCGTATCCTGCAAATCGATCTTTCGACGCTGACGAGAAAAAATAAAAAATACGGCCTGACGGGCCACAAAGCAGCCCCTCCCAGGATTTATTAATTACAATAATGGGGAGGGCTGGGGGTTGTGTAGAAATTATGATGGCATGATGAAATAAAAAGGGGGCTCACTCTTGATAGTGAGCCCCCTTTTGTCTGTTGTAATAGCTGGTTTTTTGGTTTAGCTGCTCCCCGGAATCCCGAATTTTACATCATCTCCAATACCGTGGCGATGGAGACACCGCCGCCGCCGCAGAGGGTGGCCATGCCTAGGGTCTTGCCCCTCTTTTTCATGGCGTGGAGCAGGCTGACCATAATCCGGCAGCCGGTGGAGCCGACGGGATGTCCCAGGCCGCAGCCCGACCCATTGACGTTCGTGACCTCCCGGTTCAGACCGATTTCCCGCTCGCAGCCCAGGTACTGGGCGGCGAAGGCTTCGTTTAGTTCCACCAGTTCGAAATCGCTGATTTTATAACCTGTTTTCTTGAGAAGATTTGCCACTGCCGGGACGGGAGAGAGTCCCATCACCGAGGGATGGTTCCCGCCATAACCTACCGCCTTGATCCTGGCGAGGGGCTTCAGCCCCAGTTCTTTCGCCTTCTCCGCCGACATGATGATCATGGCGGAAGCCCCGTCGTTGACCCCTGAGGAGTTCCCCGCCGTGACCTTGCCGATCTTTCCGATAAAGGCTGATGGCAGCTTCGCCAGTTCCTCCATTGTCAAACCCGGGCGGAAATGCTCGTCCTTGTCGAAGATCTTCGGCGGTTTCCCCTTCTTCTGGGGTAGCTCAATGGGAATAATCTCCTCTTTAAAGTCTCCCTCCACCGTAGCCCGTTCCGCGTTGTTGTGGCTTCGGAGGGCGACTTCATCAATCTCTTCCCTGGTTAGGCCATGCTTGTAGGCGATGAGCTCCGCCGTGATCCCCATGATGTAGGGTTTGCCGCGGAAACGCTCCACGATCTCTCCTTCCTTGATGGGACCCTGCTCCAGACCAGGCAGGATATATGAGCCCGCATGGAGGGCATGAACAATATCATCCACAAATACCTGATCCTGGAAGCGGCAGCCCCAGCGCGCCGTCGGCACGGAGTAGGGGATTCCCGACATGTGCTCCATCCCTCCGGCCAGGACCGTATCCACCAGCCCCGCCTGGATCATCGCCATCCCCGAAATAACCGCCTCCATCCCGGAGATGCACACCCGGTTCACCGTCACTGCCGGCACTTCCTCAGGAATACCAGCCAGGAGGGCCGAAATCCGCGTGGTGTTCAAAGAGTCAACGGGTTCCCGGCAGCAGCCGAATCTTACATCCCCGATTATCGCCGGGTTGATCCCCGCCCGCTTTACCGCCTCCTTCATCACCACGGACCCCAGGGTCGCGAGATTCATGTCCCTGATCGTCCCGCCAAAGGCCCCGATCGCCGTTCGACAGGCCGATACGATAACTACATCTTTCATAATGAAAAACCTCCTTCTTTTTGCGTATTATTACTTGTATTTAACCCGCATCTCCCTCTTCAGGATTTTTCCTGTCGGAGTTTTGGGGAGGGCGTCCACGAAGATGACCCGTTTGGGGCACTTGAACGCCGCCAACTCGTTACGGCAGTGGGCGATGAGTTCCTTTTCCGTCATCGTTTCTCC
>JANXZC010000078.1 GCA_025355725.1 Syntrophus sp. (in: bacteria)
ATGGGGAAAGTGGTCGATCCGCATCTCAAGATCGGGAATGTCAATGGGACCGGCGCTATTGGCCGTTCCTTCATTCTGCCCCCAGATGTTGGCGAAATCGATTCCCCAACGTCTCTTCACGTCCTGTACAGACCAGAGGGAAGGTGGGGCCGCGCCGATGGTAATCGCCCGCATCTTGCTCAAGTCAAAAGAATCCACCTTGGGGTGCTTCAAGAGGGCGTTTACAATGGCAGGAACGAGCAGGGTATAATTTACCTCTTCCTTAATGAGCTGCATGATGAAGGTAGGACCGTCAAAGGGATGATGGAGGGCGAGTTTCCCGCCTCCCGTCAGCCATTCAATATAAACGGTCCCCACGGAGGCCATGTTTACGAGGGGACCAGCGGTAATAAGGTTGTCCCCTGGTTTGATCGGAGCGGTTTCATAACAGAAAGATGATTGAAATATCCAGTTGTTATGGCTTAGAGGGCAACCTTTCGGCTCGGCCTCTGTTCCCGATGACCAGCAGAGGGTGAAGACGTCATCGGCATCGACGGGGATGCGGTCCAACGCGCCCGTCACTTCGCCTTTTGTCATCTCCCGGATTTCGGGCAGCGTGATAATGTCTTTGACGGAAGGGAATAGGGCCTGAATGGACCGAGCCAGCTCTTTATGCTTGAATCCGCCGAATTCTTCAACAGTTATGATGGCCCGGGCTTCCGTCATTTTTGTGATGTACTCTAGTTCCGATTGGCGCCACTGCACCGGCAAGGGTGATATCAAGGCCCCCGCCCTGGTTATGGCCAGGTACAGCATGGCGAGTTCCCAGCAGTTAGGCAATTGCACGATGATGATATCGTCCTTCTTGATGCCCCGGGTAATCAGTGCTTCGGCGGTAGCGTCAACGGCCCGGTCGAGTTCCCGGTAAGTCAGTCGCTCCGGTTTCAAACCAACAAGGGCTTCTTTATTGGGAGGGTCAACAAGGCATAGGGCATCCGGCATTTTCCTGACATGCTCCTTGAAATAATCGATAAGTGTCTTTGTCCCCCAAGCCCCTTTTTCCGTCCACTCACGAATACTCTCCTTAGATGCTAAAATCATGATTTGCCCTCCTTATTTAGAATAGTTTTTGCTTATCTGGGAGCTGTTCACATGCTCCCGTCCGCTTATTCCACCTTGAGGATCACAGCTTCCCCCTGGGCGAGGCCGCCGCAGATGGAAGCGACGCCATAGCCTCCGCCCCGGCGTTTCAGTTCATAGGCAAGATGCATGGTTATCCGGGCGGCGCTTGCCCCTACGGGGTGACCGATCGCGATGGCGCCGCCGTTAACATTGGTTTTCTCCTGGAGCGTCTTCCATTTCTTTTCATCATTTCCCGCCAGGATCTTCGTTGACACGAGCGGCATAGCGGCAAAGGCTTCATTAATCTCGATGATGTCCATCTGATCAACGGTCATCCCCACGCGTTGCAGGGCCTGCTCGATGGTCAGGGCCGGGATCACGGCGATATCGCGTGGTTTGGTAGCCGTGCCGATCGACGTCAATATCGTGGCCAGGGGATTCAGTCCCTTTTCCTGCGCCTCTTTCCGCGTCATGTAGAGGATGGCCCCGGCTCCGGCGCTGAGGGGAGGCGCATTGCCCGCCGTAACCGTGGGGCTGCCATAGATGGGCTTCAGTTTTGCCAGGGCTTCTAAAGTAGTCTTCCGAGGCGATTCGTCCCGTTCGATGACAATCGGGTCACCCTTCCTTTGCGCGATCATGACGGGCATGAGTTCTTCGCCGATTTTCAGTTTTCCCTCGGCAAAGGCTTCGGCATAACGTTCCTGGCTCCGTACGGCCCATTCATCCTGCATCTCCCGGGTGACGCCAAACTCCAGAGCCACCTCGCCGGCATCCACGGCCACCGGGGAAAATCCTTTGGCTCCGTAGCCAAGTTCAAAGAGGTTGTCTACCAGTTTGATATGACCAAGACGTATGCCTTTGCGCAGTCCCGGCGCCAGATGCGGCGTTCGCGGCATGTTTTCCGAGCCTACGGCCATGCAGACCCCCGCATCCCCCGCCTTGATGGCCCGGTAGCCCATGCGGAGCGCTGTCATAGAGGAGCAGCACGCCCGATCCAGAGTAACGGACAAGATCTCCGGGGGGAATCCGGCGAGGAGGGAAGCCTGACGGGCCGGGATGTCCGTCTCCAGCGCCATTTCCGCCATGACACAGCAGCCGTAGTTTATTTCATTCACTTCCTCCGCCTTGACGCTCACCCTTCGGATGACTTCCTTCATAACCATAACCGCAAGGTCGATACTGGCAATATCAGCCATGGCGGAATCAAAACGGCTGAAAGGGGTCCTCACGGCACTGACAATTACGATATCATCTTGTTTTTCCACTGATTTATGTCTCCTTTCGTAATGAAATCTAAAGCCCCATCATCCTGCCCGCAATCACCTTCATCACCTCCGTCGAGCCTGCGAATATGGGAATCACCCTGACATCTCTCGCAAAACGGCAGATCGGATACTCTTCCATATAGCCATAGCCGCCATGGAGCTGAACGCAATGATAGGCAACACGGTTGGCCATTTCGGGAATCCAGGCTTTTCCCATGGAAACACGTTTGACGATGTCTTTGCCGGCAATATGGCTGGCAATCAGGGCATCCAGGAAGGTCCGTCCTAATTCTATTTCCGTGGCCATCTCCACAATCTTGAAGGTATTATGCTGGAATGAACTCACCGGCTGGCCGAAGATCTTTCTTTCCTTGCAGTACCTGATGGTCATATCCAGCATGGCCTCAGCCATGGTCTGGGCCATGATGCAGGCCACGAGCCTTTCTCCCTGGAGTTTTTCCATCATGTAGTAGAATCCCTTGCCCTCCATGCCGAGGAGATTGGCGACGGGGACCCGGCAATCCGCGAAGATGAGTTCCGCCGTATCCTGACTGTGCCACCCCATCTTTTTCAGGTTCCGCCCCCGGGTGAAACCGGGCGTGCCATCTTCGACACAGATGAGGCTTACCCCTTTGGCGCCGCCGTGGACATCCGTCTTGGCCGCCACGATGACCAGGCTGGAATGGATTCCGCAGGAGATGAAGGTCTTCTGTCCGTTCAGAATATAGGTATCCCCGTCTCTTAAGGCAGAGGTCTTTATGGCGGCCAGGTCGGAGCCGACATCCGGCTCCGTCATGGCAATCGCGGTGATGATGTCCCCGGAGACACACCCCGGGAGCCACCGCATTTTCTGTTCTTCGCTGCC
>JANXZC010000081.1 GCA_025355725.1 Syntrophus sp. (in: bacteria)
CGGTAACTTCGGCAGATGTTCAATGTATCATCGGCGGAACCATCATCCACCAGAATAAATTCGAAATTATCAAAGGTCTGAGCCAGAACGCTATCTATGGCCTCATGCAGCCAGCGGCTGCCGTTGTAACAGGCCATCAGAACCGAGACCTCCGGATATCCTGCATAAGAAGAATTGAGACCTTTGCACAACTCAGCCATACATTTCTTCCCAAGCCACTGACCCTCGTAAAAAATAATCGTTATTCAAAGGCAACATACTGATATTATTTATATTTATCTTTACTTTTGTTAGTTTTTCTGCCATAATTCCTGAAAATTTACTGGACTGGAGGAATGGGGTGGCCGGGTTTCTTAGGACAGGAGACAGGGATTTATAAGTGGGAAACTGCCCTGGGTTCGTTTTCATGCCGCAACCTGCCTCTGCGGGAGAGTGTTACCGTAAACCATAGCCGGGGTCTTCCTGTCAAAGTTTTGGTGCCATCGTCTTTCGTTGTAAAACTTGAAATAGATGGCCAGTCCTTTCTTAACTTCCGCGTAACCGTCTTTCCCACCCATCTTTCCATTTTTCACCAGTCGGGGTATGAGTTCCACCAGCAATGAGAAAAACTTTTTACTGGAGGCGGGCCAATGACCATCGAAGAGCGACATGCCCATTGGCGGGAAGTAATCGAAACACAAAAGACAAGCGGTCTGAGCATAGCCGATTATTGCCGGAGTCGGGATACACGAACCAATGTATTTTACGCCTGGCGCCGCCGGATTCAAAAACGTCAAATGGACAAGCAGGGATTCATCGAGCTTCGATCCTCAGTTTCAGGCATGGATACCGGCATCCGCATTGTATCCGGCAATCTTTGCATAGAAGTACAGCGGAACTTCGATCCCATAACATTTCGATCCGTTCTGGCCTGCCTGACATCCCGATGATTTCCTTGATCGCCATGACACGCATCTATCTTTACCGGGGTGCCTGCGACATGCGTAAATCCTTCGACGGTCTGTGCGGCATCATCCGTTCCGAACTGGCGATGGACCCACTGTCCGGTTCCTTATTTGTGTTCGTCAACGGCAACCGTAAAATGGTCAAACTTCTGTATTGGGACCAGGACGGCCTGGTGCTTTGGTATAAACGTCTGGAAGAAGGAAAGTTCCTTGTACCCGACCGAAGCGGCTGCATCGACCGGCGTGACCTGACTCTGCTACTGGAAGGCATCGTGCCGAAGCGGATCGAAAAACGCTACGCCGGGGCCCATTCGTCAGACGAAAAATCCATTGAAAAAACATGAAAAAAAGCGATAAAAAAGTAAATAAATTTAACATAAGTACTTGACATTATTAATATTATGTGCTAAACGTTTTTCCATGATAACCGCAGAAGCACAGGCCCCATATGCCGCCCAATCGCAAGACGAGATCATCGCTTATCAGGCGAATCTCATCAAGGAACTTGAGAACAGGAATGCCGACCTTCTTTTAACCAAGAACGCGCACATTGAACAACTCACCCTTAAATGTGAATCCAATCAGCGGCAGCTGGCCATCCTCCAACATCAGATCGAACAGTTAATCCGTCGCATTTATGGAAGAAAGTCCGAAAAGATTGACCCGAACCAGATGATGTTGGATTCCATCCTTCAGGAATCCATTGCACAAAGCGCCGTGATTCCTCCCCAAGAGATTGAAGATAAAATGGAAGTTGCCTCATCCAAACCGGGCAAAGAAAGAAAAGAAAGAGTTCAGCATGGCCGCCTGCCTATTCCCGAACACCTGGAACGGGTGGAGATTGTCATAGATATTCCGGAAGATAAGAAAGTATCTCCCCAGACGGGTGAACCCTTGAAAGTAATTTCCGTGGAAGTCTCGGAAAAACTGGAATATCGTCCCGGCAAACTGTTGGTCAAAGTCTATAAGCGACCTCAATATGCATTACCCGGCAATGAAGGCGTGGTCTGTGCCGCCATGCCGGATTCCCCCATTGCCAAATGCAAGGCGGATGTGGGACTTTTATCCCATGTGATTGTCAGCAAGTTTGCCGATCATCTGCCTCTGTACCGGCAGGATGCCATCTTTCAGCGGGAGAAGGTAGAGATTCCCCGGGCAACGCAATCGGGATGGATGATGCAGATATATGAAAGCATCAAAATCATCAAGCCAGTTTTTAGACAAGCGGTTCTGGAAAATGGGGTTATATTTACCGATGACACCCCGGTGGCGCTTCAGGACCATCAAAACAATCCGGGGAAGTTTAAGAAAGCCCGGTTGTGGGTATATGTCCGGGGTGGAACGGGACCGCCTTTGACGATGTATGATTTTTCCATGGATCGCGGCAAGAAACGGCCTCTGGATTTTCTGGATAACTACAAGGGCTATGTGCATGCTGACGCCTATAGTGGATATGATGAGCTTTTCAAAAGAGAAGGGATCATCGAAGTCGGTTGCTGGGCGCATGCCCGCAGGAAGTTCGATGAAGCGTCGTCATCCCGTCCGAAGGAGGCGAATGACATTCTGGCCAGAATTGCACGTCTGTATCATGAGATAGAGACGCCGGGGAAGGAGTTAAAGACGGAAGAACTTTATCAGTTACGGCAGGAGAAGGCCAGACCGATTCTGGATAATATTTTTGCAATGCTGGAAGACCTCAAAAGC
>JANXZC010000180.1 GCA_025355725.1 Syntrophus sp. (in: bacteria)
CGTCATCGCGAATCGTGATCCGGATATTCCGGTTGTCGCTTGCCTGTTTCATGGCGCCGCTACCCGCTCCTATCATCGGGATGCTTGCCGTCTCTATAAAAATATTACCTCCCTTTTCCATCGCTTCGACGGCGTTCTTGAGGAGATTGATCATGATCTGTTTCATGCCGTCTTTGTCTATCGTTGTTTTCGGCAGGTCGGGCTCCAGTTGGAGATGAAAATTGATCCCCCACTGCGATGCAGATGCACTGCCGATCATCTTGGTTATGTTGGAAATGAGCGTGTTGAGATCGACGGGTGTCTTTACCCGGACTTTTGATTTTTCCGTGTCGGAAAGCTCCGGGAGAATGCGGGTAATGCGATCGATCTCCTCACGGATGATCTGGATCTCTTTTTGGACGCCGTTGTTTTCGCCAAGCTTTGCAGCAATAATCTGGAGAAAGTTTTTAATAATGCCAAGGGGATTGTTGATTTCATGAGCTACCCGGCGGGTCAGTGCCATCACCGCCGCCATTCTTTCCGATTGCACCTTCCGGGCATGATCCCGCTTCAGGTGATCGGCATGCAAGGCTGCCGCGACGACATTCGTGAATAATTTCAACAGGGGGAGTCGCTTTTTCAGACAAACCGCTTCTTCTTCATCGAGACCAACCGCCACAATGCCCACCTTATCCGAACGGGTGATCAAAGGGGCGCAGATCAACCCTTTCTTGCCCAGACGCCGGGCAAGCTGCTCATCTATAATTGCCCTGACGCCGTATTCCTGATCGAGAGAAGAGAGGATCAATCCCTCCAAGAGACATCTTACGGAAATCCCCGTTTTCTGTTCCATGGACAGGGTTAGGTTGTCTGAACAGGGGTTACCGTAGTTGACAAGGGCCTGGCGGTCGCTGTCATAAAGAAACAGCAGGACCTCCGGAGCGTCGAAGAGGACCCGGAGACCTTCATGGATTGCTTGAAGCATGCCTTCTTCATCAGTCGCCTCCGTCAGACTCTTCAGGGGGCCGAAAAGCATGGCCATGTCTTCGACGTCGCTCATCAACTCGCGGTTTTTTACGCCATCATCGTTTTCGCTGGGTGGCAGATGGTCTTTTGTTCCGATGTCGATACCCAGGGATTGAGCCATGGTCTCCATCTCTTCCTCTGCCTGGACGATCAGCTCCGATGTTTCATCGCGACTAAAGGAAAAGAAACCCATGACGTCTTCACACCGAACACTGCGGGATTCGGTCATTGCCGCCAGGATATTGGCGGCATAGACGATCTTGACCAGGGGGAATGCGGTGGCGATTCGCCCCGCCGGTTCATGGTGATAAAGAACGGCGTCTACGGTTAAGGAATCGAGATTCCATTGACTCAATAGCCAGGCGCCCACTTCTGGATGAGGGGCCCCGATTTTTCTTTCCTCGTCGAGAAGATGCTTTGATTCATGAGATGCGGAAGCGTTATCGAGAACCTTGGCATACAATTCGGGGAAATTGGCACTGAGGACCAGCCGGCCTATGTCGTGGATCATGCCGGCGAAAAAGGCCTGTTCCGTTTCCCCGTATCCTGTCTTTGCGGCAATCATTCGGGCCAGGATGGCGGTGAGCAGGGAATGGCGCCAGAATCTCTTCAGGTGGAAGGCGTTGTGGCCGTGGTTGCCGCTGAATACCTGATGAACGGCGGCGCTGAAGACAATGTTCTTAAAGGTGTTCCGTCCCATCCGGAGCAGGGCCTGATCGATATGGGATATCTTTTCCTGATTTCGGTAGTAAGATGAATTGGCAAGATGCAACACCCTGCTCGTCAAGCCGGCGTCCGTTGCCAGAATACGGGACAGCTCCTGAAAGCTGATGTTATCATCACCGCAGATATCAACAAGACGGATCAAGATATGAGGCAGGGTCGGCAGTCGTTTAAACGCCTTTAAGTGAACGAGAAAATTATGAAACCGTTCATCCATTAACAGCCGCCCCATTCAGATGACATATAAGTGCTTGGACTCGTAATGTAAATCACTCTACTTGTCAACAAAATAATAATGTCAAGACGAAATAATATTTAGAAAGGGGCCTTAAATTGTAATTGTTGTCCTGTTACAACATCGCTATGGTCGGATTATTTTTACGAAAGCGTCAATAATTAGACCTTGATTTTATTTATTTCTGATAGCATTCTAACTCATTCTACCGGTCAGGCGGCGCCTCCGGAGATGAGAGCCCTGGAAAGGCGACTAAAACCACGGGGGACGCTTCCGGAAAATAGGTCCTGCCGATGTGATGCAGGTGGGACGTTTTGTCTTGACAATTACAACCGGATATGATTAATGTCGCGCCTTCGCATGGTAATTTACTTCACTGAGGCTTGAAAAGATGAAAAAGACACTAAAGACCATAAGCAATACAAGCAGGAAAAGAACCCATGGCTTCCTCGTCCGCATGGCTACGAAAAACGGCAGGCTCGTCCTTAACCGTCGGCGGGCAAAAGGAAGAAAAAGACTAGCTGTTTAGCCTTGCCAAAAGACAGGTCTGTGCGCCCCGGCGCGCTTGTATCTGCATATCACATGGAAAATTCAACCTTTGGCAAACTGGAAAGGGTACACAAAAGACGGGATTATTTAACGGTCTATCAACAGGGGGTTCGCACACATTCAGAGCATTTTACCTGTATCGTATGCCCGAACCCGGCAGGCGTCAGACGGCTGGGGATCACCATTATAAAAAAGGTGGGAAACGCCGTCACTAGAAACAGGATCAAACGTCTCATTAGGGAATTTTACCGTTTGCATAAGCCGAAGTTGCCGGCTTCTCTTGATATCGTGATCATGGTGAAGATCCGTAAGGCGCTGCCGACAAATCACGAGATACGGAGGGAGCTGGAGAGGCTTTTAATCAGAACCAGGGATGAATAATAAAATATTTTCACATATCCCGGCAAACATACTTGTTTTGCTTATACGTCTATATCAGTTGTTCGTCTCCCCGATCCTGCCCCCATCCTGTCGTTTTTACCCGACCTGCTCAGAGTACGCCATTCTGTCTATTCGGCGTCATGGCCCCTGGAAGGGCTCTTTAGCCGGTCTGAAGCGTCTCGGTCGCTGTCACCCCCTGAACCCCGGTGGTTACGACCCTGTAAGATAATTGAAATACGGGAGGTTATGAATGGATAAGCGGACCATCCTTGCCATTGTTCTATCAGTGGCGGTCATTCTCATCTACCAGATGTTTTTTATGAAACCGCCGGTGAAGCAGCCCCCGGCGACTACGAAAGAAAGCTCACAGACAGCTAAGAAGGCGGAAACGGCGTCTCCTTCACCAGCGCCGTCCACACTGCCGCAGACTGTAATCAAGGCAGCAAAATCAGCCCAAATTACCCCACCAGTGGCGGAGCGTTTCATCTCTGTGGATACCCCCCTTTATACTGCCCAATTCACCACCAAGGGAGGAGCCATTCAGTCCTTCAAGCTTAAGGGTTATCGACAAAAACTGGGCGACAAATCAGAATTGATTGAGCTGGTTGATGTCAATATGGGCATGCCTCGGCCCCTTGCCTTCTCCTTTCCCGGGTCCACTGTTGATCTCCCCGCAGAGGGGATGTATGATAGTGATTCAAAAAGTCTCGATCTGACCAAGGGCAAAGAAAGCCAACGCTTGATTCTTCAGCAGACCATCGCCGGGGTCATAAAGGTCGAGAAAACATTTACGTTTCATCCCGACCGCTATGCCATCGACCTCGAAGTCCGCGTATACAATCTCACGGCAACCCCTCTGAACCAGAATGCCAGTCTCAACTGGAATCAGTATGTCGATCCTAAGGAAGAAACGGACAGTTGGAGTCATAAAGGTCCCGTGGCCTTCGTCGCCAAGGATATCGAGCGTATCGAGGTCAAGAAAATCGAGGGGGAAAAGGTACTGGGACCGAATGTCACCTGGGGCGGTTTTGAAAGCAAATACTTTATCGCCGCCGTGATCCCCCAAAACCCGTCCCTGACCAGTTTTGCCACGTCCAAAGACAACAGCGACATGGTCACGGTCAGCCTGCGGGGGCCTAAGAACCTCATCCCGGGAGGACAGGACGGCTCGTTCATGTACACCCTCTTTTTTGGTCCGAAGGACTATTCCATCCTCAAGGCTCAGAAAGTCCAGCTTGAAGACGCCATTGATTTCGGTTCATGGCTGAAATGGCTCGCCATGCCCATGCTGATCACACTTAAATGGCTTTACCAGTACGTTCATAACTACGGTCTCGCCATAATTATCCTGACCATTCTCATCAAGCTTATCTTCTGGCCCCTGGGCAACAAGAGCTACGAATCGATGAAACAGATGCAGAAATTGCAGCCCAAGATGAAGGAGCTTCAGGAAAAGTACAAGGGCGACCGCCAGAAACTCAGCCAGGAGACGATGGCCCTATACAAGGCCCACAAGGTCAATCCCATGAGCGGCTGTCTGCCCATGATCATCCAAATCCCCGTTTTCTTTGGTCTTTACAAAACCCTGCTGTATGCCATTGAACTCCGGCACTCACCCTTTTTCTGGTGGATTCAGGACCTTTCCGATAAGGACCCATATTATATAACCCCGATCATCATGGGAGGCACAATGTGGATTCAGCAGAAAATGACGCCCATGAGCGGCGACCCGATGCAACAGAAGGTAATGCTGTTTATGCCGATTATCTTTACTTTCCTTTTTTTGAACTTCCCTGCCGGACTTGTTATTTACTGGTTGCTCAATAACGTGATCAGTATCGGGCAGCAATACTATATCAACAAGCGACATGATTAATCGAGGGGATGGACGAACATGACCGAAATTGAAGGCAAAACCATTGATGAAGCCATAGAAAAGGCCTGTAGTGAGTTTGGGGTTCCCCGGGAAAAGCTCAATATAGAAATCGTCTCCGAAGGGTCGCCGGGGTTTTTCGGGCTCGGCGCCAAGCGGGCAAAGATCAGGGCCCGTTTAATGTCTATTCACATGGCGGAGGAAACCTTTGAAAAACCGGTGATAAAAGTAGCCCCTGTCCAGCCGGTGGCCGATGCCGTTATCCCTCCCGCCAGAAAAGAAGGGAAGCCGGTAAAAAGGGAAACAACCAGAGAACATGTAAGGGAAAACATTAAGGAGCCGGTGAGGGAAGCCGCCAGAAAACCTCTCAGGGAAGCTGCCAGGGGGCCTGTCACTGAAATCACTACGGGAACGGGGGGGGAAACCTCTAAGGAACCCGTCAGAGAGCATAATCAGGAAACAGATGACGAGCTGGCCATGAAGGCCAAAACGCTCCTCTCCGGGATCCTAGAGCGCATGAATATTGAAGCGCCCGTGACCGCCGAGGCGCGGGAAGACGCCATTGTTCTCAATATCCAGGGGGACGACGGCGGCCTGTTGATCGGTAAGCGGGGTCAGAATCTCGACGCCCTTCAGTATATTGTCAACAAGGCCACCAACCGGTCCGGGGAAGACAGAAAAATGATCGTCATAGATACGGAGGCCTACCGGAAACGAAGGGAAGACGCCTTGGTATCACTGGCGGAAAGGCTGGGACAGAAGGTCAAAAAGACTAGAAAAGCTGTCACCGTCAGCCATATGAACGCCCACGACCGCCGGATCATCCACTTGACCCTGCAGACGGACTCCTCTCTCACAACAAAGAGTCGCGGCGAGGGGGAGTACCGCAAGATCATCATCATGCCGGCCAGAAGTGAACGGGAGCGGGCGGTTATCAAACCCACGGCTAACTAAGAAATGGACGAGACCATTGCCGCCATTGCCACCGCCCCGGGGGCGGGTGGGATTGCCGTTATCCGGATCAGCGGCCCGCAGGCAGAAGCCATTGCCCTTCACCTCTTCCGCATGAAGAACGGCCAACCGCCGGTTCTGGAATCCCACCATCTTTACTACGGTCACATTCTTTCCCCTGAAGGGGGAGCTATCATCGATGAGGTCATGATTGCCCTCATGCGGGCCCCCCGTTCCTATACCGGCGAAGATGTCCTGGAAATCCACGGGCACGGTGGTTATCTTCTCCCCCAAAGGATATTGGCGGAGGTCATCAAGGCGGGGGCGCGTCTCGCCGAACCCGGCGAATTCACAAAAAGGGCCTTCCTCAACAATCGGATGGACCTTTCCCAGGCCGAGGCGGTGGCGGATATGATCGCCGCCCGGACCGATCGGGGACTGGAGCTTGCACAGGCGCAATACCAGGGCCGACTCTCCGGGAGTATCGAAAAGTTGCATGCAGAACTTGCCGATATTCTGGCCCTTCTGGAAGCCGCCATCGATTTTATCGAGGATATCGATGATCTTCCCGATGACAAATCTATCCCGAGGCGTCTCCAGAATATTGTTGAAGATCTCAACAGACTGGCAGGGTCTTATGGAGAGGGAAAGATTTTCAAGGACGGCGTCAGCGTTGTCATCGCCGGTCGGACCAACGTCGGCAAATCAAGTCTTCTGAACCACTTCCTAGGAGAGCAAAGGGCTATTGTTACGCCGATCCCGGGCACAACGAGGGATTTCATTGAGGAACCGGTCAGCATCCATGATATCATTATCAGATTGACGGATACGGCGGGGATCAGAAAAACAGGGGAAGCCATTGAGCAAGCGGGCATTGACCTGGTATGGCAACGTGTGGCAATGGCCGACGCGGTATTGATCCTCCTGGATGGCTCGGAAGAGATGACGGCGGAAGATAGAGAAATCATTGAAAAGCTCCGAGGCAAACCGCTCATTCCCGTCGTCAACAAGGCAGATCTTCCCCAGAATCTCTCTGAAGAAGAAATCTCCCGGATCCTGCCGGGAAAAGTCGCGATCCGTATCTCCGCAAAATACGGCAACGGCCTGGAGGAACTGGGGAAGGCAATTTACCAGCATTTCTGTCGAGACCGGACCGATAACCCCTCACCTGAGATCATCACCCATCTGCGCCACAGGCTTGCCATTGAAAAAGCGGTCTTCCATCTCTGCGAGGCTACGGCAGGTTCAGTAAGAGGCGTATCGCCGGAACTGACGGCTGCCGACCTCCGGGACGCCCTCGACGCTCTCGAAGAAATAATCGGAAAAACGGCAAATGACATGATCCTCGCACGGATTTTTGCCTCCTTCTGTATCGGAAAATAAAACACCCTTTCCATCATAACTTCTTTTACTCACATTTATTCTTTGATGAACTCGTAAAAAAGTCAAATAATTGGCCATAATCGACGGCTTCGCAAAAAGCACCTCAGGCAAGGCGCGCAAATCATTAGTCATGAGTAGTACTTGTCGTACGCCGCAGTGACGAAGGATGCAGCGCAACGCAGCGTCCGGTACTTATTACGAAGCCGTCACCAGCTTGTAACTGTTTGCCTTATTTTCAGAATTATGCAAGGTTTAACCGTAAAATGTTTGTAAGGTCATCGAAGGAGACACCAACATGTAGAGTTCCCACCAAGAGACCCTGCCCTCTGACAATTATCAACCGAAAGAGCGCTGTGGTCAAAAGCAATCAACGGACGAAAGGAGCATGTCATGGACGCAGGCACGATACGGATTTTAATGGCTAAACTGGGCGATGGCTTTGAAGCGGCAGTGGGGAGGCTATCCTTTGCTTTCCGGGAAGCGGGCTACGAAGTTGTACATGTGGAAAATCAGAGTCCTGAGGCTATTGTCACTTCGGCGCTCCAGGAAGCAGTCGATCATATCGGAATTACTACCTTGCCCGGAGCCAAGATAGAAGACATCGCCAGAATCATGGAATTGCTGAAAAAAAAGGATATGTCCTATGTCAGGGTCACCGCCGGCGGCTTCCTGGACTATAACGACATTGATAAGGTCAAGGAGGCGGGTGTCGTTGAGTTTTTCCCCAAAGGTACCTCCATTTCGGAACTTATCATCTGGGCTAAAGATAATATTAAACTGACGGATGATTGGTCAAAGTAACGGCTGAATACGGTCGGTGATGAAAATAATCCAAGACGGCAAGGAACGAAGCAGGCTTTAGGAAATATGACCCGAAGATATTCGAGGGAGAGGAAAATGACAGATCTAAAGGATTTCAAGGGAACAGTCATGGAGCTGCTCGGTATAGAGCACCGCGAAATAACAAAGGAAAAGATTGTTTTAACCATGCCGGTGACCCCCAAAACTCATCATCCTTGGGGATCTCTTCATGGAGGGGTATCCGTTGTCCTGGCTGAAACAGCGGCAACCATGGGTGCCTGCATGAATATAGATCAAGAAAAACAGTTCGCTGTTGGCCTTGAAATAAACGCCAACCATATCAGACCTAAGAGAGATGGAAATATCACAGCGACAGCAACACCTGCCCACATTGGCCATGCCGTTAGCGTGTGGGACATCCGGATTACAGATGAAAAAGGAAATTTGATTTGTACATCACGTTGTACGCTGGCTATCGTTGACAAGAAATGAATCAATAAGGATTTATCCATGCCACCTACAATCAAAGGAAGCCAGATACGGAAAGCTGATCACCCGATTAATAATATTTTTCTTGATCGCTGGTCACCGCGGGCCATGTCGGGCGGGGAAATTTCCGAAACAGAGCTTATGTGTCTGTTTGAAGCGGCAAGATGGGCGCCTTCAGCCAACAACAATCAACCATGGCGTATCCTGTATGCCAGAAGTAATTCAGAACACTGGCCTCTGTTCTTTAACTTGCTTAACGATTCAAATAAGATTTGGGCCAAGAATTCTTCCGCGCTCCTCATCATCGTTTCGAAAAACACCTTTGACAACGGAAAGCCATCGCGGACCCACTCCTATGACACCGGTGCGGCATGGGAGAATCTGGCCCTGCAGGGTAACCTCAGTGGTTATGTTGTCCACGGCATGCAGGGATTCGATTACGAACTTGCCCGGTCTTCCCTGAACATTCCTGATGGTTTCACGGTTGAAGCAATGGCAGCCATAGGCATGCCAGGAAACAAGGAAGACCTGCCCGAGTACCTCCAGGAGCGCGAATCACCCAACGATAGACAAAAACTCACAGATACGGTTTTCGAAGGACCCTGGGTCTCACCTATCCTATAATCATATAAGTCTTTAGTGGCAAGCATACTATAAGTTTTTTGAATTGCGGTTGAAACATACAGATTTAGGAGGGTGATTTTTCGTATGGCTGAGGGTGCTATATGTAGCCAATGATAATCTTGTTAATAAAGGGGGATTTCAGGCCTCCTCTTGTTTTTTGTTCTTTTCCCGCAACTGCCGCCAGAAATCCATCCGTTCCCTGATGGTTTTTTCATATCCCCGTTCCGTTGGCCGGTAAAAACCAACCTTTTTTTTGACCAGGGTCTCGGGCAGGTAGTCCTGCTCGGCAAAGGCATCCTGGTAATCATGGGCATACTTGTAATCCTTGCCGTAACCAATCTCCTTCATAAGTTTCGTCGGGGCGTTGCGGATATGGAGGGGCACAGGCAGGGTTCCCGTCTGACGGATCGTTTCCTTTACTTTACTATAGGCGGCATACAGGGCGTTGCTTTTGGGCGCTGTCGCCAGGTAAACAGCCGCCTGGGCCAGGGACAGTTCCCCCTCAGGAATACCGATAAAATGAAAGGCCTCCATGGCGTCCATAGCCACTGCCAAGGCACGGGGGTCGGCGTTGCCCACATCCTCCGAAGCAAACCGGACCATCCGGCGGGCAATGTAGAGGGGGGCCTCCCCGGCGGCAAGCATTCGCGCCAGCCAATAGAGGGCGGCATCGGGATCGCTCCCTCGCAGACTCTTGTGAAAGGCCGAAATCAGATTGTAGTGTTCTTCTCCACCTTTATCATACTGGAGCGCCTTTTTCTGGAGGGCTTTTTCGACAGTTTCCCGCGTAATGAGCCGCTTCCCTTCCTCCATGTCCATGACGAGAGAGGCAGCTGCCTCAAGACTGTTCATCGCCGTCCGGGCGTCACCATCGGCGGACCAGAGGATGACTTCCACCGCCTGAGGTTCGATCTGAATATGCAAACCGCCAAGACCCCTTTCTTCGTCCGTAATAGCCCGTGCGATCATTGCCCCTATTTCTTCTTCCGAAAACGGCTTGAGGATCATGACTCGGGAGCGGGACAGGAGGGGGGCGATTACCTCGAAGGAAGGATTTTCCGTGGTGGCGCCGATAAGGGTGATGAGTCCGCTTTCCACATGGGGGAGAAAGGCATCCTGCTGGGCCTTGTTGAAGCGGTGAATCTCATCCACGAATAAAAGGGTCTTCTGTTGATGTTCCTGCCTTTGGGCAAGGGCCTCCTCGACGACGGCCCTGATCTCTTTAACTCCTGACAAGACTGCGGAAAAACTCGTGAAATGTGATTGCGTCTCCTGGGCGATGATCCGGGCCAGGGTCGTCTTTCCCGACCCCGGGGGGCCCCAGAAGATCATGGAAAACAGGCGATCTTCTTCGATAGCCCGGCGCAGGAGATTGTCCTCCCCCAACAGATGTGCCTGACCGATATACTCGCCCAGGCACCGAGGCCGCATCCGGTCCGCCAGGGGGTGGAAATCCTTATCCTGCCAAATTTTATCCCTTTTCATCCTTCTACATCTACCTATGTGCGGTCGGCCTGCCGCCGGGCCTTGGCCTTCTCGATGAGATCGAGGAGGGTCGTCATCTTATCCGGGGGCGCCTGGCGGCAGAAGGCGTCCCATGTCTCGGCATCCAGGGTATCCCTCAGAAAGCTTTCCACAGGGAATAAACTCTCCCAGCACCTGATGATCCTCGCACAGGGCAGATTATCCGCTTCCCGCAGACAGTAGGCAAAAGTAAGCTCATGCCCAAGCTTGGGGCAGCGGATTTCCCTTTCATCATGAGCGATCTTCTCGGTCACGGCTTCGGAAAGCCCTCAATGGCCCGCAGCGCCCTGGCGATTTCCTCATCAGGCATTTCATAAGGAATCAGTTTACCAGTAAGGTAGGCGTCGTAGGATGCCAAATCCACCATACCGTGGCCGCTCCAGTTGAAGAGAATGACCTTTTCCTTGCCTTCTTCCTTGGCCCGCCGGGCCTCGTCCACGACGGCGGCAATTACATGGCACGTCTCCGGGGCAGGAATGAAGCCTTCGCTGCGGGCCCACATGACACCGGCTTCGAAGGTATCGATCTGATGATAGGCCCGGGCCTCGACAAGATTATCCATTACCAGGTGGCTGACAATGGGGGCCATCCCGTGATAGCGGAGCCCGCCCGCGTGGATCGGGGCCGGGACATAGTCATGCCCCAGGGTGTGCATGGGCAGGAGGGGCGTTTTTTTGGCAAGATCGCCGAAATCATAGGCAAAGGGCCCCCTGGTGAGGGTGGGGCATGATGTCGGTTCCGCCCCGACGATCTTTACGTCTTTCCCGTGGATCTTGTCCCGTACATAGGGCAGGGAAATCCCGGCAAAATTGCTCCCGCCGCCGGCACAGCCCATCACGACATCTGGATAGACACCGATCTTTGCCATTTGCTTCTGGGCTTCAAGACCGATAATAGTTTGATGGAGCATAACATGATTCAGAACGCTGCCCAGGGAATACTTGGCCTGGGGGTGGGCGATGGCGTCTTCGATGGCCTCGCTGATGGCAATACCCAGGCTCCCCGGTGAATCGGGATGTTCGGCAAGGACATTGCGGCCCGCCTCCGTGAGGTTGCTGGGGCTGGGGATGCACTCGGCCCCCCACACGTTCATCATCATCCGCCGGTATGGTTTCTGTTCATAACTGACCTTGACCATAAAAACCCGGCATCCGAGACCGAACATCTGACAGGCCATGGACAGCGCGCTTCCCCACTGACCAGCTCCGGTTTCCGTTGAGAGATGCTTGATCCCGGCGATCTTGTTGTAGTAAGCTTGAGGAATGGCCGTATTGGGTTTGTGTGACCCGGCGGGGCTGTTGCCCTCCATTTTGTAATAGATCTTCACTGGGGCATTGAGGAGCTTTTCAAAATTCCGGGCTCGGCACAGGGGCGTGGGTCGCCAGATCAGGTATTTTTCCAGAACTTCTTCGGGGATGTCAATCCAGCGCTCCGTACTGACCTCCTGCTCAATGAGATTCATGGGAAAGATCGGCGCCAGATCCTCCGGGCCAACGGGCTTCCCCGTGGCCGGGTGAAGAGGCGGCCGCATGGGTGTCGGCAAGTCCGCCTGGATGTTGTACCACTGCCTGGGGATTTCATGATCTTCCAGCAATACCTTCATGGTTTTCATTTGCATCTCTCCTTTTAAAAAAAGTAATCGTCTAATAAAAAAGCCATGGGGTGTTCCCATGGCTTTTGATTTCCGATTGCGTCATGGGAAGGTTCCTCCCTGCCCACAACCTGTTTAAAACAGTTAACGCGGGCAGACTTTATCAGCCTGCCACCACCAGCAAAGATTCATGTTCGTTTTCATAAGCATCGTCATATTCATATTGTTTTAGATCTCGGATAAATTATGACTCGACCTATAACTAATCTTTAAAAAATGTCAAGATAAAAAAGTGATTTTAACCCTGACGGCTTCGCAAAACGCTCGAGAGGCGAGGCGCGCTCCGCATGGGGAACGGGGGCGTACTTTTGCGTTCGTCGCAGTGACGAAGGCGGAAGCGCAACGAAGCATATGGACATTTTGCGAAGCCGTCAAACGTCCCAGTTTGACATCACACCTTTATGTCGTCGATACCATAGATTGGGAGCGACCCGATAAAGGAAACGGGAAACAGGTCCGATAAATTCCTTGACCCGCTTGTCGAACTGGCAGGCCTGGATGATCATTTCCTTGATGTCCCCCCGGGTGCCCCCTTCGTTGAAAATCTTGTAGGCGCAATTAAACAGGGGGCTGTACATGTTTTTCTTTTCCAGATAACGATGGACGTTGCGAATCGTATTGGGTCCTTCCGGTGTCCCGTCGATTCTGGCCAGGACCTTCAGGTTGGTTTCAATGGGGTTGCCGCTGTAAAGCTCATGGAAGTATTTTCCATAGCGATAATTCTTACTGGCCATGGACGAAACGGTAACGTACATATCCCCTACACCGGCCTGACTGTGAAAGGCCTGAAAACTGCCGCCCAAGAGCATTGAAAGAGAGCGGATCTCCACACCGGCACGGGCAAAGATGGTGCCGGGGATGGAATCGCCAAGGTCCAGGGAATCGGTCACCCCCTTGATGTTGGCAACGACATTTTTCAGGGAGCCGCAGGCCTCAACACCAATAACGTCGAAATTGTAGTATGACGTCAGTTCCCGCCGGTTGAAGCGGATCAATTCCTCCCGAACGAGATTCGCCGGCGCGCTTTTGCCCGCCACGGTTACACAGACGGGATTCCCCAGGGCGATATCGACATCGAAAAAAGGGCCACCGATGCAGACGACCTCATATTTATAGCTGAGGCTGCTCAGGTTGCTGTGGATCAATTGGGACGGAGTAATGAGTTCCTTAGTGATTTCATCGGAGGTCAGACCCTTGATGGGAGAGATGAGGCAGGTGTCGCCGGATTTTCTTTCCATGAGCGGCTTCAGGTAGTTTAGAAATTCCGGTAGCTTGTCCATTGTCAGGCACAGCACAATGATGTCGTTGTCGTCAACGACCCGCTCAAGATCATTGGTGGCATAGACCTTCGGGGCCAAACGGGGGACCTTTTCCATTCCCCCCAGACGTTTGGCGAGATCCTCGGTCAGGTGTTTGGGGTTGAGATGTTCCCGGTTGATATGACGGCAGACATCGGCATCATGATAATAGATCGTAACCCGCTTGTTGTCCCGGCCGAACTTGTATGCAAAGGAAGTCCCCAAGCGTCCCGGGCCAATGATGGCGATCCTTGTAGTATCAAATTCAGCTAACATCTTCTCCATGTCCCCGTGAAATAGGAGGGAGTATAGGGGAAAAAAAGCGGCCCGTCAAACAATATTCAGTATTATCAATCAAATTGCTTTTGACTTCTCAGGTTTAGCCGTTTATACTGCAATTCGAAATATGCACCTAAGGAAAAGAAACAAAGATAAGGAGAAAGTAACATGCCCGAAAAACATCTCGCCTTGATGATCCAGAAACAGGCAAAGAAATATGGGGAACGGACAGCCCTCCGTTACAGGGAAAACGGCCAGTGGCAGGACATTTCATGGAAAGAGGTTGGCGAGCAGGTCCGTGCCATCGCCAAAGCCCTCCTGGAGATAGGAATCAAAACGGGAGACATGGTGGGGGTATTCTCCCAGAACTGTCCGGAATGGACCATTGCCGATTTAGGCATTCTCAGCGTCCGCGGCGTCTCCGTTCCTATTTACGCTACCAATACGGCGAAACAGACGGAGTACATTGTCGATGAAGCGGAAATCGCCGTCCTTTTCGTCGGCGCCAAAGATCAGTATCAGAAGGCGACCGCCATCATCAGTGCGTCAAAATATCTAAAAAAAATTATCGTTTTCGATAGCAGCGTTCCCCTCGCCGATGGCGATCAGGCCATGTATTTTAAGGATTTTCTGGAGCTCGGCCGCAAGTCCTCCCAAGATCAGGAACTGGAAGAAATACTTAAGAAGGCCGACATGAACGAGCTGGCCACCCTGATTTACACCTCCGGCACTACGGGGGAGCCCAAAGGCGTCATGCTCAACCACTCCAACTTTTACTTTTCCTTTCAGGCCCACAACAAGCGCCTCGCCGTCAGCGATCAGGATATATCCATGTGCTTCCTCCCCCTAAGTCACGTCTTTGAAAGGGCATGGAACTACTTCGCCATGGGCTCCGGCATGGTCGTCACTTATTGTGACGACACCGCCAAGATCGTAACATACCTGCAGGAGGTCAAACCGACGATCATGTGCGCCGTTCCCCGGTTCTACGAAAAGATCTACGCCGCCGTTTTCGAAAAACTGGAAAAGGCCCCCCCCTCGAAAAAGAATCTGTTCAACTGGGCCGTAGAGCTTGGCGAACAGGTTTATACGCGAGAAAAAGAGAAAAAATCCGTCCCTTGGGATCTCAAGCTCAAACACAAGATCGCCGTCAAACTCGTCCTCGGGAAACTGCGCGGCGTCGTAGGAGGGAGAATCCGTTTTTTCCCCTGCGCCGGGGCGCCCCTTTCCAAAGAGATCGAGGAATTTTTCCATTCCGTAGGCATCCAGATCAAATACGGCTATGGCCTGACGGAAACAACGGCGACGGTGACTTGCCATGAGGAGTATTTCTACAAACCCGGAACGGTGGGGAAAGCCATCTATGGCGTCGATGTGAAAATCGCCCCCAACGGCGAGATCCTTGTCCGGGGCGAAACGGTCATGAAGGGATACTACAAGAAACCGGAGGCGACGGCGGAGGTCTTTGAAGACCACTGGTTCAAGACGGGTGACGTGGGCATTCTCGAAGACGGCTACCTGACCATTACCGACCGGATCAAGGACCTGATGAAGACCTCGGGAGGCAAGTATATCGCCCCCCAGCTCATCGAAACAACAATCGGCAAAGATCATTTCGTCGAGCAGATCTCCATCATCGGGGACCAGCGCAAATACGTCGCCGCCCTCATCGTTCCCGCTTTCGACGCCCTGGAGGATTATGCCAGGAGTAACAACATCTCCTGGACCTCCCGGGAAGACCTTATCCAGCACCCCGATATCGTTCAGTTTTATCATGAACGGATCGAGCAGAATCAAAAGGAGCTGGCGGGATTTGAAAAGGTCAAGAAGTTTAAGCTGATGGCCAAACAATTTACCCAGGAAGACGGCGAGATGACCCCGACGATGAAGCTCAAGCGCAAGGTCATCAACGAAAAATACCAAAGCGTCATTGACAGCATGTACGGGGAATAAACCCAATCATGAAATACGAAGAATCAAAGATCGGCAGAGTCTTTATCCTCCGCCTGGAAGACGGCGAGATCGTTCACGAAATCATCGAGACCTTCGCCCGGGAACAGCACATCCGGGCGGCGGCCCTCATCGTCATCGGCGGCGCCGACGACGGCAGCACCCTGGTCGTCGGCCCACAGGAGGACCGCGTCCTCCCAGTGATACCCATGACCCATATCCTCGCTAACGCTCACGAAGTGGCGGGGACAGGAACCCTCTTCCCCGACGAAGACGGTTCTCCCATCCTCCATATGCACATGGCCTGCGGCCGCCGGGAGGAGACCATCACCGGCTGCATCCGCAACGGCGTCAAAGTCTGGAGGGTCATGGAGGTAATCCTCTATGAACTCCTGGACACCCGGGCCGTCCGCCGCCAAGAGCCGCCCACGAATTTCAAGCTCCTGCAGCCGGGGTAATCGGACATGTCAAGCACCAGTTTCGCTATGGAGGAAAAACCGATCCTGAGTTAACCGTTCTGAAAACACAAAACGTAAAATTTGTCGGTTGATTGACTAAATATAACATACAGTTAAGTCTCTTAGATGCATCGAATTTTTTTCAGACACCCCGGAAGCGGCGCTTCAGAGCAGGCAAAATAATATACGGCATTTCAATCCATAATCATTCACGTTGTTTACTTGACTCAACGGAGGTTAAAAATGAAGACTCTATTTAACAGAAAAACGGCTCCTGACGCAGGCATAGAAGGTATTTTTTTGTCTTTTCGCTCATTTTTACCTGTTTACTTTCTGCTCATCTGCTTCGTGATTATGTCCGTGCTGATGCCCGGCTATTCTCTTGCCAGTGATAAGCCATGGCTTGGCGCGCAGGTGCAGCCTTTGGCCGGTGCGGCAAAAAGGTTTCTTTCCAGGATAACGAGTACAGATGAAGGTGTTTTAGTTGCAAACGTGGCCAAGGGCGGACCTGCAGAGCAGATGGGGATAAAACAGAATGACATCATTCTTGGCTTTAATTACCATAAAATTAAAAATATCAGTGATTTTGAACGTGACATTTCCGGATCAAGCCCTGGCGACAGAATAGTATTATCCGTTTTTCGCATGTCTCCAACCATACTGACTATTGTGGGAAGGATGGGGCAATCGCCGGAGTCCGGCGAACAGGAACAGGTATCAGAGCCTCTCAATGAAAGTCCCCAACAGACGGACGCAGATATGACAGCTAAAATATTTACACCGGCTGGACATCATGAAATTGAATCCCTGGATTATTCTCACGACGGCAAACTGATTATTTCGGGAGGGAGGACGTCTCTCAAGCTTTGGGATGCAGCAACTGGCAGAGAAATCAGGACATTTGCCGCTGTTACGGATGCTATATATTCAGTAGCATTTTCGCCGGACGCCAGACTTGTCCTCACCGGATGTGCGAATCATAAGGCCAAACTCTGGAATGTGGAAACAGGAAAAGCAATAAGGGAATTCACAGGACTGACCAAAGATGACCTGATTGATTCAGTGGCGTTCTCTCCGGACGGCCGCACTGCCCTTACCGGTGGCAGTGATAAAACCAT
Source organism: Syntrophus sp. (in: bacteria) (assembly GCA_025355725.1). Lineage (GTDB taxonomy): Bacteria > Desulfobacterota > Syntrophia > Syntrophales > UBA8958 > UBA8958. The sequence continues at coordinate 17,293 of JANXZC010000180.1, forward strand.
CAGGCTTTGGGATCTTGCGACCGGCCGGGAAATACGCGCATTTACAGGACACACAGCGTGGGTGAACTCTGTTGGCTTTTCACCTGATGGCAAATTCGCGTTTTCAGGAAGCTGGGATGGCGCCATCAAGCTCTGGGACATTTCAACAGGAGCAGAAATTAGAACTTTTAAAGAAATCAAAACAGCTTCTGAATATAAAACCGTTAGAGAGAATATGAGATCAACTGAGAGGAGAGGAAGAGGAGGTGCATCGCCTGCCGCCGTTGCCGCGCCCTCCCCTGCGGATATCCCCCCCGCGCCCATTGTGAGACAGGCCGAAAAAATGGCGTGGAATATAGAGTCTATGAAGAATCGCATCAGCACGGTTATCTTTTCTCCTGACGGCAAATATCTGCTTTCAGGTGCGTGGGACAGCAACATCAGGATGTGGGACATTTCAACCGGTCAAAAAATAAAAACATTTACAGGACACACCGGGAGAATTAACTCCCTGGCATTTTCATCTGATGGCACCCGCTTATTATCGGCGGCACGCGATAATCTGGCAAAACTTTGGGATGTCACCACAGGGCGGGAGCTACGGACATTTACCGGACATACGGGAGAAGTTAGCTCCATCGTTTTTTCAAACAAACCAAATATTGTTATATCTGGTGGTTTTGATGGCACAATAAGGTTCTGGAACGGAAATACCGGCGAAGAGTTTATTAAGTTTGTCGGTTTAAATAATGGAGAGTGGATAATTGTCACTCAGGAGGGCTATTACAATTCATCGCTCAATGGCCATAAATATTTGAACATTCTTGTAAATAAAAAGGTGTATGGAATTGACCAGTTTTACGATCTATTTTACCGTCCCGATATCGTGACCTCAAAACTCAGAGACGAGAACATCAAAGACCTGATCACCCTGACGCTAAGCGACGCGATCAAAACCCCGCCGCCAAGAGTCAGTTTTGGTACATTGCCGAAAGAAACCAACACACCAACGGCAAAAGTCTGCTATCGCGTAAAAAGCGCTGGGGGCGGTATCGGCGAAATCCGGATCTTCCAAAACGGCAAGTTAATAAAGTCAGACGGGTTTTATCGAGAAGTGGTTAAAAATGAAACTACTGCAAAGATGAACCTTGCCTCAATGAATAGTCGGGCCGTTTATCAGGATATGCGCTCAGTGGTTGTTAAGGGCCAGAAATTGTCCGGGGCTCAACTTGATAAGCCCAAAGGTGAACTGGTTGAGGAGTGCGTTGAGGTTGAAACCATCGCGGGAGAGAATGAAATCAGCCTGACAGCTTTTAATGCCCCCAACACTGTCCAGAGTTTTCTGGAGACGGCCAAGTTCACTTCCACCGTAAAACAGAATGAGCCTCATCTTTACATTCTGTCTGTGGGCATCGACAAGTATCGTGACCCATCCATCAATCTCAAGTACGCGGCCAAGGACGCGACAGATTTTTCCGCCCGGCTTTCCGAGAAGGCTCGCACCCTCTATAAACCGGAAAACATCCATCTGATCGGGCTTGCCAATGAACAAGCCGGCAAACAGAATATTCTTGCCACGATAGATAACCTGTCCAAAAAGATAAAACATGGAGACTGTTTCATATTTTTTGACGCCTCTCATGGCCTGTTACTACAAGGTCAGTACTACATAGTTACAAGCGGTTTTGACGGGAAACTGTATAGTACGACCAGCCTGATAAGTTCCAATGAAATTGTAGAAATTTCCAAGAAGATAAAATCACTGTCGCAACTTTTTGTCTTTGATACCTGCCATGCCGGTGGTGTTGATACCATCGTGAGCGGCCTTTACGATGCCCGGATGTCAGTATTGGCAAAAAAAATGGGGCTCCACATTTTTGCGTCGGCAGGCAGTGTGCAGACCGCAATGGATGGCTTCAAAGGCAATGGCTTGTATACCCATACGCTATTGCAGGGGATTGCAAATGGCAAAGAAGTAGATAGCGAGAATGATGGCACGGTGACGGTAACAAAGCTGGGACGATATTCGAAAGACAAGACAACGGAAATTTCAACCAAACTGGGGCATCCCCAGACACCATTTATTATTAATTTTGGGAAAGACAGTACGTTATTCACTGTACGCTGATTACTGAGTATGAGTCATTACAAGTTGCAAGGAGAAGACGATATTCAATCTTCAAGAGACGATTGTTTTGTTTTCATTCCATGTACCCCGTTGCCTCATATTAAAATCTTACCGAGCGAAAAGTCATAGGAGGTAACGTTGCCTCATAAAGATAACTGTTGCCATCGTGTCGGAGAATAATTGATCATCCCTCCCGAGGGCGACAGACCGAATTTCTCAAAATACCGTTTGCCAGAATGCGGCGGCTGGAGTATAGATGACCAACAAGGAGGGTCTCATGCTCAGACAAAGATTTTTCATCATATCGGTTTTGCTGATTCTTTTCTTTATGCCCGGCGTCTTGTCAGCACAGGAACTAAAAGCCATCCAGCTTGTCAAGCCTCAGATGGACAGCGGCAGGCTCCTGATGCATGTCCTGAAAGACCGGAAGTCCTCCCGGGAATTCAGCAATCGCAAATTACCCATCCGGGTCCTCTCCAACCTGCTCTGGAGCGCCTGCGGCGTCAACCGTCCCGATTCGGGAAAGCTGACTGCTCCCTCGGCCAAGAACTGGCAGGAAGTTGACGTCTATGTGGCAACCGAAAAAGGTTTGTATCTGTACAACGCCCAGAAACACCGATTAGACCCCGTGCTCTCCCAGGACATCCGCGCCCTGACCGGTTCCCAGTCCTATGTTAAAGATGCCCCCGTCAATCTCATCTACGTCGCCGATTACACACAGATGGGAACCGCCACAAACGACGTGAAAGATCTATATTCCGCTGTCGATACAGGCTTTATCGGTCAGAATGTTTACCTTTATTGCGCTTCCGAAGGCTTGGCGACCGTCACCCGGGGAACAATTGACCGTGTCGCTCTCGGCCAGGCGATGCATTTGAGGCCGGAACAGCGAATTATCCTGGCCCAGTCGGTGGGCTATCCGAAAAAGTAAGCAGGGGCACGGAATGCCGTGCTCCTCTCATGATTAGGGGATGAAGGGACATGCAACATCCCCCTTGCCATTGGGTTTAAGGGCCATGCCTTTTTCGCTGCTTGCCGATCTTGCCGTTATCATCCATTTCCTTTTTATCCTGTTTGTTATCTTCGGCGGGCTGCTTGTCCTGCATAAAAGGTCCTGGGCACTGCTACACGTTCCTGCGGCGGTCTGGGGCGCCCTCGTGGAGTTTACCGGCTGGACCTGTCCGCTGACTCCCTGGGAGAACTGGCTCCGTCTTCAAGGCGGAGGGTCCGCATATACCTCCAGTTTCATCGAAAGGTATGCCGTCTCGCTTATTTACCCTTCCTTTCTAACCCGTTCCCAGCAGACTTTTCTTGGTCTCGGCGTGCTTATGATCAATGGGGCTGTCTATGGCTGGATTTTCTGGAAACTGCGAAAGCAATGAAGTCATTTTGTAGTGAAATTGTCTTGACATACAAGTGATTCATTCCTATACTCCGCCCGCCTTTCAGGGGCATTTCAGCATGAGGCTGAGCATCTAAAGCTTCACCCATTGCGGGGATTTTTTTGCGTGGCCGCAATTTTGTTTGACCGCTCATGAAACGAAAGGGAGGCACTGTGAAAGTAAAAGATCTGATGATTCCGATTCATGATTTCCTCCGGCCGGATGTTACACTTAAAGACGCCGTGAATCTGCTGCACATTGCCAGGAGAGATGCCGATAAACAGGGGGTCAAAGGCCTGCCTGTCCTTGACGATCATTACAAACTGATTGGAATTTTATCCATGCGGGACATTCTCAAGGCCGTTTATCCCTCCTACATGTCGATGATGAATCTCGGCAATTTTACCTGGGACGGCATGCTGGAATCGCTGGCCAAGAGGGCCGGAGCTGAAAAGGTCGCCGCCCATATGAGCCGGGATCTTTGGACTGTCCAGGAAAATGATTCGCTCATGGAGTGTGTTGACCTGATGATCAAACACGACATCAAACGTGTGCCCGTTCTCGATCAGAGCGGGAAAGTAGTCGGAATGATCTACGAAAGGGATGTTTTCAACACCATAACAAATGCTATGTTTGATGGTCGTCCGGGAGGTGAAAAATGACGGCGGATACTGCCGCCGCATCTCATCAGGTAGTTATGGGATGGCCCTTTTGGATAGCCACATGCCTGTTCATCGGGGCCTATGCCCTGATCGTATCGGAAAAAATCCATAAGACCATCGTAGCGATCTTTGGCGCGGCCCTCATGATTGTTCTCGGCATCCTCACCCAGGAAGAGGCCTTTCATTCCCTCGACCTTGGTGTGGACTGGAATGTTATTTTTCTGCTGATCAGCATGATGGTGATCATCAACATCATGAAACCCACGGGGATCTTTGAGTACATTGCCATCAGGAGCGCTAAAGTCGCAAAGGGCGAACCATTCAAGATCATGGCTATATTTTCTGTTGTAACTGCAGTGGTTTCGGCATTTCTTGATAACGTCACCACGGTTTTGCTGATCGCCCCGGTTACCCTGCTGATCTGCCAGGCCCTCGAGCTGGATGTGGTGCCCTATCTGATCACGGAGGCCCTCGCTTCCAACATCGGCGGAACGGCCACCCTCATCGGGGATCCGCCGAACATCATGATCGCTTCGAAGGCCCAGCTTGATTTCATGGCCTTCATCTACCACCTGACACCGGTCATTATCATGGTGCTCATCGCATATATCATCAGTATCAAATTCATCTTTGGGAAAAGACTGACCGTCCGGGAGGAGCTCAAGGAACGGATCATGGCCATGGACGAGAGGGAGGCCATCAAGGACCCCGTTCTTCTGAAGAAATCGCTGGTTGTCCTGGGCATCACCATCATCGGGTTTGTCCTCCACGGCATGCTCCATCTACAGCCCGCCACCATTGCCCTTTTCGGCGCGGGATTGCTGCTCCTCGTTTCAGGCATCAAGGACCCTCATCATGTCCTGGCCAAGGCGGAATGGGCAACGTTGTTCTTCTTTATCGGACTGTTCATCATCATCGGCGGTGTCGTCAAGGTCGGTCTGATCAAGTGGATGTCTCTGGAAGTACTTAAGATAACTCAGGGAAATTTCTTCGGCACGGCCATGATCGTCATGTGGTTTTCCGCCTTCGCCTCGGCCTTCATCGATAATATCCCCTATGTCGCGACGATGAACCCACTGATCATTGACATGGCCAAACAGCTCTGGCCCAATCTTTCCGGTATTCAACTCCTCCATCATCCGGACCTGATGCCCATCTGGTGGTCCCTGGCCCTGGGGGCCTGTCTCGGTGGGAACGGGACGGCCATCGGCGCTTCGGCAAACGTCATCATCGTCGGTATGGCCGAAAAGATGGGAAGCCCCATATCCTTCAAAAAATTCATGCTTTACGGCATGCCGCTCATGATCGAGTCGGTCATTATCTGCACCCTCTACGTGTGGCTAAGATATTACGTTCTGAACATCTGACGGCGAAAGTAAATTGTTCTACAGGATCAGCACCCAGACCAGGACCAGCACGATTCGGTACACCCCGAAGGCGATGAACGTGTGAGTCTGAATATAGCGCAGGAGAAATTTGATGCTGAGCAGGGCGACGACAAAAGAGGTTATTAATCCGACCGCTAAAAACTGGGCCTGATCCAGGGAAAACTGGGAACCGTTTTTCAGGAGATCATACGCCGTGGCTGCCAGCATGGTCGGAACGGCCAGAAGGAAAGAGAATTCGACAATGACCTTTCTTTTCAGGCCCAGGAGCAGGCCGCCCACGATGGTCGCCGCCGAACGGGAAACGCCGGGGATCATGGCTATCGATTGAAAGCAGCCGATGATAAGGGCCTGACGGAAAGAAATATCGCTCACATCGGCAACGGCATCTTCTTTTTCCCGGTGCCACATCTCGAAGACAATCAGAAAGACTCCCCCCAGAAAAAGTGACCAGAGGACGATTGTTGAGGAACCCAGGAGAAACTGCTTGATCATCTTATAGAGGGTAAGCCCCATGATTCCCGTGGGAATGAAGGCAACCACAACCTTCTTCATGATATTGAAATCGATCAGGAGGGAGCGCCAATAGAGGACGACAACGGAAGCAATGGCCCCTACCTGGATGGCTATTTCAAAGCTTTTCAGAAAATCGGTGTGCTTGAGTCCCAGCAAGTGGGACGTCAAAATGAGGTGTCCCGTAGAAGAAATTGGCAGAAACTCCGAGATCCCTTCGACAATACCCAGAATGGCGGCGGTCATTAAATCCATGCGGCCTTCTTCCTTATTTTTTCCGCTGTGTCAATTAAATATTTATCTGGAAAGAATTGCTTGAAGTTGATCATGAAACTATATATACAGCAGCCACAAATAAAAACCCGCTTCTGAAGGAGAAGAAACCGCATGGCCAAAATGCTTAAAGATACACTTAAAACCATTGAATCATACAAGACCCAGAGCCCCCATTATGAGGAGCTGCTCGCTATCCTGGAAGAAATTCTCATCCTCCGGGAAGAATACCGGCGTAAGATGCCGGAGAGTATCTTTCCCGTCGATGAACGTCTCATCAGTTCAAAAATGGAAGGCGGGCTGCCCCTGATTGATCTGTCGCAGGGAGATTATGATCTGACCCAGCCGCAGGCCTATTTCCTCAATCTCCTCCAAATCGCCGAAAAGCGAGCCCCCGGCGAGACCAAAGAGCTGGCCCGTGAAATTATGGAAGGGGAAGAGGATTTCAAAGAAATGCTGCTCAGTGCCTTTTACGGTGAGCAAGAGGACGAAGAAGAGGAAAGAGGGGAAGAGGACGAAACCTTCGACCTGATTGATCTATTCCTTGAAGAATGCCTCCGGCCGGCGTTTGAAAAGGTGGTGGCCAAGTATGGAGACGTTGTTCTCAAATCCAAATGGTCGGAAGGGTACTGCCCCATTTGCGGCAAAGAACCTAAAATCGGCAGAATAAAGGAGGAAGAGGGAGCTCGTTTCCTCTTCTGCAATCAATGCGGCATCGAATGGCCCTTCCTGAGGATCAAATGTCCTTTCTGCAGCAACGAGGAGCAGCAGACCCTGGCCTATTTTACCGTCGAAGATGACGAGCGGTATCGCGTGGATGTCTGCAACGAATGCAAACGTTACATCAAAATCGTGGATTTCCGGGAAACGAAAGAAGAGCCAAACCTCGACATCGAAGACATTACAACCCTCCATCTGGACATCCTGGCAACGGAAGAAGGATACGACTGAAATACCTTGAAAAATGACGATATAGGAGAGGTCGTTCGTCTCTTGGAGGCGACCATATTAGACGGCGACCTCCCCATTGTTTCCCAGTTAGCCGCAGAAAAATTCGATCCTTACGCCCTGCTCGTTTCCACGCTTCTCAGCCTGCGCACCAAGGATGAGGTCACTGCCGTCGCAACGGAACGCCTGCTGAACCTGGCCCACAGCCCCCATGATATGCTGAAGTTACCCGAAGAGACGATCGCCAAGGCCATCTATCCCGTCGGTTTTTATCGTAACAAGGCACGGACCATCAGGGATATCAGCCGTACCCTGCTTGAAAAATACCAGGGCTCGGTGCCCGATACCATCGAAGAGATCCTTAAGCTCAAGGGCGTCGGCAGGAAAACAGCCAACCTGGTTATTTCTCTGGGATTTGACAAAGACGGCATTTGTGTGGATACCCATGTGCACCGGATCTCGAACCGCCTAGGGTATGTGACGACGAAGACCCCCGAGAAAACGGAAGACGTGCTCCGGGAAAAACTCCCCAAAAGATTCTGGAAAATATACAATACCCTGATGGTGGCCTTCGGCCAGAAGATATGCCGACCTGTTTCACCGCGGTGCAGTTCCTGCCCTGTCCATAGACTCTGCGACCGGGCGGGTGTGACAAAAAGTCGTTGAGGGCTGAGGGAAATTCATGTTGACTAAATCCCATTGTGCAGTTATAGAGGCTCCGGCCTGTCGAGGCTTGAAGTTGAAAACGATGCCATCTCGTAATGGCTGAACATACGGAGGACTGTTATGGGAATTAAAGTTGCGATCAATGGTTTCGGTAGAGTAGGTCGTTATCTGGTCAGGGCCTGTCACGGCCGTGACGATATTGATATCGTCGCCATCAATTCCAGGGCAAAACCGGAAATCCTCTCTCACCTGCTGAAATACGACTCTGTGCACGGAAAATTTGAGGCACCAATTGCTACCGAAGGAAGCCAACTCATAATCGATGGTAAGAAGATCCTTATCACCCACGTCACATCCACCCTGTCTGAGCTTCCCTGGGCCAAGATGGGCGTCGATATCGTCCTTGAATCAACGGGTAATTTCCGGAAGAAGGATGATGTAGCAGGGCATTTAGCGGCGGGAGCGAAAAAAATCATCATCGCCGCACCGGGAAAGGGCATTGACGGAACCTTTGTCATGGGCGTCAATGAGCACACCTACGACAACAAGAAACACCACATAATCTCCAATGCCTCCTGCACAACCAACTGTCTGGCACCGGTCGTCAAGGTTCTCCACGACGAATTCACCGTCGTCCGGGCCTTTATGACCACCGTGCATGCCTATACCATGGATCAGCGGCTCCTCGACGGATCCCACAAGGACCTCCGCCGGGGGAGAGCGGCAGCCCTCTCCATCGTCCCCACCTCCACCGGAGCAGCCAGAGCGGTTACCGAGGTAATTCCTGAACTGAAGGGAAAAATGGATGGCGTTGCGTTGCGTGTTCCCACCCCCAATGTGTCCATTGTCGATCTGGCCGCCGAGTTAAAAAAGAATGTGACCATTGCCGATGTCAACGGCGCCCTGAAGGCAGCTGCGGCAGGGAAATTGAAAAATATCCTGGCCTATTGCGAAGAAGAGCTCGTATCCGTCGATTTCACCAGCAGTCCCTATTCTTCCATAGTGGATGCACCCCTGACCAACGTCCTCGACGGTAATTTCGTCAAGGTATTTGCATGGTACGACAACGAAAGCGGTTACGCCTGCCGGATGCGGGATCTGGCTCTTTATATCGGCAAACAACTGTAGGATAAAAAGGCAGGATGCAGTCATTGATCGTCGGTAACTGGAAGATGTTCAAAACCGTTCGGGAGGCGGAATTGTTTGCCCGTCGTCTGGTCGCTGAGCTTGAGATAATTCCCGGTCGTGAGGTGGTCATCGCGCCGGCCTTTCCGGCCCTGTACGCCGTAACCGCCGTGCTCAGGGGATCAGCCATCAAGCTTGCCGCCCAGAATGTCCATGACCAGATTCAGGGGGCGTTCACGGGGGAAGTATCAGCGGGGATGCTTATCGATGCGGGCTGTGAATATGTCATCATCGGCCACTCGGAAAGGCGTACTTTCTTCGGAGAGACGGATGATCTAATCAGTCGTAAGCTTTCCGCAGCCCTCGCCAGTGGACTGAGACCCATCTTCTGTATTGGGGAGACCCTTGCCGAAAGGGAACAGGGTGCAACCCTTACCGTCATCGCGGGGCAGATAAAAGAAGGGCTGAAGAATATCAATCTCGGTGATATAGGGGGCATCTCCATTGCATATGAGCCCGTCTGGGCCATCGGTACGGGAAAAACGGCCACACCGGAACAGGCCCAGGAGGTGCATGCCTTTATTCGCAGTACCATGAAAAATGCCTACGGGAAAGAGCTTGCCGGAAGACTCCGGATAATATATGGTGGAAGCGTAAATCCGGGAAACATTGGCAAGCTCATGTCGGAAAAGGATATAAACGGCGCCCTCGTCGGAGGGGCCAGTCTTGACATTGAGTCCTTTTCAGAGATCGTTAAATACTAAAGAGGTTTAGAAAAACATGCATACCCTGATTATTTTTTTACATATTACCGTCTGCATTGCCCTCATCCTCGTCGTCCTGCTACAGGCAGGCAAGGGGGCAAATATGGGCGCTGTCTTCGGCGGCTCAAGCCAGACCATCTTCGGAAGCAGCGGGCCGGGCACCTTCCTTGGTAAAGTGACCACCGGCATCGCCGTCTTCTTCATGCTGACTTCGCTTGTCCTCTCCTATATGGCCGGACAAAAGGGAAGTAACTTGATGAAGGCAACGGGACGACCTGTTGCAGAAAGACAGCTGCCCGCAGCGCCGACTTCACTACCGGCTGTTCCACAGGTTCCGGGGGTACAGCAGCCATTCGCAGCCGTACCGGTTCCGGCAGGACAAGGGCCGGCCACCAAGACGACGGGTTCTTCTCCCGCCCAGAAAGCTCCACAATCGGCTGCCCAGCCCTTAACCGCAGCCCCGCAACCTGCTGCAAAGTAGAATCCCCTGCCAATTGAGGCCGCTTTTCGTATTGACAAAAGCCTCTTGAGCATGTAGGGAGTGGAACACTGATCTTGCCAATATATGCCGAAGTGGTGGAACTTGGTAGACACGCTATCTTGAGGGGGTAGTGGGCTATGCTCGTGCCGGTTCAAGTCCGGCCTTCGGCACCATAAATAAGCGGGGGGTTAGCTCGGATATGGGTTAACCCCCTTTTCGTTTGCCCATGTTTGGCCATGATTCAGTAATTCGTCATATAATTTGATAACTTGTTCCGAGAGGTTGCAACATGAACAAACTTGAATCCCTGGCTTTCAACCGTATCTGCGCCTGCTTTACCCTCAGTTCCCTGGCGGGGAGCGATACCGCCGCCGCTGTCGTCGCCCTGGCGGAGCTAGATGACATGATCGACGACTTCTATTCCGAGTATAAGGAACTAGTTTCGCCGGAAGAATACGAAGAGGCAAAGAAAAACCCCGAGAGCTTCATCGCCCTCATTGACCGGGCGCACCGTCATTACGCCAAGCTTGAGAGCGGCGGCGAATAGTCACCCCGGAATGTCACGGACAGTGACTGGTGAACACGTAAAAAGGCGAAAATTGGCCATAATCGACAGCTTTGTAAAAATATCCGCAGGCAGCAAGACGCGCAAAGCATGAGGACTGAGGCGTACTTGGCGTGCGCCGCAGTGACGAAGACGCAGCGCAACGCTGCATCCGGACTTTTTACGAAGCCGTCAAAGCGGGGCAGGATTAATCAGCTTCGTTATATTGCCGCTGACAACCTTTGCGAAGTCCTCGTCAGGCAGGTTCAGGTCCCGGACCTTGCGCAGCTCGCTGTAGGGAATGCCGAAGGGAAAATCGCTGCCGAAAATCAGCTTGTCAATGCCGTATTTTTCGAGGAACATGGTCATCTCCCGCCTTGTGGCCAGGGCGGTGTCGGCGTAAACATTATCCTTCTCCCATACCCCGGAATGAAAAAGGGCGTAAAAGCCGCCATTCAAGGCCCCGAGGTGAGGAATAATCACCGGGGTCTGCCCGTCGATTCTCTGAATCAGGGAGAGGGTATTCCCATACGACTCCTCGAGGACAAGGGGCAGTTGCAACCGGTAAATCTCCTTCAGAAATGATTCGCAGCGCGGATCGTCATAATGGTACTCCGGCTCTGAATCGTGGCGATGCCACTTGACCCCCCGGTATCCCTTTTTCAGTTCCTCTTTCCGGAAATCGTTCCAGACAAAATAGTAGGCAAAAATATTTTCTTCGCCCTGTTGAATATCGAGGAGATACCGGTTCGCCCGCTGCCGGCAGGCGACCCAGTGGGCACTGTCCTGAAAATGATAGTTGTAGCGGTCGTAGATGTCTTCCACGGGGGCGTATAAGCAGGCCCCTTCAATACCCCCCTGGTCGAGATAGCCTTTGATCATGCTTAGGGGCTGGTCCACATTCTGAACACCGCAATGCATATGGGCGTCGATAATTTTTATTGCCATATAACACCTTCCTTTTCCGGCCATATTTCTATCTCCATCCGGTCGCAGATATCCAGGATGGATTCTTCGTAGATATAGGGATAACCAAGGGAGATGAAAAGTTTTTTCATCTTGTCGTTCCGGGAATCAAGCATGATTTCGATCCTGGAGATGCCGTGTCGATGCATCACCATCACGACCTTTTTCGCCATGATCTTGCCGATCCCCCTGCCCTGCCAATCATCGCGGAGCACAATCGTCAGCTCCGCCCGGCTCTGGTCAGCTGAGGCAATCGCCCGGCATACGCCAACGATTCGTTCCTCCCCTGCCTCCTCGCTCACCGCCGCCAGGGCGAACTCCGTGACGTAATCAATATGAACCAGGTGATACACCTGCTCCGGCCTTAACTTCTCCACGTGGCTAAGAAATCGATAGAATATCGACTGCGGCGACAATCTGTTGAAAATATCGATAATCAGGGGACCATCGGTCGGCTTGACGGGGCGGAGAAAAACACGCTCCTTACCTACGGTGAGCCATTCTTCGTACTGGGCGGGGTAATGGTGATAGTAATCAAGGGAGACCATAGGGACATTATACGATCAAAACATGGCCTGTCAAATCCTTTACGTTACCTTCGTCTCAATCGTTATTGTAAATAAGAACAAATCTCCAATTTAAGTCGATTAGTTGACATCGCCGAAAAAGGTCCTATATTATGATAGAAGTATTGTGTTCCAATCGAATGTCACCCTGTAAACCAAATCAAACAACCCTAAACCTGACACGCGAACCTGAACAATGCTGAAACATCCTCTTAAGGTGCCCATATAAGGCCTCCGGAGGGGCCTCGCTCCTCCGGGGGTTAAAAAGGATTATTGCGGCCGGGGTAAGTCAAATCCTTAAAACCCGCAAGGAGGTGAGCATTATGTATTTCATGATGATCTGTACCTGGGACCCTAAAGACGAAAGAGAAGTGAGAACCAGAAGGGCAACATGGGAATGGCCGGGAGATGTGCAAGTCATCTCCGAGTTTTACGACCTGCAGGGATGCCGGACGATCTATGTTGTTAAATCAGACGCCAAAGGTCTCATCGCCGCCCGGGCGGCCTGGATCGATGTATTATACTTTGAGATCTTCCCGGTTTACCCAGTCGGCGATACGAAGGAGAGGCTTATGAAGTAAGTTGTGGTGTGGCCTTCACAGTATAAATAAGGAAAGGAGGAAAGCCATGTCAACACTTGAACTGACCCGAGAAGAAGAGCGACATCTTCTGGAAATCCTCGAGAGATACTACCCGTCTTTGCGAATCGAGGTCGTCAATACGGATGACCGTGAATTCCGACGGGCGTTGAAGCAAAGGGAAACATTCATGAAAGACCTCATCACCCGTTTACAAGCAGCTTTGGCTGCTTAAAGACGGGATATTCGAAAAGGCAGGCTGAAACCCTGCCTTTTTTTCTGCCTGCCGATATGACCACTACATAGTCCGTTCTGAAAAATGCGGGTTGAAACCCGCATGAATATTGATAGTGCTCTTTGAAAACTGAAGATATTTGTGGATTTATGGTTGTTTTTGTCTGGAAAATGTGCTATAAGTCTCTAATATGAAAGTACAAATTCCAG
>JANXZC010000002.1 GCA_025355725.1 Syntrophus sp. (in: bacteria)
CTTCGCCTTGCCTGAAAAGGATTGAAACGATTCTTTTCAAATATTGCTCACCAACAATGTTGGTTCACTGAAGGTGTGGGGCCTTCGCCCCCACGCCCCACCACTGACGATGTCAGTGGTTTTGATGGATAATAAATATGATCAGAAACAGTGAATCCGATAGATCAACGTAATTAGTCTTTATATGTCATGCACATCTGAAATCAAATTCTTATCTAACCACTTCAAGAAAGGAATAAAATTTATGAGTGCCGGTATAGAAGCTGATTATTGCGCAACGCTGCGACAATTAAGAAAGCCCAATCCAATTAAGGATGGAAAAACTTGGTTAAGACATAGGATTAACTCACAAGCGGCAATAATTGATCTTATGATCTTGGAAGGGAAGTATTCAAAAAAAATCATCGCTTGTGAACTTGAAAGCAAGACTAATTGTACAAATCCAGTAGCAAGAATTGAAAGACATATTGATCATCTTCAGAAGGCTGATGGAGTAGACGCTTGGACTAATAATATTCCACATAAATGTAAAATTAAAGAAGTCAACGGGATATTAATGTTTACAGAATAGATTTGTTATCAAATACTGGAGGGTGAAGAGCAAACCATTAGAATAATTAAAAAGGAACGCGTAGTAAGATTCTGTAAAACACTTCGAATAAGTTAAATGGTCCTGTTTTGACAATCTTGATGATCTCATCACCATGCAGGTCCTTTCTGTAGAATGTATCGAAACCTAATAATCGGAGCAGCCTGGCGAGTTTTCCCAGGTGGATGTCGCAGATGAATTTTGTCTTTATGGAGTTATGTGTGATCATTTAGAAGAAGCCAATCTTCACAAAATCATCTTCATTCTTTGGAAACGGATCAGTTGTGGTCCTTGCATATCGGGACAACGCATGTGGTCTTCTAACCATGCATGCAACGGATCATGCTCCTGTCGGGCCATTCCCGGTGATGCCTGTGTTCTCTCTTTCGATCCGTAATGCTCACCTCTGATCACCCGCCTCCACTACCACTTTGTAGATACTGCCAATAACCGGCAACACCTCCATTCTACTTCATCTTGTCTGAGCACTACCGATCGAAATGCGCCGACATGTTATATTTCCTGAAGATAAGGATAAAGTGGCTTTCAGGCATCACGTATTACGGATACCCCATTTTTGTATAGCTAGCCTCCGGACAATCCTCTTTCAGCAGGCGCCAAAAGAAAGGGCTGCCTTCCCTGGCGGGAAGACAGCCCTTATCGTTACCTGATCGCCGGGCAAGCATTGACTTGCGCCAACGAATAATCCCCTTGGAAATGACTTCTTACAGGGGGATGTTGTTATGCTTCTTGGGCAAGCGGACCTGCGTCTTGTCCTTCAGGGCGTCGAGAATGGCGGCAACGCGCTTCCGGGTTTCCCGGGGGGCGATGACCTCTTCGATAATGCCCATGGAGGCTGCAAAATAGGGATTGTTGAACTGCTCCTCATAAGCGGCGACCAATTCCGTCCGCTTGGCGGCGGGATCGGCGGCCTCGTTAATCTCCCGGCGATAAACGATGTTGCAGGCCCCCTCGGCGCCCATGACGGCGATTTCTGCAGACGGCCAGGCCATGACATAGTCAGCCCCCAACTGCTTGCTGCACATGCCGATGTAGGCACCGCCGTAGTCTTTCCGCGTCACGACGGTGATTTTGGGAACTGTTGCCTCGGCATAGGCGTGGAGCAGCTTGGCCCCGTGACTGATGATGCCCGCCCATTCCTGAGCCGTTCCGGGCATGTAGCCGGGGACGTCGGAGAAGGTGAGGAGGGGAATGTTGAAGGCGTCGCAGAAACGGATGAATCGGGAGGCCTTGTCGGAGGCGTTGACGTCGAGGACGCCGGCCCCGAATTTGGGATTGTTGGCGATGACGCCGACAGGCTGCCCCATGATGCGGATGAAGGCCACGAACATGTTTTTCGCCCACAGCTCGTGGGGTTCGAATATTTCGTTGTTGTCCGCTACGGCCATGACCACCTGCTTCATGTCGTAACCCCGGGAGGCCCGGTCGGGGATGATCGTATCGAGCTCCGGACAATCCCGATCGGCGCTGTCCGTGCAGGCAATGATGGGCTGTGGGCTGTGGCAACTGTCGGGCAGGTAAGAAAGGAGCATCTTTACCCTGTTGATGCAGTCTGTGTCGTTTTCCGTAGCGAAATGGCAGACACCGCTCTTGGTGGCATGGGCCACGGCGCCGCCCAGATCGTCATGGGTCACTTCTTCGCCGATGACGGCCTTGATGACATCGGGACCGGTGATATACATATAAGAACTCTTCTTGACCATGAATACCCAGTCCGTCAGGGCGGGGGAATAAACAGCGCCGCCGGCGGTGGGTCCCATGATGGCTGTGATCTGGGGGATGTATCCCGAGCCGATAGTGTTGCGATAGAAAATGCCGCCGTAGCCTTCCAGGGCCGGCACGCCTTCCTGGATCCGGGCGCCGCCGGAGTCATTCATGGACACGAATGGTTTTTTAGCATCGAGGGCCATATCCATGATCTTCCAGATCTTTTTGGAGTGCATCTCCCCGAGGCTCCCGCCGGAGCTGGTAAAATCCTGGGCCGCCGCAAACACGGTCCGGCCGTTGACCTTGCCAAAACCGACGATGACGCCGTCAGCGTTGATTTCTTTTTTGTCCAGACCAAACAGGGTGGAGCGGTGCTTCACAAATAACTGGACTTCCTGAAAGGTCCCTTCATCATAAAACATCGCCAGCCGCTCCCGGGCCGTCATCTTGCCCAGATCGTGCTGTTTGGCAATCATTTTCTCTCCGCCCATGGATTTCAGGGCTTCTCTGCGGGCCTCGAATACACGGATTTTCTCTTCCGTCATTCCTTTTCCTTGTTCTTTCGCCATAAACCTACACTCTCCTTATCTCCTATTTATTCTCGTACTTTACGTACATTGAATTCAATTCCGTCTTGACCGGGTCGGCCTTCTCATGTAAGTAAGCCTCCCGCAAGGTTTTCCTATGGGATTGCTAATTCGGTCAACCGACGCAGCGAAAAATTCCCGAATCCTTGCCGTTTTATTAGCTAACCTATTGTATTTTAAAACCTTTTTGTCTTAACCGGGACGCATCATATCCTGTTTGACAAAAAGATGCAAGGAGGATCAATGAGATTTATCGACCAATTCAGCCTGAAAGACAAAAAAGTACTGTTCCGTTTCGACTACAACGTGCCCCTCGACAGCTCCCAGAATATCACCGATGACAGCCGGATCCGGGCGACCCTGCCGACGATCAATTACGCCCTCGACGCCGGGGCCAGGATCATCATCATCTCTCACCTGGGTCGCCCGAAGGGGAAGGTAAAACCGGAATTCAGTCTCTGTCCCGTAGCCAAAAGACTTTCCCGGCTTCTCCACAAGGATGTGGTCATGGCCCCGGACTGCATCGGGGACAATGTCCGTGGCCTCGTGGACAGCATGAAGTCCGGCGACGTCATCCTCCTGGAAAACCTCCGGTTTCATCCTGAAGAGGAGAAGAATGACGAAGGATTCGCCCGCCAATTGGCCACCTATGCCGATGTCTACATCGACGACGCCTTTGGCAACGCCCACCGGACCCACGCCTCCAATGTCGCAATCACAAAATTTGTCAAGGAGTGCGGCGGCGGGTTTCTGATGAAAAAGGAGGTCAATTACTTCCAGAAGTGCCTGGAGAAACCGGCCCGGCCCTTCGTGGCCATCATCGGCGGATCCAAGGTCTCCGGCAAACTGGAGGCCCTGGTCAACCTGATTAAAAGAGTTGATAAAATGATCATCGGCGGCGGTATGGCTTTCACCTTCCTGAAAGCGGCCGGATACGAGGTCGGCAAGTCCCTCGTGGAAGAAGATCTGATGCCCATGGCCGCAGAAGTCATGAAAACTGCAAAGGAACTCGGGGTCAAATTCTATCTCCCCGTGGACTGCGTCATGGCCCCGGAGATCAGCGCCGAAGCGGAAACCAAGATCGTCCCCATCCAGGAAATGAACAGTCACTGGATGGGCCTGGACATCGGCCCGGCCACGATCACCCTCTTCACCGAGGCCCTGGCCAACGCCAAGACCATCGTCTGGAACGGACCGATGGGGGTCTTTGAGATAGACGCCTTCGGACGGGGGACCGCCGCCATGGTTCACAGCGTAGCCAACTCCTACGCCATGACCATCGTCGGGGGCGGCGATACGGATGTGGCCGTCCACAAGACAGGAGAAAGCGACAAGATCACCTACATCTCCACGGGCGGCGGGGCCTCCCTGGAACTGCTGGAGGGCAAGGAACTCCCAGCCATCGCGGCCCTTGACGCCTGCGGCGGCGCTTTATAAAGCCTCCGATAATGCGTAACCTGAAAATGGTTATTGAATACGACGGCAGCGGATATCACGGCTGGCAGCGCCAGAAAAACGGCCTGTCCATCCAGGAGGTCCTCGAGGAGAAGATTGCCGTCATCACCGGGGAGAATGTAAATGTCATCGGTTCCGGGCGGACCGACGCCGGGGTACACGCCCTTGCCCAGGTTGCCCACTTCAAGACGGCCTGCGGAATCCCCGCCAATAATCTTTGGAAGGGAATCAACAGCCTCCTGCCGGCCGATATTGTCTTGAAATCCCTTGAGGAGGCGGACGAAGAATTTCATGCCCGGATCGACGCCAAAGGCAAGATTTACCTTTATCAGCTATTCAACAGCCCCACCCGGACAGTCCTCTACCGTCACTATGCCTGGATAGTCCACTGCCCCCTGGATATCGATCTCATGGGGCAGGCGGCCGTTAGTCTGATCGGCCGACATGATTTTACCTCCTTCAGCTCCGTCCATACTGACGTCATCTCTTTTGAAAGGGAAATTAAAAGGATTGAGATTGTGAATTCTTTTTCGGTTGAACACCCTTTAATCAAAATCTTTGTGGAGGCAGACGGCTTTTTGCGGTATATGGTAAGAACGATTATCGGCACTCTGGTCGAGGTGGGGAGAGAAAAAAGACTCCCCGAGGACGTGGCGGCCGTTCTCAAAGGTCGCGACCGGAAGCTGGCCGGCATGACGGCGCCGCCTCAAGGGCTTTTTCTCAAAGAAGTCATCTATTGACGACGGCGGCGGAAAAAGGCCATATGCTTTGTTGCGTTTCCGCCTTCGTCACTGCGACGTACATGAAGTACGCCTCGTTTCTCAGGCGGAACGCGCCGCGCCTCTGGCTCTTTTTCCGCCGCCGTCAATTGTGACCAGGTTTTCACCATTTTAGGGTTCGTCATATAATGAAAGTCTAATGAGAAAATGAAAATTCTACTGTTGGGACACAAGGGCATGTTAGGAACGGATCTCATGTTGCGTCTTGGCGTCGCTCACGACTTGACGGGCAAGGACGTCGGGGATTTCGACATCACCTCTCCCGAATCCTGCCGGCAGGTAATCGCCGAGATAAATCCCGACGTTGTTATCAACGCCGCCGCCTATACCAATGTTGACGGGGCCGAAAAGGACAGGGACGCGTGTTTCGCCGTAAATGCCGAAGGGGTCAGGAACGTGGCCCTTGCGTGCGAAAAGGCGAATATCCGGATTGTCCATTTCAGTACGGATTACGTCTTTGACGGGACCAAGGGAACCCCTTATCTCGAAGACGACGCCCCCTCGCCGCGCGGCATTTACGCCCAATCCAAGGCCGCCGGGGAGAAGTACCTCCAGGAATCCAACAACAATTATCTCCTGATCCGCACGGCCTGGCTGTATGGCCGCTCGGGGAAGAATTTCGTCAAGACCATTCTGGGAAAGGCAAGACAGACGGATACCCTGCGTGTCGTCGATGATCAGACCGGCTCGCCAACCTACAGCCGGGATCTGGCCGGCGCCGTCCAGATCCTGCTGGAGCAACATTGCCAGGGGATCTTTCATGTGACCAACCGGGGTTCCTGCACCTGGCATACTTTCACGAAAAAGATCCTGGAATATGCGGGACTTGAACATGTTGCCGTTGAGCCCATTCAGACAAAAGATCTTAACCTGCCGGCGCCTCGACCGGCCTACAGCGTCCTTGGCACCCGGAAGTTCACCGAGGCCACGGGAAACATCCTGCGCTTCTGGCAGTTAGCCCTGCGGGATTATATCGAACACACCGAATTCCGCAGATGACTTATTGATACAGAAGAGTAAAGCCTCTAAATATTAGTGATTGAGGAGGAGCTGCCATGAAGATTTTACCCGAGAGATTTTCATTAGTTATGTTGTTCTTAGGAGTTCTTCTCATGTTATCGGGCTGCACCGTGGCCACGAAGAGCACGATCATCACCCCCCAGCTTCGTGATCTCTTCGACGGAAAATACCAGGTTTACCCGGCGATGGAAAAGGCGAAGCCCCGGACCGTAGCCGTATTGCCCTTTGTCAATCTCTCCAGCAGCCAGCAGGGCTCCCAGGCCGTCCGCCGGGGATTCTATAATCATTTCAGCTCCTTGACATTTCGCGACATGGAACTCTGGCGGGTGGACGACCTCCTCAAGAAGGCGGGAATGACGGACGCCGCCATCATCAACCAGACCCCGGCAAAGGATCTGGGCAAGATCCTGGGTACCGACGCCATCGTCTACGGGGAAATCTCCAATTTTGACAAACTCTTTGCCGTACTTTACTCCCAGGTCTCCGTAGGTGCCAAGCTCCGCATGTACGACACCCGCACGGGCGAACTCCTCTGGACGGGGGAGCATGTGGCCCGTATCCACGAAGGGGGGATCTCGACCAATCCCATCGGCCTCGTCGCCACCATCATCGCCACCGCCATGAACGTCCGGGATATCCAGCTCCTCCGGGCCTGCGACGACCTCTTCCGGGGAATGGTCCTGACTATTCCGGCGCCGACCATTGCCGAGGCCAAGCGACCCCCGGTAATAACCATCCTCGTCCAGGATACAAAGAATCTTCCCAAGAAGGCGGGGGACGAAATCCGGGTCGTCATCCAGGGGACCCCGAAGATGCAGGCATCATTCGATATCGGCGAGTTCAAAAAGCATATCGACATGCAGGAGCAGCCTAACGAGCCCGGCGTTTACCTCGGCGTTTACCGGGTCGTGCCGGGAGACAACGTGCGGAAGGCCATCATCACGGGCTACCTGGCCGATGACGCGGGCAATACATCCCAGTGGGTGGACGCCGTCGGCGCCGTGACCCTGAAGACCACGCCGCCGGACAAACCAAAATCAGTGCGCCTCGTCGGCCGGAACGCCGCCGTGCTCCTCTCCTGGGAAAAGTCCGCCGATCCCGACCTGGCTGGTTACCGTGTTTATCGGAGCCTGACGCCCCTCAGCGGCTACCAGGAAATCGCCCGGACGGAGGTCACGGAATTCCGGGATGAAAAGCTCGTGAACGGCCAGACCTACTATTACCAGATAAGCGCCGTTGACCTGGCGGGAAACGAAAGCGATCGCACCGCAGGGACAGGCATTCCCGTCGCCCCGGGACCCACGCCCGTCTCCGGGATCATCGAGAAGGACACCGCCTGGTACGCCGGGGCCAGCCCCTATATTATCGAAAGCACAGTAATTATCAAAGACAAGGCCACCCTCACCATCGAGGCGGGCACGGAGATCCGCTCCCAGGGTCCCGCCCTTGTTATCGAAGGGGGTCTCGTCGCCCTGGGGGACGGGGAACATGTAATCTCCTGGGATACGGCGACGCCAGGAAAGTCCTGGGAGGGGATCCTATTCCGCAACGTCAAGGAGAGGGAGATTTCCCTCAAGTTCAACCGGGTCCAGAATGCCGCTACCGGCCTGAACCTGCAATCTTCGTCGCCCCTGGTCGAATCCTGTGAACTCTCGGTCAACGGCACGGCCGTCAAGATTTCCGGCGGCTTCGCCAAACCCCGGCTGGTTAAAAACACCATCCTGAAAAATTCGGAAGCCGCCGTAATCATCAGGGACGGGGCCCAGCCTGTCCTCACGGAAAACCGGATTCAGGACAACCTCAAGGAGGGAATGCTAGTGGAAGGGGCCGCCCCAACCATCTCCAGAAACTTGATTGCCCGCAACGGCGCCTCCGGGATTGACGTCAAAAACAGCCAGGCCATGATCACGGAAAACAACATCATCGACAACCGGCCTTACAACCTCGCCGGCTCCATGACCGGAGAATCCGTCTCGGCCCTGAATAACTGGTGGGGATCGGCCAAGGGACTGGAAATACTTGCCACGCTGAAGGGCCGGATCGACATCCGATCCGTCCTCAACGCCCCCTACCCGGAGGGGAAGCCCACCGCCCTGCCCATTCTCGGTTCCTCCCTGGGGGGCCACCTCAAGGCCGACGCCCACTTGATCCTTTCCAATAGCCCCTACGGGATCGCAAAGAATCTTTTTATCGACGCTGGGGCCACCCTCTACATCGAACCGGGGGTAGTGTTGCGCTATGACCAGAACACGGCCATTGTCGTGGAAGACGGCGGTATCATCGCCAAGGGCACACCGGAGAACCCCATCATCTTCACCGCCTCCGCCGCCTCGCCATCACCGGGATTCTATGCAAGCGCCGTCAGATGGGGCAAGAAAACAACCATCAATTCGGCCCTGAGCTATGCAATTATCCAATATGCTGACATTGCCTTGGATATTGTTTATGGCACACCGGAAATCTCCTACAGCCTCATATCCCGCAACGCCCAGGGCGGCATTTACTGCCGCAATGACGCCGCCCCCACCGTCTCCTTCTCCACCCTGACGGAAAACAGGGGGGAAGGGGCCATTACCGTTGTCGGCAATGCCCGGCCCAAGTTCAGCAACAACAACATCGTCAATAACGACTTTGCCGCCCAGGTCCGCTCGACCATCTACGTCGACGCCCGGAATAACTGGTGGGGCAAGGCTCCCCCCGACCTGAACATGATTATGGGGGATACGGAACAAGGCATCAACATCAAGCCCTGGCTGACAGGGCCGGAGGGAAGGGCCTATTCGGGGAAGAAATAAGCATGCTGTGAGGAGGAATGAAGATGAAAATAAAGGACAAACCTCAAAGTGCATTGCCCTTTATGAAGGCCGTTGTCCGGTCCGTGATTATCATGGCCTTGCTATTCTGCCCTCTGAACACGGCTGTCTTTGCCGAGGACTGCACCCCCCTGCCGACCGGAACGGGGGCGGACTTTGAGATCACCAAGCCCTACTGCGTGACCGCAGGGAGCTACAACTACGGCTTCGTCAATATTCACAGCGGCGGCAAGCTGACCTTCCAGGATGGGAACATCGATTTCTGGGCCAAGTCGATCCTCGTCGAAAATAAAGGCAGCCTCATCGCCGGGGCCCCCGGGGCGCCGATTGCCAAAAAGATCACGATTCACCTCTACGGAAAGGAGACAGACGAGGGCATCACCTGCAAGACGACCACCGGCCCCCCCTCCTCCCCCGACTTCATCTGCGGTGTTGCCAAAGACCGATGGACAGGTAAAGGCGGTAACGGATATGCCTTGCGGGGCGATGTGGAAGATCAATTCTATGCCTACGAAAAGCTCAAAACCGACCAGGACAGGGATAAGCAGGGTAAAGAAATAAACAGCTTTTTTGGCCGCAAGGTCCTCGGGGTCTCCTACGGCGGCACCCTTCAGATGTTCGGGAAGAAAGGGGCAACCTATCCGGAACCCGACAGAACGGCTATCATCAAGGCGCCCCTGAAGAAACGGGGCGATACCCATATGGATATGGACAGGTTTGTGGATTGGAAGGCGGGAACAAAAATCGTCATCTATCCCAAAGGCAAACCAAACAGACGCGTTGAAGTGCAAACCATAAAGAGCGTAGATATCGATGCCAATGATAGGCATGCCTCGCTGATCCTGGAAGCCCCCGGGATTACGTATCTCGATGACGGCAAAGACGATTACGTGGTCGTCGCCATGGATCCTTCCGGCACGAGCTGGGCCAGGCTGGAGGGAGACATCGACAACAAAAGCGGTAAAACCCTGACTCTCGACAGAGAGGTTGACTGGGAGGCCGGGGACAGGATTGTGGTGACGACGACGGACTATCTGCCGGGGCATTCCGAAGAACTTGAAATCATTGACATCAAAGACAAGAGAAAGATTACCTTCAAGGCTGATGAACAGGAAGGAATCAAATATCCCCACAATGGCACTAAGTATCCCCTCCAAGACAAACACAATATTCCCAAACGCCTCACCGACGAGGGATTCAAGATCAGGGAAGTCGAAACCAGGGCCGCCGTCGCCCTGCTTACCCGTAATATCCGCATCGTGTCGGAAGGCAATAATTATGGCGAATCCCTCCCTGTGGCCGGTGCGGACGGCTACTTCGGCGGCCACACCATTGTCCGCCAGGGATTCAATCAGTTCCAGATGCAGGGCGTCGAGCTCCGGCAGCTCGGCCAGGGGGGGAGGGCTGCCCGGGGGCCGGTGAATTTTTTTCTGACCCGCCAGGCGCCGGCGGACACCTATGTCCGGGACTGTTCGATCAATGAATCGATGACCCACTGGATCGAACTGAGGGGGGCTCACAACGTCTTACTGGAGCGCAATGTCGGCTACAAGTCCATTGGCCACGGTTTTGTCCTCGCCGAAGGAACGGAGATCGAAAATACCCTGCGCGGCAATATCGGGATCTTTGCCCGGGCGGCCGTGGAAAACGATGGACAGAATCCCCGCAAGGTACCCGGCATTGCCGCCAATCCCGCCAGCGGCAAGGATACCCTTATTCAGGATGCCGGTGACGCCGTCCATCCCTCCGTTTTCTTTATCGCCAACGGATACAACACCTTCGACCATAACATGGCGGCCGGGGCCGGCACCTGCGGGGCCTGCTACTGGATTGTGCCGGCGAAACACGGCGCCCTTTCAGGAGACCAATTCAGTAGGGACAGGAAAACTTACGCCGGAATCCAGAGTACGGACATGATTTCCGCACCCCTGAAGTCCTTCCGGGGTAATTTCTGCTCCACCGCCATGCATTCCCTAATCACCATCGGCAGTGTCGGCACCTGCGACGGTGTATTCGATGCGGATAAGGCCGACAAAAAAGGCGTTATCAGACCCCTTTTCGACAGCAAGCTGGACTCCCTGAACCCGAAAACGATTATCGATTTCGGCGCCAACCTGGTGGCCGGAATCCGCGCCGATTGTGACAATATAAAAGGTGACTGCGTTAAAAGAGACTGCGATCAGTATTACAACCCCCGCGATAAGGAACAGATGGATAAGTACAACAAATGCAGCGAAGACTGCAGCAAGATGGCGGAATCCTGCAACAGCATCTGCAACAAGGGAAGCACGGGCATGTGCGCCGTCACGGTTATCGAGGACTATACGTCCTCTTTCCACTGGGCAAGCACCAACGTCAGCGCCATCTGGCTCCGCACCAACTGGTTTCTAATGACGGACAGCGTCCTGACGGATGTCCTGAACGGCGGGCTGACCATGGTCTCCGGCGGCACCTACGATCAGGTCATCAACGGCTACTGGGCCCTCACCCGGAAAAGCGCCTTTATCGGCAACACCCAACCCTGGAACCCCATGAACAAAGAAAACCCCGGCAATCCCTACGCGACACCGGCGGGACCCGTCAACTGGAAAAGTCCCCTGAAATGCGCCCCCAGTGAAAAATTCTGCGCCCTCATCGACGAGGGGATCAGCTTCCCCACGGAGAATTTCTCTGTCTACCAGCGGCTCTACAACATCTACGACGGCCCTGTCTATCAGGAGACAAACGCCTTTCTGAATATCAATAAGATCCCCATAGACTGTAACCTCGGCCCCAAAGAGGGGCAACGCATCTGCAACAGCCTCTACATGTACGGTTCCGGAGGCCGGGGGCTGGGCATCCCGAGGGCCAAGGAGGCTTCCGGGGACATAAAAATCGGCGATTGCATCCTGCCCAATGCGGCCATCGGCTGGAAGCAGCCCAACGGCTTCTACTACCCGCCGGCGTTCTACTCACGCAACCTCCACTTCGACAATGTTGACCTCCGCCATTTTATCATCATTCCCCTCTTTGAAGCGGGGACCTACAATGTCAATGCAGGCAAGGTGACGGACGGATACTGCACCTATAACCAGAATGATGCCAAAGGTCTCTTCGCCAACAGTTGGACGGACGTTGACCGTCAGACGGAACTCAACGACGAGGACGGCACGCTGAGCGGCCTGGCCAATACTATCTCGGTGAACAATGACGAGTTCTTTTCCGTCCCTTTGCAGCCCGACGAATGCCTTTCGGAAAAGACGTGCTTCCAGGTGCCCTACGATTACGTGACCGCCGTCGTCTTTCCCGACGAGGCAACGAAAAAAAGGAAGATCAACGACGAGGACTACAAAAAAGAGTGGGGGGACGATTGCAAGACCCAGGCCTGCTACGGGGTTCCCATATACCGGCAGCTCCTCAAGGACGGGGAAGAGGCAGGGCCTCAACAGATGGCGCGGATGATGGGCGGGGGCATCTTCCAGCGGAGCACAATGATCTATAACAACGGGGTTTATTTCATAGACACCGCCGTATCTGAAGGCAAACAGAAAAAAACCGTGAAAACGGCTCCCGATGAAAAGCCGATGCTGAATAAATTCATCGGCGGGAAAAAATACGATTTCTTCCTCCTCTACGCCAAGTCCGACGGCAAGGCCCACACACGGGTCACCTTCCAGGTCTACGTCGGAAAGAATCTCGATGAGGAGGCGTTCAAGAAAAACAACGTGAAAATGATCCGGGTGTACACGAAAAAGCCGGAACCGTTAGGGGACTCCAAATATACCGACGGCATCGTCGTCACGGCTTTGACCGACTGGGAGAACAATTGGCCCCGGGCATACGATAGAGGAACGGGCATCATGGAAGTGACGATTGACATGTCGCCATTCCAGGGCGCCTTCGAGGCAGCCAAGGAGGAGAACTGCCGACCGGCGAGCTTCTGCAAGTGGGACAGCGATAAAAAGCAGTGCAAATACGCAAATAACCCGATAAATCCCACCCCCTATGACGCCTCCGAGGGAGACAAGGTCTGCCAGTGGGCCGTCAAGGCCCCGGAGTGCCCGAAAGGCGGCTGTTACGGCTTCCAAGTCACGCTGCCGCCGGACTTCCAGGCGGATGACAACTCGGCGGAGGGAAAGGAGTCCATATACCGGGCCACGGCCAAGACCGTCAAAAGATATGGGGAGCGAAAGAAAGATTGGTGCCCCGACTGGAAAAAGACGCCGGCCACCGGCGCCGGACAGGATGCCTGCGACTACGACAAAAACAAGATCGCCCTTCCCGACTGCAGGTAGTGATGCGCCGCTTTTGTGAAAAAATGATGAAAGGCCGCCGCCGCTGTGTATTCGTCGCCGTCGCGGCCGCATTGCTCGCGGCCGTGTGGTTTATGGGAAACTGGGGCCAGGGCGCAGCGGCCGCCGCTTCCGCCGGCCTGTCCGGGACGGTCGCGGATCATAACGGGCCCGTCGCTGGGGTGCGGGTGAGGGTCCAGGGGGCAAAGGAATTCGTCGTCACCGACCAGGCGGGGCGTTTTCTCCTCTCTCCCCCGACGGGGGGGAAGGCGGTCAATGTCAGCGCCTGGAAGGAGGGCTACTACAGCGCCCTCACCAAGAATATCCGGGCTCCTAAAGAGGGCATCCGCCTGACGCTCCTCCCCTATCAGATCTTCGACAACGACAAATACGAGTGGATCCCTCCGGAAGGGGCCAAGGGCAGTTGCAAGGAGTGCCACCCGGCCATTACCGAGATGAGCCTCAAGGATGCCCACCTGCAGGCGGCCCGAAATCCCCGCTTCCTCACCATGTACTACGGAA
Organism: Syntrophus sp. (in: bacteria); assembly: GCA_025355725.1. GTDB lineage: Bacteria > Desulfobacterota > Syntrophia > Syntrophales > UBA8958 > UBA8958. Next base: position 13,765 of record JANXZC010000002.1, read on the forward strand.
CGGACACGGCAGGCAACCAAAGCCCCGCTACGCGCTACAAAACGGGGGGCAAGATCAGCGCCTGGGCCAACACGAGGGTGCCCATGCCTCCCGATCTCTCCAAACCCTACTATGGCCCCGGCTATCTCCTCGACTTTCCGGACACCGTCGGCAATTGCACCCCCTGCCACATCCCCGGCGCCTCCCTTGCCGGTCCAGTGGACCCCCGGGCTGTGAACGGGGCGGACAAATTCGGCGTCCACTGCGACTTCTGCCACAAGGTGGAAAATGTCCGCATAGACCCGGCAGCCAAGATGCCACCGTTGCGGAGTTCCGGGGTGCAGGCCATGTCGGTGCGACGTCCGTTCAAGGACGATCCGCAAAGGCCCCAGCTCTTCTTCGGCACCATCGAGGACGTGAATGCCGACGCCGGGGACACAAACCTCTCCCTGCTTAAAGAGAGCAGCTACTGTGCTTCCTGCCACTTCGGCGTCTTCTGGGATACGGTCATCTATAATTCTTACGGGGAATGGCTGAAAAGCCCCTATGCCGACCCGAAATCGGACCGGGCGAAGACCTGCCAGGAGTGCCACATGCCCTCCCCCACGATCTACAAGGGGAAAGCCCTCACCAACATCGCCCCGGGCAAGGGCGGCATCAAGCGCGATCCCGCCGCCATCCACAACCACAACATGACCGTGGACACCGAACTGCTGCGCAACTCCCTCACGATGGAAGTCGCGGCAACGCTTCGGAACGGCAAGGTGCTGGTCGATGTGAACTTGATCAATGACAAGACGGGGCATCATATCCCCACCGATTCGCCCCTCCGCCACCTGATCCTGCTGGTGGAGGCGAGGGATTCGCGAGGGACGGCGCTCAAGCAACTCTCCGGTCCCCGGCTTCCGGAGTGGTGCGGGAAAGGAGACGTGCGGAAAGGACACTACGCCGGACATCCCGGCCAGGCCTACGCGAAGATCCTGAGCAACAGATGGACCCAGGAGTATCCGACGGCGGCCTATTGGGACCATACGGAGATCGTCAGCGACAACCGCCTGGCCGCCTTCGCCACCGACGCCAGCGCCTATGCCTTTGCCCCCCCAAAGAGCGGCAAGACCGCCATCACGGTCACCCTCCTTTACCGCCGGGCCTTCATTAACCTGATGGAGCAAAAGAAGTGGGACGTCCCAGACATCATCATGGCGCGCCGGCAGTTCCTTTTTTGACATTTATTTTGCTGTCATTCTCCCTTGACACACGGGAGGTTTTCCTTTTAGAGTGACCCAACATCAGGTGAGGGAACGAAACTCATGACAAAGACATTTAAGGCTTTCATCCTGGCGATCTGCCTTGTCTCCCTGCTGCCGGCGCTGGCCCTGTCCGCCTCGGAGCGGCGCACGGCCCTGGTCATCGGGAACGGCGCCTATGAAGGGAGCCGCCTGAAAAACCCCGTCAACGACGCCGTCGACATGGCCGCCGCCCTGAAGGAACTGGGGTTTACGGTGGTCCTCAAGAAGGACGTCAAACTCAAGGAAATGGAGACGGCGATCAGCGACTTCGGCAAAAGCCTCAAGCAGGGCGGGGTGGGCCTGTTTTACTATGCCGGACACGGCCTGCAGGTCGGCGGCATCAATTACCTTGTCCCCATCGGTATCCGGATCGCCCAGGAATCAGACGTAAAATACGAAACCGTGGATGCGGGGCGGGTCCTCGACGAGATGGATAATGCCGGCAACGGCCTCAACATCGTGATCCTCGACGCCTGCCGGGACAATCCCTTCGCCCGCAGCTTCCGCTCCGCAAGGCGGGGCTTGGCGGTTTTAAGTAACGCCCCGGTCGGATCGTTCATCTCCTATTCGACGGGCCCCGGCCAGGTGGCCCGGGACGGAGCGGGCAACAACAGCCCCTATGCCGTCGCCATGCTGAAGTACATGCGGGAGCCCGGGCTGACCATTGAGCAGGTCTCCAAAAAAATCCGCCATCAACTGGGAGAGGAAACGGGGGGGCAGCAGGTGCCCTGGGAACTCTCTTCCTTAGACGGGGATTTCTTCTTTGTTCCGGGAAAAACTTCCATAACCGACCGCGCCTCCGGAGGAAGGGAGCCGCAGAAAGATAAGGCCTTGACGGTAGCGGCCAAAAAGCGGGGTGAGAATCCTGGGACGCAGCCGCCGGCATTCACGGATTCCGTGACGGGCATGGAGTTTATCCTCGTTAAGGGCGGCTGTTATCAGATGGGAGACGGCTTCGGAGACGGCGACGCCCCGGAGAAACCGGTCCACGAGGTTTGCCTGGACGATTTCTATATGGGAAAATACGAGGTCACCCAGGGCCAATGGCAGAAGGTCATGGCGAACAACCCGTCCCACTTCAAGCATTGCGGTGAGGCCTGCCCGGTGGAGTCCATAAGCTGGTCCGATTCCCAGTCTTTCATTGCGGAGCTGAACGGGAAGTCGGGACAGAAGTACCGCCTGCCCACCGAGGCCGAATGGGAATACGCCGCCCGTAGCGGCGGTAAAATGGATAAATGGGCGGGGACGAGCAGCGAAGGTAGGATCGGCGATTTCGCCTGGTTCGAGGCAAACGCCGAAGACCGGACCCATCGGGTGGGCGAAAGAAAACCCAATGGTTTGGGAATTTATGACATGACCGGAAATGTCTGGGAGTGGGTTCAGGACTGGTACGATGAAAATTATTATAAAGCGAGCCCGCAGGAAAATCCCAAAGGACCCAATGACGGCACATCACGGGTTTTAAGGGGCGGATGCTGGCTGGACCAGGCAAGAGACACCCGCTCCTCGTTTCGCTTCTTTTTTTCCCCAGGCAAATGGTTCAAAAGCGTCGGCATCCGGCTGGTAAAGAGCCCTTAGCCGCAGCAATACGCTGAAAGTAAATGGACTTGCATTGAGACTAATAAATCCGGAGGGTCACATGAAAAGGATAACTGCTCTTATTTTGTCGGTGCTGATCGGTACCGCTTTTTTAACCGCCTGCTCCGGCCCCACCTGTTATCAGGTGAAACGGCCGAACGGCCAGTATGTATGCCTCCAGGAATGCAAACCGATTGTCGAATATCAGGGCAGCAGTTTCAGCATCAAGGGGACCAACATCCCTATCCCCACCACGGGCCTGACGGTCAATCTCGGCGATATAGCCTGGAATAAGACCCTTCTTCAGACCGCCGCCTCGGCGTCACAAATCATGGACATCCAGCGGGTCTCCCGTTGTGAAAGATTGTCCGTTCTTGCCACGACCATGACCAACCAGGAAGAATATGAAAAGTTGCTGAAGAATATGTATGAAAGCGAGGAAAAGCTAAATCAGCTCGCCCTCCTCATCACCATGAACAACCCGGCGGCCGTGGTGAACTGGGTCAATGCCTACAGCAAGGAAATCGCCCCCGGTGAAGTCAGTCGCGCCCTTAACGATCCCGATCTGGCCAAAGCCGAGGCAGCGGTTCGGGGCATGAATCACCAGATTTACGTGCCCAAGGACACGAAGGTCCGCTCCCTTGATTCACTTTTTTAGGCCCATAATGAGAGTGATGAATCCTTAATCCAAAAAAGCCACCGCTGGCGACGCGAAGGACTGAGCTCAGCGGCCCGCTGAATTCTGTGGTTCCGCTGGAGCGACCGGTTGGGAGATGGAGTTTTGCACAGCCACGGCATGTAGTTGGATACCCAATGCACCTATTACTTTGAGGATAGTATCAAAGCCCGGACTGCGATCACCGGAGAGAGCTTTATAAAGACTTTCTCGTGACAGGCCGGCATCACGTGCCACTTGGGTCATTCCCTTCGCACGAGCTATATCGCCCAGAGCTTTGGCAATAAATGCAGCATCTCCTTCCGCCTCCTCAAGGCATGCTTCCAGATAGGCAGCCATCTCCTCCGGTGTACGGAGATGTTCGGAAACGTCGTATCGCGTGGTTATAGTTTTTCTCATCGATGAATCTCCTACAAATTATCTGCGAGGCGCTGAGCAATTCTTATATCATTAGCCTGGGTATGCTTATCGCCCCCTGCCAACAGAATAACCACTGCACGCCCACGCTTCGTGAAATACACTCTGTACCCCGGACCGTAATCGATTCGCAATTCAGAGACACCCTCTCCAACAGCTTTCACATCTCCGGCATTTCCGGCGGCCAAGCGCTCGATTCTGGCCTGAACTCGAGCTCTTGCCCGGAGGTCGCGCAGTCCGTCAAGCCACTGAGCGAAAATATCAGTTTTGCGTATTTCGATCATGAGATATCGTATCCTTCTGGCTACACATTGTCAATGCCTTTTTATGTCTCTCGAGTTATGCCTCTTCCACAGATCGCGCGCATTCAAGTGATCACATCCGGCTTTATCGCAAACACATAAGCCCTCCGGCTTTCGTACTCCAGCCCGGGATATGGTTCTCTCTCGATTACTTCTATATCTTCAAATCCACTGTCCTTTAGGCAACGGAAAATAAAATCGGAAGTGAAAAACATAAAGTCTATATCGACTTTCTTACCGAGAAACTCGTCTATGTGGATTGTCTGCTCACCGATGTGATAGGTGAAAAGGAATATTCCCCCCGGCTGTAATACACGAAACACTTCCCGGAATGCCACCCCTACTTGTTCTTCCGTAAAGTGAACAGCAGCGTAGAAGGCTACAATACCGGCTATGGAGTCGTTTTCAAATTCGAGCTCAAGAATATTCCCTTTTCGAAAGTGTATCTCCGGGTGAATCGTTCTCGCCTGTGCCAGTATCTCTTCGGACAGATCCAGCCCTGAGATTTCAATACCAAGGTTTTTCAGATATTTTGCAGTTTGACCGGGACCACAGCCGAAATCCCAGACCGGCCTTCTGCCCCCGATCTCTTGCGCAAATCTGTGGAGAATTTCCCGGTCTTTCGGTTTCTTTTCGTGTTCACCGGAGAATGTTTCTGCATATTCTTTTGCTAATGAATCGTACAGGTTCTCTACCTTGTTTAAATTCTGTTCCATAATCATGGCTCTATAGGGGCGAGATGTGCCACAGTCCGCTGGATTGAATTGGGTGGGTGGGTTGACAGGTCCATGCATGATGGAAAAAATGGGTCTGTCCCCAATTTCCTAATCCGTCGGCCTTTTCTCCTTTCCTTTCCGGTACGCCATAGGAAGTACAAAACGGCACAGGAGTTTCCTCCAGCCAGATATCTTGTGCGCTTCGGATGTGAGACTGCGGCCACACTTGCAGCACTCCGGCGCATACCATGAAAAAGGCGCGCCGCAGTTGGGGCACAACCAGCGCTTTTTCTGCGCCGCGAGCCAAGGGCCAACGCCGTCGCGTTTGATCGCCTCCAGGCTGGATGCAGCCTCGTGCGTGTGCGGGAGGAACTTCGCCACTGATTGCCATTTGCTGTACATCTTGCACGGGTAATCGGCACAGTTGACGCAGTGCTCAACGCCCTTCTCCCGTGCGCAACGGCGGAGGCTGCATGTGCTGCAACCTGCGTACACGGTGTCGGATTTGCATCCGCCGCAAGCGAGATCCTCCTTCGGCACACTTCCGAGGCAGGCGGCGAACCCGTCGGCGCGACCGGTTTCGCCGTGCATTACTATGGAGCACGCACCGCAGTAGGTATCGGGGTTGAATGTATTCATTAATGTTTTCCTACACTATTGCATGGGGGACCAGCGAGACTGTCAGACTGTTGCTTTGCCCCGTTATATAGGCCTATGTTTATCTTTTTCCCAAGTTTGACTGTGGTTCGTATTATTATTAATAGTCAAGAAAAAAGTATGGCCATCCTACTAATTTCCAGATAAAGAACTTCCTGATGTTTCGGAATCATGGCAGCTAAGAACCATATTTCTCAATTATCTCCGCTCTCCGGAAACAATCGAAAGCGTGGTCGTTTACCATGCCCGTTGCCTGCATATGGGCATAACATATGGTAGCCCCCAAGAATTTAAACCCCCTGGCCTTCAGATCCTTGCTTAATGCGTCCGACTCCTTGCTTGTTGCCGGGTAATCCGATAATTTCCGTATGTTATTGATTTTGGATTTGCCGCCGACAAAACCCCATATATAGTTTGAAAAGCTTCCGTATTCCCCCTGAACCTCAAGAAATCGCTGGGCGTTATTAACGGTAGCTTCAATTTTCAATCTATTTCTAATTATCCCCGGATTAAGCAACAGTTCTTCAATCTTCGCCTGATCAAATCGGGCAATCCTTTCCGGCTCAAAATTTTCAAATGCCCTTCGGTAATTTTCCCTTTTTTTTAGCACCGTGTACCAGCTCAAACCTGCCTGGGCAGATTCCAAAGACAGAAACTCAAATAACAATCTGTCGTCAAAAACCGGAACACCCCATTCTTTATCATGATATTCGACATAATCGGGTTTACTCACGTCAACCCAAGGACAACGGCAAACATCATTTTTCTCTTTTGTTTTCATTTATCACCGCTACGAAGTGGTTAGACAACAATAAATTGTTTTCTTGTAAATGTCCAAACCAATATAGTAAATAGTGTTCATGGGAGTCTTTTTTATTAATCGGACCGAAAAGTTTGTAGTGCAATAGGCTGTTTAAATAGGGATTTCATGTGGCGTGGAAAAAAAATCATAGGGTTGATTTCGTCTGTTATCTGTATGGTTGCGGCCATGGCCATGGCCGCGGATGTGACGATCGGGGTGGTAGTGCTTCACGGCAAGGGCGCCTATCCTGACCATCCTGCCATAGAGGGCCTTGCGGGTACGATGCAGCGGGCCGGGTTCATCGTGATATCTCCGGAGATGCCTTATGCGAAGGGCCGCAAATATGATAGGAGTTATGAAGATACCTTTGGGGAAGTTGATGCCGCTGTTGACAAGCTGAAAAAACAGGGAGCTCAGAAGATATTTGTTGCCGGCCACAGCTTGGGGGCGAATGTGGCTCTGGGATATGCAGCAAGATTCCCTGTAGCCGGTTTAGTGGCCATGGCCCCGGGTCATGTGCCGGAATCCGCGAACTTCCTGTCTGTCACCGGCAGTAGTGTCGAGCGGGCAAGGAAAATGGTAAAAGAAGGGAAAGGCGATGAATGGGCCTTCTTTGCCGATACCAATCAGGGCAGAGAGACGGAAATCCGCGTAACGGCCAAGAATTATCTAAGTTGGTTTGATCCCGACGGTAATGCCGTAATGCCCGCAAATGCGGCCAAGCTCAAACCGGGGACCGCCTTGCTGTGGGTTGTGGGGACACGGGACAGCATGTATAAACGGGGGTCATCTTACGTATTCGACAAGGCACCCGCAAACACCCGGAATAAGTACGTCGTTGTGGGCAGTGACCACACAAACACCCCGGCCATCGCATCAAACGACATTATTGAGTGGCTGAAGTCATTTCAATGATAGCATGCCCGTTTTTGAACAACCGCATCATGAAACGAAGCTGATAGGTTACGGTATGTTGAGAAGATACAAGGATATTTTGAATAGTCAAGAACGGGAAGTAAGGCAGAACAAAGTAAAGCTGCCATAAGAGGGGCGGTAGGGGGGACGAGACCCGCCCCTCTCATGGCGCGTTATTGCTAGCTAATCAGAAATCCTGAAAGTCATCGTTTCCGTGCGATGCCTTCCTGTCGGCAAAGGGAATCATTCGCTCCGCCGTTGTTTTCTTTCCGAAGATATTTGCTTTCCCTGCCATTTTGGCCACTCTGGAGCCGGCGCGGGCGGCGCCACTCTGCCGTTCCCTTGAAGTCCCCGGCGTCCCGACGCTCTCGACACTGCCGCCCACAACATCGAGCAGCGTTTTGGCCACCTGTTTGACCTGTTCCGCCTGGGCGTTCATCTCCTCGGAGGCGCTGGCCGTTTCTTCGGCGTTAGCGGCGCTTTCCTGAACGACTTTGTCCATCTCCGAAACGGCCTTGGTGATCTGCTCAATCCCCGTGGATTGTTCATCCGAGGCGGCGGATATTTCGGCTACCAGCTCTCCAACTTTGACAGCGCTCTGGGCGACCGCCAGAAAATCGTCATTGGTCGTATTGACCAATACCGACCCGTCGCCGATCCTCTTGACCGTATCTTCGATCAGGACGGAGGTGTTCTTGGCGGCTTCGGCGGCACGAATGGCCAGGTTTCTGACCTCTTCGGCCACGACGGCAAAGCCTGCCCCCGCCTCACCCGCCCGGGCCGCTTCCACGGCGGCATTCAGAGCCAGGAGGTTCGTCTGGAAGGCGATCTCGTCGATGGTCTTGATGATCTTCGACGTATCCTCACTGGCCTTCTTTATTTCCGACATGGACTGGGTGAGTTTAGTCATGGAACCTTTGGCCCGCTCGACGATGTTCGTGGTCTCCTTCATCAGTCTGTTCGCATGACCGGAATTGTCGGCGTTTTGTTTCGTCATGGAAGACATCTCCTCCAGGGATGAGGAGGTCTCCTCCACAGCGGCGGCCTGTTCCGAGGCCCCTTCCGCCAGGGACTGACTGGCACCGGACACCTGGGAGGACGCCGAGGCTAATTGTACGGCCGCATCGTTTAGCTCATTGGCCGCCCTGGTGATGGGCATGCTGATCCGGTTGGCAAAAATCAGTACCATTATGGTCGTGATCACCAGGAAAATGGCGGAGATGATGATGATGAAATTGCGGATCGCGTGGGCGTCAGCCAGAAATTCATTCGTGTCCTGCGTGACAGCCACGCTCCAGCCGGTCAATTCGATGGGGGCAAATCCGGCAATCTTATTTGTCCCTTTGAATACATATGACTCTGCTCCCTTTTGTTTGGCCAGCATCTTGCCCACAAATGATTCCATGCCCGCCAGTTTTGTCAGATCCAGCTCAAGAATAAACTCCTTTTTCGGGTGGGCGATGACCAAGCCCTTCTGGTCACTCATAAAAGGATACCCCGTCTGGCCGATTTTAACGGCGGTGATTTTTTCCGCCAGGAAATCAATCTTCATGGCCGCCCCAGCAATCCCGACAAACTCCCCCGTCTGGGCATAAATCGGGGCGCAGACCGGGGCTACGATATTGCCGGTTGCCTTAGATTTTGCCACCGCGCCCACATTGGCCTTGCCGCCTTTCGCCTCTTTGAAATACCCCCGATCCGAAATATCCAGCCCCTTAAACTTTCCACCCACGTTGTCGGCGAAGATCTTACCGGAGGCGTCGACCAGATACAGCATATCGTAATCATTACCTAATTTTTTCATGATCGCCGCTAAATCAGCGTTCAGCGCCTCAATATCATTAGCGGCATCGCCGCCGCTGGAAACCTTTCCGGCTGCCGCGACGACAGCGTTAGTGGCAGATAGTTCTTTGACGATTTTAAGTTCCTCCATGAGGACCAATTGCACCATCCCGGCCAAGCTGCCGGCAATTTGCTCCGCCTGTTCCTTGGCACTGTTTTCCAGGGCCAGGGAAGACCTGATGGCCGAGAAAGTCCCCACCACGAGCAAGGGGATAAGGACAACCAGCACCCCGCCCACCAGCAACTTCATTTTTAAGGTCATTTTCTTCAAATCTAATATCCTCCTATAAGTAATCTTTCTTCACTCAATTTTCGTGTTTTCCCCGCACTGCCGCTTCTATGCGGGAGATGATCTGGTTCAGGGTATAGGGTTTCTGGATAAAGCCGTCGCACTCCTCCAGTACCGATATCGCCCCGGGGACGGTGTCGGCATAGCCCGTCATGAGCACAAAAGGCAGGTTGCTTTTCCGACCCCGCAGTTCCCGAAAGAGAACAGCCCCGTTCTTCCCGGGCATCTTATAATCCGACAGGACGACGTCAATGGCGTCGCCATGCCGGGAAATCGCCTCCAAGGCCTCGTCGACGCTCAGAGCCTCCACCACTACGTATCCTTTGGCCTTCAGTCCCCGTCGCAACGTCTGAAGCTGATCAATTTCGTCATCTACGATCAGAACGGTCATGCTCGAACTCCTTGTCAGTCAATCTTAGTGACAAGAACAGCACGGATCATGCCACGGGCGTATTTGCATTTATCGCGTTATATTTTAGGTATTTACAAGACAGGAGGGTTGGCAGCGTTCGTTCTACGCGCCATTACGCTAATGCCAAAATGGCCTACCTGGATATGTTAATGATTGTTTTTACTGGATTAATAGAATGGGTGTGCCAGTTTGGCATGGCACGCTATGGCAGGGTGCTATTCTACATTGTAGGCTGACAGCTTCCGACGGAGGGTATTGAGGCCGATGCCTAAGAGCTTCGCCGTCCGGAGTTTATTTTTCCCCGTTTGTTCATAGACCCTGAGAATATATTCCCGCTCCATGTGGGCGAGGGGCTTTTCCGCCGCCGGCTCTTCCGTAGCGCTTTTCCGTCTTTTCTCTTGTTCTACGGCTTTGAGGACATAGGGGGGCAGAGATTTCATGGAGAGCGGTCCATCGCAGGCCAGATTTAAGGCCGCCTGGACGATGGAACGGAGCTCGCGGATATTGCCGGGAAAGTCATAGACCGACAGCGCCGCCATGGCTTCGCCGGTGATGCCCATCCCTTCCTTGTCCCTGCAAAACTCTTTCAGGAACGACTGAATAAGGATGAACAGATCCTCTTTTCGTTCCCGAAGTGGTGGAATGTGCAACCAGGCTCCCTTGAGGCGCCAGTAAAGGTCATTCCGGAACAAATGTTTCGCTCTGAGCATCTCCAGATCCGTATTGGTCGCAGCGATGATGCGGATATCGACGCGGCGGGCGACACTCGTTCCGAGCTTCATGAATTCACCATCCTGGAGAACCCGGAGCAGCTTTCCCTGAAATTCGTAGGGCAGATCGCCAATCTCATCGAGAAAAAGGGTCCCCCGGTGCGTGGATTCCAGAAAGCCGGCCCGCTCCTTGTCCGCCCCCGTGAAGGCTCCCTTCGTATGACCGAAGAACTCAGCCTCGAAGAGATTGTCCGTCAGGGAAGCCATGTTGATGGAGGTAAAAGGAAAGTCGGAGCGCTGGGAACACTGGTGGACCGCCTTGGCTAAAAGCTCCTTACCCGTACCGCTTTCCCCGGTAATCAAGACGGGGACATCGCTAACGGCATGGAGCTCCGCTTCTCTCAGTAAGCGGATGATCTTTTCCGACTGCGTGACGATGGGGCGGAAGGCCTCTTTGTTCAATATCTGCGGCCGTTGCTTCGCCTTGCCAACGGAAAGAACCTGAAGCAATCTCTTTCTTTCCAGTGCCCTTTTGATGGCAAAGACCAGTTCATCACGGGAGATGGGTTTGGTCAAGTAATCATAGGCCCCTTTCTTCAGGCACTCCACGGCGACCCGGGCCTCGTTCACCGCCGTGATCATGATACATTCCGTATCGGGACTTGTGTTTTTGATCTCTTCCAGCAGGGACACCCCGTCCATCTCCGGCATGGAAACATCGATCAGGGCGATGTCAAAAGACTCGCCTCTCCGGAAGGCCTCCGCCGCCCGGCAGGGACTGGTCTCCAGAGACAGCCTGTGGAAACCCGTGCCAATCAGTCCGCGCTTGATGCTTTCCAGAAAGTCCCTTTCGTCGTCGATGACAATAATGCCTTCGCTCATTCCATTCCCCCTGCCGTTATTCCATTAATACTTCCGGGATGATGATCCGGAAAAGGCTCCCCTGGCCGGGCTCGCTTTCCACCTCAATTGTCCCCCCGAGGCTCTCGATCAGATTGTTGGCAATGTAAAGTCCTAAGCCCGTCCCCTTGCCTCTTGGCTTCGTCGTAAAAAATGGCGTAAAGATGCCGTCTTTGGTCGCCTGATCCATACCAGAGCCGTTATCCTCGATTTCAATAATGATCCGTTTTTTCCAGGAAGCCCCCCCGGCCACGCGCAGGACAATCCGGGATTCTTCCTTGTCGGCCGCCTGACCGGCGTTGATCAGGATGTTGATCAGGACCTGTTCCAAGGCGTCGGCGTCGGTCTGCATCGACGGCAGTCCCGGAGTTATCTCCACCTCAAAAGCGTTGACCGTGCGTCCGATCTGGCTACTGCAAAGGGCAACGGCCCGACCGACGATCTCCCCGACATCCGCCAAGCGGCGCTCTTCGCCATTATTCTTTCTGGAAAACTCTTGCAGTTTCCTAACAATGCCGTCGATCCTGTCGGTCCCATGCTCGATATTGTCGAGCAGATTGAAGATGTCCTCCCGGAATTCACTGTAAGTCATGCCGAAGAGCCCATAGTCGGGATGGTTTTCGGCGTAGGCGTCGGCAATTCGCATCAGCTCGCAGATATAATCCCTCAAAATCGGGATATTGAAGGTGATAAAGTTATTGGGGTTATTGATCTCATGGGCGATTCCGGAGACGAGCATCCCCAGGGAGGCGAGTTTTTCCCGATGCATGACCTGTCGTTCGAGGATTTTTTCCTTCGTGATATCCTTCGTGATGCCCGCTATGCGGGTTGGATGTCCCTGGCTTTCGCAGAAAACCTTCCCCAGGGAATGCATGATCCGTTCCGATCCGTCGGATAAAACGATGCGATAGCTCAGGTCGTAGGGCTTCATTCCCGCTACCACCGCCTCAAGGGCTTTTGCCACTCCCTCCCTGTCTTCCTGGTGGACTCGCTGCAGAAAGGCTTCCAAATCAAAGGGGCTTTGACTGGGATCACAGCCGACGATACGGCACATCTCGTCGGAATACCAAATGGCGCCACTGACCAGGTCATAGGACCAACTGCCGATGTGGCCGATGCGCTGGGCCTCGTAGAGCTTGTCCTTCGTTTCCAGAAGCTTCTGCTCCATGAGCTTGCGCTCGCTGATATCCGTAACTGTTCCCTCATAATAGAGGAAACAGCCGGTCGCGTCGCGGACGGTATGGGCGTTGATGGAAACCCATATTTTTCTGCCCTGCTTGTCAATAAATTCACAATCACTGTTCTGGATTTGTCCTGCTTCTGCGAGGATCTCCTTGATCTTTTCGCGATCCTCCGGGTGGACATACATCTGGTGTTTAATATGTCTCACACCGTGGATCAACTCTTCGGGAGATGCATATCCGAATATGCGTGCAAAGGCTTGGTTCAAGTTGAGAAAAGTTCCGTCCGCAGCGATCTGGAATAT
>JANXZC010000047.1 GCA_025355725.1 Syntrophus sp. (in: bacteria)
ACCTGCCAGAGACCATAAAAAGTTGCAAACGTCGCAGAAACCATTAGCGCGTATATAACTAATTTTACCTGATTAATGCCTTTAATATTATTTATTATAAGATAAAACAATACTATTGGTTCAATAACACCAGCAATCAACAATCTAAGACTTACACGTACATCCAGTGAGCAGAAAAGAGACGCAACGCCCGAAATAAGAAGCACGAAGACCGGCCCCATCAAGTACGGATCGAATCTCTCGGGTCGTTTGCCAACCCGGATGCGCCAAACAATCAGAAGTAAAAGGACGAAAGCAGTCTCAGCGGTAATAACTGCATATCCTAAATCTACAAAGTAGATTGTTTTCAAACGATTTATCAGGCTCAGACTCGCCAAGGTTATTGCCAAACCATACTCCCACCGGAAAATGGCTATAACGGGAACGGCAACCAATAACAAGAGCGTGACCGTGCCTGCTGCTAAGTAATCCATTGTGTTAATCTACCACCAATAATCGGCTTTATTATGATCGAATATAAGCCAGCATCTTGTCCCGTTCCACCTTTGTCAAGATGTCACCGGCAAAAAGAGTGAGAAAGGCAAATACCAATATACCTACGATTACCTTTATAATTAGAGATGCCACTGGCTGATCTATCCATATCTGCCAACCAATCGTGAAGGCAAGTGCCAAGTACAACATGACTCTGGCAACCTTCTTCCAGTCATAGCCTCCGGATAAGAATCGTTCGAGCCGTCCATAACTGAGACCAAGCAGCAGGAGGTAGGCTATGACTGTAGTCACCGCGGCGCCCGCGGCGCCAAACTTCGGGATTATAAAAAAGTTCAGCCCTGCATTGAGTCCAGCCGCGCATAAGCACGCGACCGAAAAGATCTCTGGTTTCTTGACCCAGAGTCCCCCCAATATGGATGGCATAATCAGAAAATAGATAAAAGGAGCTAAGGTGAGTATGGGCACCAGGTTTGCGGCTGGTAAATATTCTTTCTTGGCGCCAAATTGAGAGATTAATACCTGAAGCACCCCGCCGCTGCTTAAAGTAATGCCCAAGTACACAACACCGCCGGCCAGAAAAGAGTAGATCAGCATCCTCTGGAGAAGATTCTTGGTGTCAGCTGCAGGTCTTGCAGCAGCAAAGGCGAAAAAGAAGGGGTCCACCAAGAGGGCTGCCGGAGTGGCCAAAAGCACCCTGAAAATATTGGCAAAATTGTAAGCCACCGAATAGACGCCAACAACTGCCTCTCCGGAGAAATGATTTAACAGCAGTCTATCCGAGACATCGATAGTCCACACCGCAATGCCGCTGAACACATAGGGAAATCCAAGTTTCAATAATTTTTTAAGCGATGGAATATCAGGAGATAATTTTACATATTTTGCCACAAAGGGGGTCATAAGTCCCACGGTCAGCATGTTGGCAATAGCACTTGATGCAAAGTATCCTTCGATTCCCTTTCCCAACGAAACGATGAAGAACAATTTCAGGGTGAAATCAACAAGGAAATTGAACAAGGAAAATCCAACATACTGTCCGGCCTTCTTTTCCAGTCTCAGGATGTAAAAAGGGACAATTTGCACCATAAGGAAAAAGAAAGCAACACCGACAATCCGCATAGAGCTTTCATAGAGCTCAGCGCGAAATAACACCGCAGACAAAGGTCTTGCTTGGGTAAATAGAATTGCCCCTCCTAAAGCGGCAACGGCCAGATACCAAAGCCAGGTGGTACCAATAAGCTTTCTTCTCTGTAAACCCTCAGTCTCATAATAAAGTCGAATGAGCCCATTCATCATCCCGGCACTAATGGAAAGAGCAAGCAGGGACATCGTCACAGAGAGTACGGAAATAACTCCATATTCGTCAGGCCTCAAGAAGCGCAAATAAAGAGGCAGGAGAATAAGGCTGAGCGCGCTTTGGAGAACGTTGCCAAGACCATATGTAAAGAATTTCTTCAGGAAATCTGAAGTCATCTCGAAGACACTTGGAAGATTAAGATCCTCATATCCGTATATCGCGAGGGGAACGGTGCCAAAAAGTAATCTAATGGCCTGGCAAATTTGAGTATCAGGTTTCTCATGAAATCACCCATACGGGAACTCCAGGGTAAGTTTGCCTCATTTGTCAACGAAACATCTCGATTCTGCTTTGATTGAAAACCCAACAAACGAATAAAACCACCCACCTTGCTTACCCCACGATAGAGGCGAACGCCTATCCGAGGTAAACCAAATTCGGAGATAAACTTGCATCCTCCGTTATTAAAAGTGTCAATATATTCTTGTCTTGACCTATAGACTACGTAAGGAGAAGGCCGTCTTTTGTCCGCCTTAACAGGCGAAAAGTCCATAACGAGTATATGACCGTCCCCTTTGGTGACTCGAATGATATTCTCAATGGCTCCAAGAAACTCCTCTTCATCAGTTATGTGTTGCAGAATGTTAATGCCAATGACCAAATCAAAAGAAACCGATGGGAAATTCATTTCTTCCACTCTGGCAGTTAATAGCTCTACCTTTGTGTAAGCAGCGAACCTTCTTTTCGCGTAATCAATCGTATTATCGCTAATATCAATCCCTGTGATCTCAGGTTCACTATGTTGCACCAACAACTCAATCACATCACCTGTCCCGCAACCAATATCAAGGATCTTGGTATTTGAGGTTATCAGAACTTTCGAACGGGATAGCGCCCAACCAATTGCTCTTAGACGTTGAGGTTGATCATAAGCGTAAAGTGTGGGGTTAAGCTCGCCGGTATGCCCAGCTCTACTGAACCTTTCGTTCCAGAAAGACTTTGGATTATAACCGTTATTAATTTTTCACACTCAATGCCAAGGGTCGCATGAATGAATCAAGCTCCTCTTGTCAGCGTCAGATAGAGGTGTTCGACTTTTCCCATCTCTTTATTATAGTCGTTTCTTTCCTCAATGACTTCCCGATTGAATTTACCAAACTTGCTACGGATATCTTCGTTTTTCAGCAGGCAAACAATTCTTTCCGCCAGCAAAGGCGGACTCTTTAGGGGGACAACAAAACCTCCGTGTCCATCCTTAACCCACTGGCTGTTATCACCAAAATCGGTAACCACTGCCGGCAACTCACATGCCATGGCTTCCGCCGTGCTGGCAGCAAGGCCGGCATCAGAGAGCGAAGTAGAAACATAGACATCCGACGACGCCAAATAGCGAGGAATATCGTTGTTAGAAACCGGTCCTACGAATCTCATACTATCAAAAACAGCCAATGATGTTGCAAGGTTCTCCAAATAGCTTCTTTGTTCACCATCCCCGACAATAAGGAACTTCGCCTCTGGCACTTTTTCAAGAACCAGTGGCGCCGCCTTGACCAATGATTCCAAATCATAGATTGGGCTCATGCTCCGAAGTGAAATCACTATCGGTGAAGCAGATGTAATATTCAATTTCTCTTTGATTTTTGCATCTCTCTTTTTCGCGCTGAACTTTTCAGTATCCACTCCAAAATGAATGAGTTTGATTTTCTCTCTGGCAACACCCATCTCCACCATTCTATCCGCCATATGCTGCGCATCGCACGTTATCACATCCGCTCTCTTTAACGCGAATGTCGCCTTCCACCTGATTAGCTTGGACTTCCGGGGCTGCACCACAATGTCGGAACCCCAAGCTGTCAGAACATATGGATGAAAACCACACATCGCACACCAGAATCCACTCTGCGTAACCTGGTGTGCGTGAAGAATGTCCGGATTTTCCCTGTTAATTATTCTCGCAATTTGAATCATGACTAATGGCACATTCATGAATCTGACACCATTTATCATTTTAAGCACATGAAGTTTGACGTTCCGGAGACCATTGCCACTAAACGGTCTAGGTGAGATTAGGCAAACTTTATGCCCTTTGCCGGCGAAATAATTAACCCATTTTTGAGTATGAATGGACCCTGCATCGCCAACATAACATATTTTCACCTGATAATCCTTTTAGTTATCCATGATTATTAAGATTATTCACTGCGGTCAAGGCTCTCCCTTTAAATGCCGGCATATCAATTCCTGATCGCCCCCATCCAGATAAGGATGCATGGGAAGGCTGAAGATACGGCCGGCCATTTCCTCACTGACAGGAAAATCGCCAGGTTTGTACCCCAGCGCTGCAAAGGCCCCCTGGAGATGGAGAGGCCGTGGGTAGTAAATGGCCGTGGGAATACCGGCGATCTTCAGGACCTCCTGCAATCTTGCCCGGGCTCCCTCATCATTTGCCAATATTGAATACTGGGCCCAGACACTTTTATATCCGGAAGGCGCCGTCGGTGGCATTACTGCCCGAACATTGACCCCCGTGCGGCTATCCGGATCATCTGTGGTTAATAATGTCCTGTACCGCTCGGCGACGACCTGGCGCATCTCCACCTCTTCGGGAAAGATGGTGAACTTGGCCAGGAGGATTGCCGCCTGCAGAGTGTCGAGGCGGCCGTTGATGCCGATTCGCACGTTTTCGTACTTGTCACTCCCCTGTCCGTGGACACGGATGGAACGTAGAACATTTACCAGTTCATCGTCGTCGGTGAATAACATCCCGCCGTCGCCATAGCCGCCGAGGGGCTTGGCGGGGAAGAAGGAGGTGCAGGCGATATCAGCAAGGGAACAAGCCTTCCGGCCGTGGTATTCGGCCCCGAAGGATTGGGCTGCGTCTTCGATAACAAAGAGATCATGCTTCCGCGCGATGGCGTTAATAACATCGTAATCCGCCGGCAAGCCGAAGAGATCCACAGCAATTATTCCCCTGGGACGAAGGGCGCAAGATTCAAAGTTGTAGCTTGACGCAACGGTTATCCCGGCGCCTTCTGGGACAGCAGGGATAATTGCCCCAGGCAGAGGGTGGCATGAAGGGTCTCGCATCTGTAATGCCAGAATCGCCTGTTCCAGCTTCACCGGATCGATGTTGAAAGTAACGGGGTCGATATCCACAAAAATCGGTGTCGCCCCCAGGAGACTGATCACCTCCGCCGTAGCGACAAAGGTGAAGGGGGTCGTAAAGATCGCATCGCCGGGGCCGACTCCATAGGCCATGAGGGCCATGAGCAGGGCGTCCGTCCCCGATGCGCAGCCGACGGCATGTTTAACGCCGACATAAGCGGCCAATTTTTCTTCCAGTTCCCTAATCTCCGGCCCC
>JANXZC010000051.1 GCA_025355725.1 Syntrophus sp. (in: bacteria)
GTGACTTGGTCCTCGACGATATCCGGACTGCGGTCCCAGCGGGAATAGATAATCACCTGGGTTTCCGACAAATCCGGAATGGCGTCGAGAGGCAGGTGCTTCATGGACCACCACCCCATGATGGAGGCAGCGGCAACGATCAGGAAAATGATCAGCTTGTTATGGGCGGAAAAGTCGATGATCCGGTTAATCATGGCTTTGACCACCACCGGTAGCCTTCATCTGCTGCTCAGTCTTGGCGGGCTCTGCTCCTGGAGAGACGACTCCGTTGGTTTTTGGCAGCGGCACGGAGGAACCTTCCTGAATACCGGGTATGACCGCACCCTCAAATGGCAACGCTCCCCTTCTCCTCGGTGGACGACTGGTCGAACGGCCTGGCCCCTCGGCTTTTGGTTCCGATAAGGTTACAGCCCCCGGTGAACCGGGCAGCATCTGGGTCGGAGCACCGGGTGGCTGAGGAAACGTGCTTCCCGGCATTTGTGAGGGCATGGAGGTGGGACCTTGCAAACCGGAGCTTGCCGGCCCGGCGCCCGGGCCAGACACCATCCGGGCCGGATTTCCGGACGCCGGAGGAAACGTGACACGTATTTTTTCTCCCTGCATGGGTGCGATCCCGGGCGGCAGGGATGATGACCCCGAATCCTTCGGCATGGCAGTTTTCATACTGCCATCATGATCAAGAGGCTTCACTTTCACACCCTGCGGTTCTTCCATTTTCATGGCCCCGTGCGATGTGTGATCAGCGGCGGTCTTTGCTTTTGTCTTGGGGGGCGGCATGACCCTCTGCCCCGGAGACAATTTCAGATACCGCTCCGGCCCCTTGCGGAAGTCTTCCCGTTCCTTGGGATCGCAGAAGAAGTAGGTCCGGCCCTTGTATTCCAGGTAGTTGCCCTCTGTCCTGGCGCGGTCCTCGTCGATGTTCATCCCGCACACCGGGTCGCGGCTGATCTTTCCGGTGATCCCGGCGGTGGCTTGCTGCATTCGCGTCTCGGAGTCAATCAGAAAATTCCCGGAAACGACAATCTTTTCACCGGGCATGAGTCCCCGAGCGATCTCGACCCGTTCTCCCAGCGAGCGTCCTGTTTCTACCTGCCTCGGCTCGAAATAACCGTTCCCCCGGTCAACAAACACTGTCTTTTTCAGCCCCGAATCGACGACCGCGTCCACCGGGACAATTATTGCCGGCGGACCGGTCACGGGGAGTTCCACGTTCACGAACATATCGGGACGCATGGTATAGCCGGGGTTTTCCGCCTCCAGTCTGATCTTCAGGGTGCGCGTGGCGAGATCGAATTGGGGCAACACATTACTCATCCGGGCATACAAGGTCTTTTTCTGGTAAGGGAGTTCCATTTTTACCCGCATCCCGGGCTTGAAAAAGGATGCCTCGTTTTCAAAAACATCGGCGATGATCCAGATGCGAGAAAGATCGGCAATCCGGAAGAACTCTACTCCCCTGTCAAAGCGCAGGCCGGGAGAGATGTTCCGCGAAAGAATAAAACCTGGAATCGGAGCCCGTATTTCCAGGACATCGGGAATCTTTCGGGTTCGTTCCATTTCTTCCAGCTGGTACTCACTCATTCCGTAGTTAAAAAGATTTTTCTTGTAATATTCGTTCTGGGAATTTTCTGTACTTTGGCCCAAGTTCCGGATCGTGTCTCTCATTTGTTTAAGCTGGGCGGCGCTGTAGCGAGTGGTTGGCTCTTCAGGCTTATTAGTGGGGGAATTCGACTTGCTGGAACCAATGATGTTGAAATAAGACTGTAATATGGAACGATATTCCAGCGAATAGAATGTGGCCAGCAATTGATTTTTTTTCACGAGACTGCCGGTCGTTACGGGAAGGGCGGCATCGATCCAGCCGTTGACGGCGGCATTGATCCGGTAAACACGCGTCTCATCCGGGGCCACCCTTCCCAGTACCCGGAGGTTATGACTCCAGGGTGCCTTTTCAACGGTCATCACCTTAACGCCGATCAACTGCTGTTTTTCAACGGATATCCGGACCGTGCCAGGCGGCATGGACGTCCGGGGATCAGTTCCTTCGGCGGCAGATGTACTCTGGTCAGCATAGACCGGTTCGAGGGGCATGCCGCAAGGCGCAATGCCCGGCTTGTCGTATTTGAGGGAACGATTCATCGGATCCACATAATGGATAATTTTGCGTTCCACCGTTGCTTTATGGTTGCTTCCATAGTGGGTAACCCATGACCCGGCCAGAAAAGAGCCCGCCGCGACCAACACAAGAAGTATGATTCGATAGTGAGTTTTCATTTCAAATAATTATTATATTTTTCGGTAATATCTTCCATAGGGTGAAGGCTTTATTTAAGAAACGAAACATCTTAAAAATCCATCAGGGAATGGATGAATTAACACTTGCGATCAAGGGATTGATTGCCTATACTACCATCAACATTGAGGTTAAACTATGAAACAGGCACTACGCATTCTGATCCTTGACGATGTCCCCACAGACGCCGACTTGATGACTTTTGAGCTCGCTGAGGCCGGAATGGCCTTTAAAGCGAAATACGCATCAGATAAAGACTCTTTTCTCTGTTCCCTGGAAGATGATCAACCGGACATCATTCTTTCTGATTATTCGCTTCCCTCCTTCGATGGCCTGTCTGCACTTAAGATTGCCAAGGAAAAGCATCCGGAAATTCCCTTCATTTTTGTCTCCGGAGTATTGGATTGGGAAGCGGCCATTGAACTCCTTAAACAGGGGGCCACGGACTATGTCCTGAAAGACAGGCTACACCGTCTGGCTCCTACAGTGTCCCGGGCACTTCAGGAGGTCGCGGAACGA
Organism: Syntrophus sp. (in: bacteria); assembly: GCA_025355725.1. Taxonomy (GTDB): domain Bacteria; phylum Desulfobacterota; class Syntrophia; order Syntrophales; family UBA8958; genus UBA8958. Next base: position 2,813 of record JANXZC010000051.1, read on the forward strand.
AAGGAAAGAAAGCGCGCCGTGGAGGCGTTGAAGGATTCGGAAATGCGTTATCGAACCATTTTTGAAAACACGGGAACCGCGACGATTATTGTCGAAGAAGATCTAACGATCGCCTTGGCCAACCAGCGGTTTGGAGAACTGACAGGTTTTTCGAGATCAGACATTGAGGGCAAGAAAAACTGGGGGGATTTTGTGCATCCAGATGACCTGGGCAAGATAAGCGGGTTTGCTCACAATAAGGGATTGCCCTCCAAAACGCCGATGAGTAGCAATGAATTCCGGATGGTCAACCGAAAGAAGGACATCTTGTATGTAATGGCAAGTATCGCGTCGATCCCGTCAACAACAAGAAAGGTGCTGTCGCTCCTCGACATCACCGAACGGCTGGAGACGGAAAAAAAGATCATGGACAATAATCAGATGCTGAGAACCCTCTCCTCGGAACTTGTCATGACGGAAGAGCGGGAAAGGCGTCGTATCGCCGTAGACCTTCATGACAATATAGGACAAACACTGGCCTTGACCAAAATAAAACTGAGCGTCTTGTTGGGAGAGTCGTCTCATCCCGGTTTAAGGGAACCCATATTGGAAATATTGGAGATGGTCGACCAATCCATCCAGCAAACCAGATCGTTGACACGAGAACTCAGTCCTTCGGTTTTATATGAACTTGGCCTTGTTGAAGCACTTGAATGGCTGGGTGAACAGATCTTCAACCAACACGGCCTTCAGATCATAATTAGTAACGATCTTAAATCAGGAAAAATAGATAAGGATGTTCAAATATTTCTATACAGATCCATACGGGAATTGATCTTTAATATCGTTAAGCATGCCAAAGCGAAAGAAGCTCATATCACGCTTCAAAAGTCGGGAGCGAATATCAGGATCATCGTCATAGACAGCGGTGTTGGCTTCGACATCCCGAGCATAGATCAAACCTTCAAGAATAGTGGTGGATTCGGCCTTCTCAGTATAAGAGAGCGGCTCAACTATATAGGCGGGTGCCTCGAGATAGAGACAAGAAAAGGATGGGGTACCCGTGTCGAGATCGTTGTACCTCAAAAGAAACGAAAAAACAGGAAATGACCGGCATTCATCACCGAATCACACAAGCCCGCGCAGATTAAACTCGCTCTTCCGAAGGGCCTCCGCGATACTAACACGGGCCATGGCGGAGGCAACTTGATTGGCGAAGGCCTTCATCATAGCCATGTTATCCACGTTGAAGGTTGCCCTGGAACGGCTGCCGAAGGAAAGTGTTCCCAGCACTAGATTGCGTTCCAGGAGCGGGTAGCAGGCATAGGCCTTGATCCCGAAGGATCTTATCAACTCCGGGCTTATGTCAGGCGCGTCCGGGATATTCTCGGCCACAATCCTGCTGTCATCCCTTACCAAATAGTCGCACACGTCCACACCATGGTCCAGCCACTCGATCTCACGTGCCGTATCAGGCGAGATGCCCGCGTAGGCATTCAAATGCAGACGCCCGGCAACTTCGTCAACCATAAAATTAAAAAATGTGTGGCAGCCCAGGTATTTCATCACTTTCAGGCAAAGTTCCTCAACAATTTTTTGTGGCTGGTCGCTCGTGAGCAGACGATCGAACGTATAGTTTAAAATTTCACTCCCCTCGTTGTACCTGGCCAGTACCGCCTCAATCTGCTGTCTCTTTTCTATTTCCTTCTGTAGTTCCGCAGTTCTTTCCAAAACCTGGCGTTCCAGGTTTCTATGGGTTTCACGACGCCCCTCCTCAGCCTGTTTGCGCGACCTTTGCTCCTCCGCCTCCGCCAGAGCTCTCCGGACGGCCGGGGCAAGTCTTTGGAGGCGATTTTTCAGGACATAATCCTTGGCGCCCTGGGTAAGAACTTCAATGGCCCGGTCCTCTCCGATGGCGCCTGTGACCAGGATAAAAGGGATATCGGGACATCGTCTTCTGGCCTCGGCCAGGGCCACGACACCATTATATCGGGGAAGATCATAATCGGACAGGATGAGATCGGGGGGGGGAATTCTGAAGGGCATGTAAATATTCGTTCTCATTTGTCACCCATTTTGCAGTAAAGACAAGCCCTGCTTCCTGCAGTTCAAACTGAATCAGCTCCGCGTCGGTAGCCAGATCTTCCAGGATCAGAATGTGAGTAGTTTCTTTCATTTTTCCCTGACCAGATCCTTCTTGTTGATTCTGCCTTTGCTCTCACCGACCATATTATTGATATAATGGTTTGTCACGTCGCCGGCTTCCTGCTGGTTTTTAACCACCCGCGGTGTCAGCAGGATGATGATTTCCGTCCTCTCTTTGTTATCAATCCAACCGCCGAAGATCCATCCTATATAGGGGATGCTGCTCAGGAAGGGTATGCCTGACTTGGATTTCGTCGTATCTTCCCGGATGAGGCCTCCGATGACAATGGTTTGGCCATCCTGGACGACAACGCTGGTTGTGGCATCGTTTTTGTTCAGGACTATCTGCAGTTCCCCGGCGTAAAGTGGAATAGTGGTGTAGGTGGAGACTTCCTGGTATATTTCAAGATTGACGAGACCACCTTCGTTTACACGGGGTTTAACCTTCAGGATAATGCCGATGTCCCGGTATTGTATGGTTCGCTGCGGGGCCACCGTTGATGAACCAAAAGTTTCGGATGTGACAAGGGGGACCTGTTGCCCGATCTGGATCTTGGCTTCCTTGTTATCCGAGACAAGGATATGGGGAGTAGCCAACAGTTTGGCCTTTGAGTCCGTAGCCATAGCGGCGATCAAAAGCTGGAGATTGCCTACACCATCAATACCATAGAGGGCGAGCCCTGTCCCCGACGGTTTGCTAACGTCGCCCGTCAAGCTGGCCCCGCCTACCCCTCCGCCCACGTTTATATTTCCAATACTTCCCTTCATCCATGCCGACAGCCCCAGGCTCAGGTTATCCGTAAGGGTCACCTGGGCAATTAACCCCTCGATAACAACCTGCCTCGGAATAATGTCTATTTTGTCAATAGTCTCCTTGATGAGTATATACTCTTCCGGTGTGGACAGGATAATGATCGAGTTCGTGACTTCATCGGTAATGAACTTCGTAAAATCGGAAATCGGCATCTGTGTACCGGTGGATACCTGGGAATGGGAGCCTTGGAAAGCCGCTGAGGCGCCCGTACCAATGGGCGACGCAGCGGTCTGAGCGCCCTGAGCGCCCGTGCCTGTACCGGAAGAGGCGGAACTTCCCGTAGCCGTCTTGCCGCCCAGGAATGTCTGTTGCAGTACATTGGCAATGTCTTTGGCCTTGCTGTTCTGGACCGAATAAACGAAAACTTGCGGCTTCGTCTTCTCGAGCCTTTCGTTATCGAAGAGCTCAACAAGCTTGAGCATCCTTTTGATGTTGGCATCGGTGTCCACGATAATGATCTGGTTGCCTTTGGGAACATCGATAAGGACGGCATTGTTTGAAGCAAACGGTGTAATCAGTTTGAGGACATCGGAGGATTGAACATAAATGACGGGCACGACCTGAAGCATGGCCTTTCCCTTCACCTGGATTTTTTCCGGATCCCGTCCGTAACTGACGGGTGAGGGCTCTCTCGATATGTCACTGATTGGGACAAGCCTGTACAGGCCGCTTTCTTCCACTACCCCGATGCCATTGAGCCGCAGGATGACCTCCATCAGGGGGAGGACATTATCCATCGGAACGGGAGCAACGGCCCGGAAGGTGACCCTTCCTTTAATGCGGGGATCTACCACATAGTTGACCCTCAGCACCGTACCAAAGATGGTCTGGATGATCGTGAACACATCAGCGTCATCGAAATTAAGAGTCACCATGCCTCTTTGCGGTGCGGAACCCATCGTCTGCTTAGTGGACGGAACAGGAGACATCGGGTTGAACGGTGGAATTTGGCCTCCCGGCAAACCCGGACCTGCTTGTGAACCCGGACCTGCCTGCGGAAACGGAACCGACGGTGAAATAATCATCTCCTTGCCCTTCTCCGCCTTGGGCAATGACTGTCCTTTTGTCGGGGCTTCGGCTTTTAGCCCGGGAACGGCGGCGGGTCCTTTACCCGGCGATAAGGTACCCGGGGCAAGAGGAGCCTTTCTCTGGGTGGCGGGCATCGAAGGCTGTGTCGGTTCTGAATTTCTGCCGGGCGCCTGATCCGGGGTTTGCAACATATTACCGGTACCCGACGGCGGCATGATGATCTGCTGCTTGGGCCCCGAAGCCGGTGAAGCGGCAGGCAAGGTTTCCTTGTCCTGTACTGACGCATTTGTCGTCACCGGCACAGTTGCGCTATTCGGCAACAGCTCCTGTGCCCGACTAACCGCCTCCATTCCGTAAATCCACAGAAACATACTGCATATCCCGATGAAAAGGATATATCCGATATGCGAAGAAAAGACGGACCTTCGACCATGCAATATAAATCCTCTTAATTTTATCATTTCCAGCTCACGATGTCCTGGTCCTCCCCTTCTCCACCGGCGGCGCCATCCCTGCCATAGGAAAAGAGATCATACTCCCCGTGTGTTCCGGGTGACTGATAATGATAGGGTTTACCCCAGGGATCATTGGGTATTTCCTTCTTCAGATAGGGTCCATCCCATTTTTCGACGCCTGGATTTACCATGAGGATATTCAATCCTTCCTGGGTAGTCGGAAGTCGTCCGACATCGAGACGAAAGTGATCCAGTGCCTGCCCCAAAAGCTCTATCTGCGCTTTTGCCGCCGACTGTTTGCCTTTCCCCAGCTTCGGGAACAGCCGGGGCCCCACGAGGGCGGCAATCAGGGCAAGAATCACCATAACAACAAGCATCTCTACAAGAGTAAAACCCTTCCGACCGGTTTGCAAATGAATATGATTCCGAATCAAGAAAATCGCTCCTCTCCCATCATCATTGTGAATGTTATAATTATTGAAAACTCTGACATGATTCCGTCCGTATTTCTATAGGGTGAAAACTTGATCCCTATAGTCGAATATCTTATTTGCCGATCAGGGAATGGATGAGGATGGTCATCTCCTGCTTGCCCATCCGGGATAAAACCAGGAGATCGTCAATGAGTTGGTCCTTCATCCGAAGCGATCCCCACCCTGTTGATCTCTACGGAGCTCCAGCTTGCCGCTCCGCTTTTCTCCTTTGAACTTCTGCCAGCTTACCGCGTCTGGAAGACGGCCATAAGGCGGAATTATCAGGACCAGCCGTTCCTTCGGGCGACGCTAGCGTCCGTGAAGGCGATGGCGCAGTCTTAACGACGTTCCGGGCGGGTGATTGTAGAGGTGAAGAAGCGGTGGCTGTTGTCGCCTGAGGGCTGCCTGGCGTCATTCCCTCCGTAGCAAGTGATATCGACGTTTCGGAAGCTTTTCTTTTTTCCCCTTCTTCGAGGCGCACAACGATCTTTTCTTCGCCTTTGGTGAAAACGATGCGGTTCGCTTCAATCTCCCGGAGAATGTATCCACTCAGTTGGTCTCCCTTGTGAAGAGCCATTTGTCTTTTACCTCTCCCCGGCGTTGTCCTGGGCGCTTTTCTGTCTTCAACAAAAGCGATACTCAGTTGGTCTGTAATCAAGGTCCCATAGAGAATCACCTCCGGTTTTGGAATAGCCTTTTCTTCCTTTTTTTCCGGTGGAACTATCCTCTCCGGGTGAAAGAGATTCTGATCGCCAATCACAGCATAATCGGCTGGAGAGATACTTTGAGGCAATGCCGTAATTTTATATGATTCGGCTTTCGTTTCTTTTACCGCCGGAAGGGAAACCCGAATGTCCGGGTTGAAAAAAGGGATTACAATGTAATAAACCATTGCTGCCGCAGCTATGGCCAGCAGCCCATTGACCACGTTCATGTTTTGAAGGATATATTTTATGCGGATCATTTTATCTGCCTTCCATCAATCCCGAAACCTTCAGTTTGACCGTTAAATCCCTCGGGTCTTTGAAAACCCTGATTCTTGTGTCCAACTCCCGGACAACAAGATAGGGACTCTGTGTCTCAATCGCGTACAGGGTATCCGCCAGCGCCCTTGTGTCGGGCAAGACGGCATCGATGGTTATGGTAATAATTATGAATTTTCCGGACCCTTCCGGTTTTTCAGCCCGTTCGCTGACGATGCTCCCTCCTCTGGCCGTTATCATGCCCTTGACCGTGCCCTGCAGACTGGCGGCAGCGATGGAAGGGGTCTGCCCTTCAATTGTTTTTGAGCTTTCCGCTTTTCTGGCCTCCCTCAAAGTCACCAGTCTTTCCTCAATGCCGGTTTTTTGGGCGATCAGGGCCTTATATTTCGCCAGGGTCTTCGCCTTGATGGACACCCCGTCCTCCAGATCGTTTATTTCCGACTGGACCTTGAGATAACCATACTCATATACGGTTACACCTAAGAGAACCAGCATGACAGGAACGGCAATAAAGAGGATTCTACTTTTGCTTCCCATTGCCCGCCTTTTCCTCCGGTAAACCTTCAATTTCCATCTTGATGGCGAAACGATCCGCTTTCATACGAGCATCCCTGATTGTGGGCGAAGCAAAATCAACTTTTTTAAAATACTCGGAAGCCTCCAGTTTTGGCAGCAGCTCCGTTGCCGAGGCGGCATAACCTTCAATTTCGACAATGGACTCCGCAATTCGCACCCTCGAGAGCCAGGCATTCTTCGGCAGGATCCGGGTTAACTCTTTAAGCAGAATCATTACCATGGGCCGGGATATCTTGAATGTCTTGATGGTCAATATTTCTTTCTCTACATTTTCCACATCCTTTTTCAACGCTTCAATCTTTTTGACTTCATTTTTGCGGGCCGCTATTTCCCGGTCGATGGCTTCAAGCCTTTGCTCTTCGATCTGAAGGGGAGACAATATCCAGAACACGCCCAGAAGGATAAGGATGGACAGGATGCCGATTGAAAGCGCCATCGGGGTTCGCGAAGATTCATGAATACCCCTGTCTAGAAGGTTCATCTTCGACGCCCCCGTCCAAAGGCATTCCAGGGCGCCCCCCAAGGCCATATGGGGGACTTCTTTCGGATTCACATTATTTAAACACTCAATCCCGAGATCAATCTCCCTGATAAACCGGACCGGGCCATGGATCACATCGCGAAGCCGGGAATAATGGGGCTCGGACAGGGGATGATCAACCGTAACATGGGGAGTTTGACCTTCTTTTTTAATTATGTCGATGAGAGGATTAATCGCCGCGGCAATCATGCTTTCTCTTGATTGCTCATCGCCGGACGAAAAATTTTCTGCCAGGGAAATTTGCAGCCGGCCATCGCGAACAAGCCCCCCCTCATACCCGCCGGCATGGATGGCTATAAAAATGGTGCTTCCGCTCCGATTAACATAATGACCAAGCGCCGCAAAGGCAAAAGTGCTGATGGTCACCCACTTGATACGGATTTCTCTCTCTTTGAGAGCCGTCAGATAAGGCTGCAGGATATCGTTGTTCATCGCCGCAAGCATAATTTTCAGGCGACTTTTATCTTCCCCGATGATCCGGAAATCATAGAACGCCCTCTCGGCGCTCAGCGGGGTCAACCGGTCCAGCTCATAGGAGATTACTGCGGAGAGGTTGTCTCTAACTGTGATGGGAAACTCGGCCGTCTTCATAATGACCCAGGCCTTGGGAATGACAAGGGTAACCTGCGTGCGGGGAATCCTGAAATCACTTATCGCCAAAGCGACCGCGGAGGCAAGGTTTTCCGGTGTCGGAACCTTTCCTTCCTCGAAGGGATAGCACCGTATTCCCCTGATTTTCATGCGAGACAAGAACCGGGAGGCGTAAACGACAGAGATACGTCCGGTCTCCAGCACAACAGACAGAGACCGTCCGGGGGCAATGCGATTATCGGCAAGGCTGAAAGAGAGTACGCTCCACAGGGATCGGCCCAGGCGGGCTGTCCGTACCGCCGTTTTCAAAGCGGGAGATCTCATTCTGCTGATGGCTTCCGCTATTGTCATGGTGTGATGTCCGCCGGACTTTTATAGTAAAGGTAATGATATTGATGAGGGCCATCAAAGGTAACCGTTGCCGCAATAGCGTAACCGGTTTTACGGTTACCTTTATAGCCGGTAGCCTCGATGCTATAGAAAGGTCCTCCGGTCCCCGAGGTAAAAGTGGTGTAAGGCGCCATCAGGGGGTAACTATCACCGATGATCTCCTTGATATCCTCCAAACCATGAATTTCCGTCACCGCCCTGAATTCCATGAGTCGATCCACCATAGCCGCATTCATCCCGGGAAGGGCGGCCAGGATCTCTTTCGGCGCCGCATTAATGCTGATCTGGTTAGTCGTGCCGTGAATGGACAAAAAGTTGATTATTCCTTTCTTCTGATCCTTCCCATAGAGAATCTCCGAAGTCATTCCCCTGACAAGGATCAGTTCCTCCAGGGTCTCAAAGTTGGCATCCCTGGCCTTGTAGGGATTCGGCAGGGACATATAATAATCGCTTTCCGCGCCGTTCAGGCGATGCAAATCATCCCCATCCTTCCAATCCAGGATGGAATCGACAATAATATCGGCATGTTCTGGTGTAACACCTTGGTTGATCAGGAGATTCTTCAAGATAATACCGGAACTGTCCGTCAAGCTGTTCAGGGATATCTTCCCTGTTTCATCCATGATCCGCACCCGATAGCCGCCATCTCCCCCCTGAACGTCATAGGGCGTCCCATCCAACCGCCACACTTCTTTTCCTGCATACGTCACGGATTGATTTTGATTGACAGACCGGTAAATGATCTCCAGAATTCCTCTGTTGATGCCGGTCTCAGCATGTAATTTTTCCTCCATGCCATCTTTGAAGGCCAGAAGTCCGTATGTTTCGCCGCGCGTCATCACAGAGAAGGAAAAGACCATCACCATGAGGATCGCCAAAATCCATAAAACAACAACAAGGGCGATGCCGCTCTGCGGATTTTTTTTCAGCATAACTTCTCCGAACAAACGCGCAGACTCTCCTCATTGGCGACGAGGGTTAATATTCTGCCCCACCACCATCATTTTCCCACCGACTCTAACCGGATATACCAGGGACAATTGTTTCGTCCCCTGGGTCACGCGAACCCTGATTTTCTCGGGAATGGCAAGCCCATCGGACAACATCTCCACCCACTTGCCCTGTTCTTCAGCCGGATCTTTCAGAAAATATTCAAAAGAGATCAGGGAGCCTTCCATAAAGCGAGTCTCCCGAAGGCCTTCAAGCCCCGGCACCTGTTCACTTGCAGACAGAACCTCATGAACGCCAGGATCACCTTCGACCTTGTAAGTGACAATGACATACCCATTCCGACCGTTCCAGATGGAATAATTTGTCGAAAAGCGGAGGGTCTTTTTGTCTCCCCGGAAATAGTATTTCTTGTTACCTTCCTCCTCATAAGTCAGGGGAATATGGGATTGAATCTGCGCATCCATCGTGGAAAGAACCGTTCTAAGCCTCTCCTGGGCCTCCATTTTTTTTTCACCCGCCGCCACTGACCGGGAACTGAGCCTCATGGCCCCTATTGCAATGACCACGATCAGCACCAGCAGGGTCATGGAGATGAGGAGTTCCAGGAGCGTAAAGCCTCGGAAGGATGCAAGCATTTGCCGCTGATTCCCTCCATCGATCGCAGCCACGTTCCCGATATTATTCATATTCCTAACCTTGCCTACGGATAGAACCACCGGCCGCTCCGCCCTGGATCGCAGAATTTTTCAAAGCCGGAGTTATTTTATCGGTTATCTTCTGTGACTTCAGACTGAGGCTTTTTTCCCTTCGTCCTTCCATCCAGTGGATCGTAAGGATAACTTCCATCAGTTTGACGGGCAGGTTATCGGTTCTCTCCTTCAGCACTTCCGATATGGAGACATCCATGCGATAGCCATCTTCCGATGCCTCACTCCAGGACGTTTCCGTCAGCGATGGCTCCGCCAGAATCTCTCTGATCCTGGCTTCTCCCCTGATGGCGGCCGAGGTCATATCGCCGGCAATGGATACGGCCCTTAAATTGACGGAGAAAAGCTGCAGAACCAGTGTGACGGCAATCGCCATTATGGCCAGTGCCACCAGGATCTCCAGAAGTGTAAAGCCCTCAGATCCTGCCTGGGTTCCCCTCTTCATGATGGATCGCCGTTTCGGTTGAACGTCTTATCTCGTATTACGGCATAATGGTTACATTTTCCCCGTTTATTGTTCCATAGGGAGAAAACGTGATCCGTGCGACCTTATCTCTTATTTATGGATCAGGAAATGGATGATGAAAGGAATTGCGGATCCCGGAGTTCGCCGGAATGATATTATGCGTAATTAATTTTGTCGCTGTGTATAATTCAGTGATGCCGATACCAGCGGTTTGCTCTTTGCCGTTTTTCTGTACCGGTCGTAAAAATCAAGGACCTGATGCACATAACTCCGGGTCTCTGCGTAGGGCGGAATGCCGTGATATTTGGCAACAGCTGTTTCACCGGCATTGTAGGCGGCCAGGACCAGCGGAAGGTCGCCATTATATAGGTTGATCAGGTAGGAGAGATGGCGGATGCCACCGTCAATATTAGCGCCGGGGTGAAAACTGTCGCTCACCCCAAGATTCATGGCCGTTTTGGGCATGAGCTGCATGAGCCCCTTCGCCCCCTTCTTCGATACCGCTTTATGATTAAAATTGGATTCGGCCTTGATGACGGCCTTCACAAGATCGCCATCTACGCCATATTTATCTGCGGTCAAGGCGATCAATTCATAGAAAGAACCGGTATCAGGCACAGGGTAGACATTAAAAGACCGTTCTTTAATCAAAACCCTGTACTTCGGCCCCTCGGGGACATTGGTCAGATGGATAACCTGCTTATCGTCGACATACTGGTAGACATCAGCCAGGGCGTAAGAGCGAAAAACCAATAATATCATAGACAGGCCAATAAAAACGGCGGGGATCCGCATATGTCTGATCATTTTAATAATCATATGCAAATACCCGCCTTTCCCGAAGGGCCCCTCCGGATCATTTAACGGCAACAAGTTCCACGTCGAAGATGAGCGTTGCATTGGGACCGATCAGGTTTCCCGCTCCCCGCTCTCCATAAGCAAGCTTGGGAGGAATAAAAAGCTGCCATTTGGAACCCACGGTCATGAGTTTTAAAGCCTCAGTCCACCCGGGGATTACACCTGAAACCTTGGTGCTCAAGGGTTTTCCGGCCCGCAAGGAGCTGTCGAACTCGGTCCCGTTGACGAGGGTGCCCCGGTATTGGCACACTACCGTATCGGTATCAATAGGCTTCTTGCCGGCCCCTTTTTTAAGGATTTTATACTGTAGTCCGCTCGGCAGGGTCACGACGTCTTTCTTCTTCTTGTTTTCGGCGAGGAACGCCTCGCCCTCTTTCATGTTCCGCTCGCCTGCCGCCTTCCTGGCCTGCACCTGTTTCTTATTCCACTCTTCCTGATAGGCATTCAAGGTTACACGAAGCTCATCTTCGGAAAGAATAAGCTTTCCGCCCGAGGAAGCATCCCTTAAGCCTTTTACCATCATATCCAGATTGATTTCTTCGATCCCCTGTTGTTTGAAGTTTTTCCATACACTGACCCCGATGCCGTAGCTTATCTTATCCTTCTGAGTTTTGAGCGCCTGCGCATCTTCTGCACTCGCCGGAGCGGCCAGAAGGACGACGACCAAGACTACCATCCATTTCAATGTCATTTTGCGTATCATCAATTCTCCTTAAATTAAAGATTAGAAACCCGCATACAATTAGTGCCGGTTTTCAATTAATGCATCCCGAAGCGGTTTACCATCGGGAATACCCCGATTAACGGCTTCCATAATTCTTAAAGACAAACGTCCAAAAGATCGTCTCATTATGACACCCTGATCCAATTCGCTGTTCGCAATAACATCATTGCGAAATATACTTGAAGAATCTGCTACAATAATAACTTCGTCAGGAACAATTTAATATCTATTTAGAACAGCTTGATCACAACTCCGGCAATGACGGCCGTATTCATGAGAATCTGCGTGATGTCGCGTATTTCCCGAAGCCAAGCGATTTTCCCGAACTTTTCGGGTACCACGATAACATCACCCGGTTCGATTATTTTTATTTCCTCTCCGAAGGCAGTCATCTCCCAGCGGCTGCGTTTGTCACTGTAAGAAAAGAATCCCGAATCCAGGCGGCGGGCGCTGCCGTCCACCTTCAGCACGAAGGTGTCGTCAGGATTGGCATAGGATGAATAACCGCCAGCCATGCTTATGTAGTCTTCATAAGTAAGTTTTTCCTGATAGATATAGGTGGCCTGGGCCATAACCGACCCCATGACGTTGACCACATTGTTCTTCTGGGGGACGTAAAGGCTGTCGCCATCTTCCATGTCAATGTCAAATTCGCTGCCTTTCAGAAGCCGTATGTTTGCCAGCCGGATGGTCATCCGGCCCGTGGCCTTGAGATTTTTCAGGGTCTCGATGAACTTCTGCCGGCTGGCCATCTCGGCCTGTTTCGCCTGCGCCTCTTCCACCGACAGGGACGAAGACACCTGCGAGGTGCCCTGAGCCAGGGCATCCCGTTCCAGCCGCTTGGCCATTTCTTCCAGGCCTTGCTGCTGGACCTGGCGGACCCGTTCCCGCTTGAATATCGCCCCCCGCATGTAGGCCAGATCCGTATACCCACCGACGCGTTGAATAAGCGACGACAACTTTTCCCCCTGCTTGACCTGATAACGACCGGGGAATTTAATCTCACCCGTCACCCGGACAAACATCACTTCTCGCCAGTCGGGAATGCGTTTGACCAAGAGCCGGTCAAAGGGCTTCAACTTGAGGTTCTGCTCCGGATCAGCCGCCAGGGCCTTGCGGAGATTGATATTGCGAACGGCGAAACTGACCCCCTTTTTCTCATCCACCACCATCGACGTGATCTCCGCCTGATCGAGATAGCTGGACTGGATGACGTTGCCCGCCTTGAATACCAAGTCTTTGACGGTCATATCCTGGGTGAATTGATAAGAACCGGGCTTGCTTATTTCGCCATCCACGGCAACCGTGTCCCGTTGCGTCTGCTCCCAGATAGAGTGAATCACAACGCGATCCAGGTTCTGCACGGGGATATTTTCTTTATCGTCCCCCGTCATGACCCTGGCCAAATCAAAGTAGATTGTTCTCATCTGCTTGAGTTCGTCTGTCCGGATGATTTCCCCCCGCTGGAGATAGGCGTTGTTGTTCAAGCCGCCGGCATTGAGAATAACGTCCCGGATCCTCGTCTGCGGAGAGATTTCGACCCGGCAGAAATTCTTCAGGCCGTTTTCGATATCCCGCAACCTATCGGCAAGATCCTGCCGGCCAACAAGTCCCAATTCGCGGTTAACGTCTTGAAATTCCTTGCTGGACACCCAGTGGAGGCGGACAATTTCATCATTGATCTTATTCACCGTATCGGCCAAGTCGTAATTGTTCGTTTTTCGCAGGTCGGTCTCAATGGTTTTCAATTCCCGGGAGGCCGCCAGCCATTTGACTTTCTGATCGTCGTCGCGATAATCTTTTCTGTCGCTCCCTTCCCTGGTTTTATCCGTTGGGGGCGCCAAGGATCCCGTTTGCTCTCCTCTACGGATATAAGCATCTCTTTCCTGATAGGCCGTCAACCAGCCCGGTTTCCGCGCCATCAGCAGCGCCTCGTCTTCTTTTTCCCCGAAGACATTGCAGTTTCCCCGAATTTCCCCTTCCACGGTGACGGCATGTCTGTCTTCAAAGAACCATTTATTGAAGACAAATATCTGGTCGGCCGGTTTGAGCTCCATGTCACTGGCGGCATCGCCCTGAAGGAGCAGTTTCCCGAGATTGACGGGAATCAGCAGCGGTTCCATGGAGGGCGGGTTGAGACGTTTGATCAGGACATAATCGAAGTAGGTATCCGGGAGAATATCGGCGGCGCCCTTGATGATGCTTGACACCTTCATCCCCGGTTTGTATTCGTACTTGCCGGGACGCTTGACGTTGCCGTTGAGATAGACGACGTTCGTATCCATATCCACAATGGAGAAGATCTTGACCAGATCCGCATCCTGGAGGGGGAAGGAAACGGCCCGCTCCAGGTTCTTGTCATTGATGTCTACAATAATCTGTCTCTCGTTCCGTACGACTCTTTCCACCTGGAGCTGCTGGGTGTAGGCGGTGGGGATAATCCCGCCGGCAAAATCGATAAGAGTCTGCAAGTCATGCTTGTCCTTCAACTCGTAGATGGCCGGGCGCTTGACGTTTCCGGTAATCCCCACGACGGAACCTGCCACGGGGACAAAGACGACATCTCCCGCATGGAGGGTAACATCGTGCGATTTATCACCCTTGAGAAGGAGATCGTAGAGGTCGAAAGTCGTCACGAGCACGTTCTTGCGCTTTAGCTGGACTTTGCGCATGGAGCCGATCTGCGAAGGCCCCCCCGCAATGAGCAGGGCGTCGCTAATTGTGGAAAAGGCGCCGATGGTGTAGGAACCGGCGCGACGGACATCCCCGAGGATGAAGATGGGAATGGTTTTTAGGGCCCCCATGGAAATATCCATATTTGTTCCGACAATCTGTCCGGACTGCTGGATGAGGTATTTGGACATATCCTCAAAGGTCATCCCCGCCACGAACATGGGACCAAGCTGAGGCACGGTGATCTTGCCGTCTCGATCCACGACCAGGTTGTGCTGGGCATTGACCCGCCCCCAGAGGAGAAGTCTGACCTCGTCACCAGGGCCGATCACATATTTCAGCGGCACCGGAACATCTGTCCGTTCAGTGAGCACCTGCACCGCCGCATCCCGGAAAAATTCCTGACCGAAAAGTTTTATATCCAGAGACACATCCTGATAGCGTCCCGCCTGACGGAAGCGGTCGAAAAGCGACTTTTCCCGAGGTTCTTCGCCGATGACCGCCCGCTTCTGTAAAGCCGCTCTGTCCGGTGTTTTAGTCTCTTTTTGCTCCAGGAGCTGCTTGCCCTTCAGGACATCTTCCGGGGAAAGCCCCTTGAATTCCGACCGCCCCTTGAGAGCTTCTATTGCCTGCGGGGTCAGTTGACCGCCTGATCTTCCCAATTCCTGCTGGACGGCCTGCTGTTGCGCCGGGGAGAGTTTTTGGTAGGCGTCGGCCTGCTGGGGGGTCATCTGCTGACTGCCGGGAGCCTGTCCGGGAGCCTGCCCGGCAATAGGGATAGCCCGCGGCGAGAGCGGCGTCCCCTGTGTATAGGCCGAACCCGCTCCCGTCGTTTGCGCCCATACGGCGCCGCACATCACGACAATACAAATGAACATCAATAATGGGAATAAATAGTTTTTCTCTGCAATTTTCATATATTCCTCAATAATTTAGATATGATACCTATTCCCACCCCGACCCTGCCCTTGAAGAGAAGGGAGTTATGGTTCCGGCCCCTCCATTAATATCGGGACAGTACCCATCTTAATTTTACCGTTTGCCAAATAACCGCGACAGTTTCCCGATGCTTATGTTTATGTTCTGCTTTTCCAGGTATTCCAGAAAAAACGCCGCAAAGATACCCATAAACAGGGCAATTACGAAAGAGATCATAACCATTTGCGAACGCTTGGGCTTGATCTTCATATCCGGGGCCCTGGGGGGATCGATGACCTTGAAAGCAAAGTTCTCCTTAACCTCCGTCATCATTGAGGTCTCGATCTGCTGGGCAATGAGGTTATAAATCTTCTGCTTGATGAAGGGGTCAGCGGTCACCACCAGTTGGCCCTCCAGGTATTTCAGGTTGATCTGAGCGACCCGCCGGGCCTCGGAACTCATATGGTCAGTAAGGGAAATCATGAAATAATCGACGAACTTGGCAGCCAGGTCAGGATCACGGTAATCGGCAGTAATAGTGATGGTCCCTTCCTTGACGTTACTGTTAACCTTGACAATGCCATCGAGGGCCCGCAGGCCGTCCCAGGCATCGGGGACGCCGGGTTGCTTTTTCCGGGCCCCGGATGTCGGCGTCGGCGTCACCAGGTTGATCAGACTTGAAACCCAGGTTAGCGGATTCAGGCTGAAACCGCCCTCGGATGCCTTCCAACGCTGCTGCTTTACATCCCACTGTCTGTAAAAGAGTACCGGCATGAGATTATGCTGGACAATGACCTTTTCTCTCAAAATATTTGATTTCAATAAGCTGACGATCTCCGACGACGATGACAATCCCGGCATGGCGATCCCCGGCAGGCCCCCGAACTGCTGAGCCAGGGAAGCAGCTAATCCCCCGCCGCCGCCATCCTTCGATCCCACGGGGGTAATCACCGCCCTGGCCTGATATATGTTCGTCATGAACAACGAGACGACCACCGTGAGCAGCACCGTCGCCACCACGATATATCCGATCAGCTTCCGGCGCTTCCAGATCACCCGCCAGTAATCGAGCAGGTTGATCTCATCCTCTTCACATCCGGGCGTCAGGTATTGTTTCGGGTCAGTTTGAACACTGACCCCAGCGTTTTCCGGCATGCTTGTCGGCTCTCCCATCCCGTCAGTTACCTTTCACCAAATCATTTTTTTCAGTGCAATCATGAGCATAGTCAACGATTGATCGTAATTAAGAATAGCTATTGTGTCAAGCAGGAATACTTACTGCATCATGTTCCGGTCCTTCTTCCAGTAGACTTCCTGGTTCCGTCCCATAAAGTCGAAGAGGGTGTAGACGTGGTCGATATCCTGGGCGACGTCGCGGGTCCAGGGGGAGATGGAGAAGCCGTAGGTGGATTTGGAATCCTTGCCGATAAAGAACCGCAGCGGCCAGATGATCCCGATGCCCTTGTCGTGATAGCCCCGGTTGTAAGAATCGGTAAACGTCGCATCCGTATTGGTCATGCTGTACCAGCCGAAAAGGATTACCCCGTTGAAAAACTTCGATAGCGTCACCCGCGTCCCCCGGTCCCCCGCCAGGAACTGCCCCGTCCGCAGATCCAGGGAAACCTCCGCCTCCGGGATGTTCAGGGCAGTATTCAGAAATCCCGTCGTATAATAATTCTTCCAGTCGTTCTGCATCATGGAAAAGGCCTGGCCGACCTCCCGCTTCTTCACGACGCTGCCGCTCAGGCCCACCATCACCCGCCCCCCCCAAAACGGCTTGGCCACCTCCCAGTCCAGCCCCGCATATTCCGTCTCCAGGTAACCGAAGGCGGCCCGGGCGTAAACCTCATGGGGCAGCTTCACCATCTGATCCACCAGCAGCTTGTCCATAAGGACCTTCTCATAGGTGTACTTGACATAATCCGTCCGCACCGGCTGCGCCGACGGGGTATTGGCCGTAGAGACGTCATTCAGGGGATACTGTTCCAGGGCGACCATCAGCATCGAACCCTTCCAGGGATTAAACTCCAGCCATTCAGTGAAACCAAGACGATATTTGAAGAACCCCGACGGGTCATTGAGGAACATCCGAAAGGCCGGCAGGACCCCCCAGTCATAGTACTTCCGGTCTTTCTTCTCCACGTCCAGGTTTTCATAAACATCGGTCCGATACCGGGAAACATAGAGGAATTCCCCCAGGGCCAGCTTTCCCTCATAGAGGGCGACAATATCTTCCCGGTTGGTCACAAAGCTCAGGATCGGAATCCCCTTTTCCGTAAAGGCAATGTGAACCTTTTCTATATAGGGGGGCAGCACATCCTTGAGAATCCGCAGGATCACCCCGACGGCCTTCGGCGAATAGTAATATCTGCCGTTCATCGCCTCTATCCATAGATCGTTCCCGACCGTCTTGATCCCGATATCGGAGAATCCCGATTCCTTCATGGCCCTATCCAGCCGCTCCGCCAGGGGATTTTGCCGCAGTTCCGCCTTTTCCTTGTAGGGCAGGTCAAAGATCGGCAGTATCGGCTGCCCCAGCTCAAAGTTCATGGAGACGTTCACCCCCAACTGCTGCCCCCGCTGATAGGAGATATCCGCCTCGAACCAATCATAGGGCTTCCACCGGAGGCCGAAGTTGAAAGGCGAGGGGACGGGGGAAGTAAAATATTTGGGCTGCGCCGGATCGGAGGTCTGCTGATCGTAACGTATGGAGTTGTATTCCGCCATCAGGGTCAGCCATTTTGTCGGGGCGAACTGGACGCCGCCGAAAAAAAGCCCGTCCGATAACCAGCCACGGGGGTCTTCGAATATCTCGGCTTTGAAGCTGTCGCCGCTGCCACCTAATGGTTTCCGGCCATAGCGCCCATTTCCAAAACCGATGGAAAAATCGAAGGGATAGATCTGTTTATTGGCGACGATGAATTGCGAACCATATATGCGCGTCCCAAGCGGGTCGTTCAGGCCCAGGGCCAGAGCGGGAAACCATTTGGTTTCGGGGAGAAACTGGTACTTGATATCCGCGACCTTGTCCTTGTAAGCCCCATAACTGGACGGCAGACCCGTGGTGTAAACATCGATGATCTCCGTAATCCGCCCGTCAATCTCCACCCCCTTGAATGGGCTGACCGCCCCGTAATAATTTCGGTAAGGGTTAATCAACCCCACTCCGAAGCGGAATTGTCCCTCCTTCATCACCCGCGCCGTCGGCGTTTCCATCAGCCCCGTCCCGCCCCAGTTCGACGGCGTGACAAACGGTTCATCACCCGCCCATGCGGTTCCTGCCATATTGTGAAGCAGAATAAGGAGGAAAAACAAGGACACACTTATTGCTTTCGCTTTTATTTGCCCATTACCTCTTCGGATTCGCCGCCCGGAACGCCCCGATAAATCTGTCCACCAGCACCGCTACTGCTTCCTTCAGCTTATCCATCGTCCCGATGTTGACCATCCCGGTCATATTGATCGACCAGGTCCCGGCCAACGTCTTGACCTTGGGGTTTGCCTCCATCGACACCAATTGCTGAAGCTCGATGCGAATATCATAGGCATACCAGTATTTCTCCGATTCGTGGGTATTCACGTTGATATACAGAAACGGCATCCCCGGCGTCTTCACTGCCTGATCCCAGGTTAAAACCCTGATTCCCGCCTTGCTCAGCCGCCCTTCGATATCCTTTTTCAAGCCCTCATTACTCAGGCCTGACTTCTGCGCGGCACTATACTTCATCAGATTGGGCTGAAGTTCCTCCACCCCCACATACACCCCCTGCAAACCGCTTAAAGTCTTCCGGGTAATGTCCGTGTCAATGGCGCCTGCCGGTGGGGAAGCAATCAGCAGCAGCAATAAGGAAAGGATAAAGTAACCACCTGCAATCATAACGGGTTTGCGATAATACATCAAAATATTCATAATCACATCCCTTAAATAAATAGGGACAGCGCCCTATTTATTTCTCTCGTTCTTCTTCCTTCTCCATCTTCAAGGGACGACCCCGCGGAAGGGTCATAAATCGCCGGTTGAGAAGCCCCTCTATCTGTCTGACGAAATCTTCCTTGCCGCAGGGACGGCCAATCTTCGTGGCCTTGATGATGCCGGCGGTAGCCTCTCGATCCTGATCTTGACCGAGGTACTGCCCCCAGTCCTTTACAGTTTCAGTCAGAAAACAGCGGCCCGAGAGAATCTTATCCTCCACACCCGCCACATCCATATGACTCTTCGCACTGCACCAGGGGTAATCCTGCGGCGCTTGGGCGATGCCGGCCCGAACGGGATTCATCTCCACATATCGGACCGCCGCATAAAGGTGCCGCTCATCCAGGACACAGGAAAAGAACCGGCCCTGCCAGAGGTGACCGGTCGCATTCCGCTTGCGGTTGAAATATTGGGCATATAGCATGTGCACTGTGTTAAAAGTCCTGGCCAGCGATTCCTGACGGCCGGGAACACCGATAAAATGGACGTGATTCGGCATAAGGCAATAGGCCCATATTTCGAGGCCATATTTGGGGGCAAAGCCGGCAAGCAGCTCTACATACCGGACATAATCGCCTTTTTCGGCGAATACAGTCTGCCGGTAATTTCCCCGTTGCGTAATGTGGTGGGGATAACCGATCGCAATGGCTCGGGATATTCTTGGCATAATTATATCATGGATAATTGAGTAAGATAAATAGGGCGCTGTCCCTATTTAAATCAGTAATAACTTGAAAATACTGGAAACATTCTTCCACGGTACAATCGAAATGTTTTCGTTAGTAAACTCCTTATCTCCGCCATAAATAAGCCAAGCCGGCAAGTCCGTCTGCCCGGCCAGCTTGCCCCAAAGCTTTAGTGAGGAAAAGAAGTCCGGAACGATTGTCTGTCCGGATTTAATTTCAATTGCATCGAGTTTCTCTCCGGCTTCCAGTATCAGATCAATTTCCAGACCTTTACTGTCTCTCCAATAAAAAAGATTTGATGGCAGCCCTTGGTTGAAGCGTCCTTTTAAAAATTCGGTCACTACAAAAGTCTCAAATATCGCACCACGCTGTGCATGAAATCGAATCTGTTCCGGTGTGTGAATTCCCAAAAGCCAAGCCGCCAAACCGACATCGAGGAAATATAATTTGGGCGCCTTGATCAACCGTTTATTGAAGTTTCTATGATGTGGGCGGAGCAAATAGATAAGATAACTTGCCTCCAAGACGGATATCCACGCTGACGCGGTATTATGCGTAATGCCACAATCGGATGCTAATGATGACAAGTTAAGAATTTGACCAGTGCGAGCGGCGCACATCTTGACGAAGCGTTGGAATGCGGAGAGGTCGCGGACGTTTATCAATTGTCGCGCGTCCCGTTCGACATAGGTTGCGATGTAACCGAAAAACCAGTCGCCGGGAGAGATGTTGCGGTCGTAAAGCGGGGGGTATAATCCCCGTACAAGCAGCTCTTCGAGTGACTCCGGAAGCTGACGGGCAGATGAAAGCTCACTGGCGGCAAAAGGGAGCAGGTGGATCAGCCCAACACGACCCGCCAGTGATTGAGTAATACCTGACAGAAGTCCAAATTGCTGAGAGCCTGTTAACACAAACATGCCGGGTATGATTTGCTCATCAACTTTTGTCTGAAGATAAGAGAAAAGTTGCGGCGCACGCTGGGCTTCATCCAGTATCGCGCCGTTGGGAAAACTGGATAGGAGACCACGTGGATCGCTTTCGGCCGTGGATCTAACATCCGGATCTTCAAGCGACAAATACGGTTTTTGGGGGAATGTCAGTTTTGCCAGAGTGGTCTTGCCGGATTGACGTGGCCCGGTAATGGCAACGATGGGGAAGCCTTTTGCCATACGAAGAAGCGTTTTTTGTGCTGTTCTCGGTATCATGGGTGCATATTATTCGTAAAGGAACATATTGTCAATGCAATTTACAAAATGTGCACTATAAGGCGCCACCCTCATCGCGCCCCCTTCCTGAACAGCATCACCCGCACCGTTTTCAGCAGGATGTGGAAGTCCAGGAACATGGACATATTTTTGATGTAGTAAAGATCGTATTGAAGGAAAAATAAATAGGGCGCTGTCCCTAATTAAATGCAAGAACGAGTTTTATTGCCTGGTCTATATCAGCCATCCGATGGATGGGCATCTGTCCGGCAAGATTTGGCAGATGTGTCTCGGGATGAAAGAAACGGGAAGGGTCAATTGAGCGTATCTGGAAACAAAGGAAAACGGTGTCTATGGGGAGCCCCGTTTCTTTAGCGGTAACACGAATGTTGGTTGGATAGTCGCGGGGCACATTTCTAGCGTCCGTGCCTGCAACCACTGTCACGACGAGCGGTTGCAGGTTGATAGCATCGCTCGAAACGACCAGAACAGGTCTGTACCCGGATTGCTCCCTGCCTTGAGTCGGATTCAGATTTACAAAATAGATCTGACCGCGGTTAATCATTCTTTAAACCATCCGCTTCCGCAATGGCAAATTCTTTTGATAGAACGGCACATTCCGTGCGGATGGCGGGATCAGCCGCCATTTGTGCCATTGACTCTTCAAAGGACCGCTTCTTTCGTTGAATAACGAAATCCTGCAACGCCACCGTTACGAGACGGTTTAAATTTTCACGCAACTCAGGAGGAGCAACGGTGAGCACCTCTTCAATGAGCTTGTAAGGCAGCGCCACGCTGCGGCGAATGGTTTTGGGTGAAATTTCTGATTTCATGTCACACATCCTTTCACACAAAATGTAACCCAAAAGATGTTTCTTGTCAAGCAGAAAGGGGGTCGCTGGTGGTCAGGTCTTTATGGTGAGCTTGTCGAACCATAGCGTTTTGCGGGGGGGCGAAAATTAATAGGGAAAATTAATAGGGCGCTGTCCCTAATTAAATCCTACGGTGTAAACCAGTCTTCTATATGCAGGTCAACAACTCTTTCAAATTCTTTGGTGTTGTTAGTCACCAATGTCATGTCTCGTGATCGGGCAAGACCTGCTATGAGAAGATCATAAGGTCCGATTGATATTCCTTTCTTTTCAAGTTGTGCACGAATGGCTGCGGATTCAATGGCTGCGGAACGATCCAGGTCAATAATGTTCAATGGCAGAAGGAATTTGGCAAGGGCATCCTCGGAACGTTGCCTGTATTGACTTTTTTCAACCCCATATTGAAGCTCAAAGAGGGTGATTGTGGAAATTGCAACATCTTGGGGTGAATGTTTTCGGAATCGCTCAAGAATCTCGGGTGAGTGTTTTTTTATGAGGTATATGCAGATATTGGTATCAAGCAGATAGCGCATCATAAAGATTCTCTTTTCTGCATGTCTGGTTGATTACGACCGTCTTTCATGAAATCTTCCGGGAATTCACTAAGTGATTCAAACAACGGGTCCCATGTCGTTTCTATGGGCTCCAGTATAACCTGGTTGCCTTTTTTGAATATTTTTACCTCATTTCCATGAATTCTGAATTCCTTGGGCAGCCTTACTGCTTGAGAATTCCCATTCTGAAATAACTTTGCTGTTTCCATTTTATCACCTCTCCATACCGTATATATTTTTAGTATATACACCGATGATCTAAAAATCAACCTTTATTTTAAAATTAATAGGGCTCTGTCCCCCTATTTTCCGTCCTTGACATTGCATATCATTGTGTGCTTTATTATTGACTTTAAAAGGAGGTGTATTATGCACACAGAAACAGTACGCATCAATGTAACTCTGCCGAGAGATCTGTTAGAATCCCTGAACCTGATTGCCGGTCCGCGCGCCCGCAGCCGCCTCATCTCGGAATCCCTTCGAGAGTACATCCGAGAAATGCAAAAAGTCAAATTAGAAAAGCAGCTTGAAGAAGGGTATCGTGCTTCGGCAAAAGAAAATATCACGCTTGTTCACGAATTCGAGACTGTCGATCTGGAGGGATGGGATGAATATTAAAAGAGGAGTAATTTATCTGGCGGCCCTTGACCCCGTGATGGGAAGGGAGATAGCCAAAACCCGCCCCGTCGTCGTGGTGTCAAACGAAAGTAACAATGAATTTTCCGGAACGGTGACGGTTCTACCCCTGACCTCGCAAAATCTACAGGCGGTTTATCCTTTTGAGGTTTTTCTTCCCAGGGGCAGAGCGAATTTACCCAAAGACTCAAAGATCAAAGCGGACCAGATTCGCACTCTCGACAAAAGCAGAATAATCAAAAACATCGGTATTCTGGATAAGAAGGATTTGGACGCCATCGATAAGGCCATGAAAATCCATCTGGCGTTGCTTTAAAAACAGGGGCGCTGTACCTATTTAGCCCATTCCCCCACGCTCAGGAAATCTATTTGGCAGCTATCATTCGTTAAATGAGCTTCCAGGGAACGATTGAGGACCACGAACTGCTCCGGGTAGTAGGCGGCAATGAAGCTGAGCGCGCCGCGACTAATACGGGGCCGGTCCAGGGCGGCTGCTTTAACTTCCAGCGCCGTGATTTTGCCTGCCTGCTCGACCACGAAATCCACCTCGCCCCCGGCCTTGCTCCTCCAGAAATGGATCGCCGCCGTCAGGGGCAAACGTTTATAAAGCTCCGTAAATGCCCAGTTTTCCATCAGGGCGCCCTTGTCGGTTCTCAGGGAAATATCCTGGGAAAAGGCATCGAGCAATTGATTCCGGATACCGTTGTCAATGAAGTATATTTTTGGCGCCGTCGTATGCTCCCGGCGTTTTCCGCCGGCAAACGGCCGGACCGTTTTGACAATATGGCTTTCCTCGAGAATTTCCACATAGGCACGGATCGTCGCCGCGTCCACATGGCAGATCGACGCCAGCTCCGAGAAATTCACCAAGCTTCCCGTTTGTCCGGCCAGCAGTGTGAGTAGTTTCCGAAAGACATCCACTCGCTTGATACGGAAGAGATCCGAGGCGTCCCGCAGAATCAGTCCCTCGGTCAGATCGCTCAGTAAGCGCTCTCGCTCCGGGTCCGACGGCGCCAGATAAACGGCAGGGTAGCTTCCATAGATCATCTGCCGGGAGAAGATTCTCTCGCTGAAATCTGCGACGGCGATGGGATTCGGCGCGCTTTCCCGCCCCAGCAATTCTCTCAGACTGAAAGGAAGCAAGCGCAGCCGATCCGCCCGGCCGGCCAGAGACTCCCGCGTCTTGCCCATCAAGTGAAAGGAAGAAGAACCGGTGACCAGAATAGGGATGCCCAATTTTGAGTCCACCAGTCCCTTCACGAAGATCCCGGCATCAGTCAGATGCTGGGCTTCATCGAGAAAGAGGGCCTGGATGAAGGGATAGCGCTCCCGGATCAGGGAAACGAGCTCAATCGCGCCGCCGAGAGCGGAACGCAGCAACGGATCTTCCGGATTGACGTAAAGGATGTTGGGCGCACAGGATTGGAGAAGGCGCCAGGCGAGTGTGGATTTTCCGGATTGACGGGGACCGACAATAAGGAGAGCGCGATTGTTTCGCAGCGTGGCCGGCTCGGCTTCGCGCGGAATATAGGTTTCGGGAAGATAGCGGCGAATCGCCGTATCAGCCAGATCAGGCTGCGTCAGCCAGGGATTGTATTGTAAAATCCGATTTTCGACGTCACGGCTTAACATCAATCCCATTTAACATGGCTAATAGCGATTGTCAATCATAATTAGCCCGGCTATTTTTTTATTTATCTCGCCCCCTTCCTGAACAGCATCACCCGCACTGTTTTCAGCAGGATGTGGAAATCCAGAAACATGGACATATTCTTGATGTAGTAAAGATCGTATTGAAGCTTTTCCAGGGCGTCCTCTTTGGATGCGCCGTAGGGGTAGTTTACCTGCGCCCAGCCGGTGATGCCCGGCCTGACGGCATGGCGTAAGGAATAATATGGTATCTCCTCTTTCAGAAGATTGACAAATTCAGGGCGTTCCGGCCGCGGTCCGACAAAGCTCATCTCCCCCGCCAGCACATTCCACAACTGGGGCAATTCGTCTATCCGGAGCAAACGGATAATTCTCCCTACTCTGGTCGCACGCCGATCATTTTTCTGCGCCCAGACAGCGCCGTTGGCCTCCGAATCCAAACGCATAGAGCGAAACTTGATCACGTCAAATTCTTTCTCATCCCATCCCACCCGTTTCTGCCGGTAAAGAACAGGGCCTGGGGATTCCAGTTTGATCAAGGCCGCAGTGGCAATCATAATCGGGAAGGATAAAAGAACCCCTATCAAAGAAAAAATCTTGTCAAAAACCTTTTTCAGCCGGACGTTGTAGATGTTCCTCTTCACGCCGACAATATCCGCATAACCAAGCCACATCTCATTGGTGTGCAACACGGGAATCTTCCCGGAAACTTTTTCATAGAACGTGGGCATTTCATAGACCGTCACCCCGCTGAACCTTGCCTCAACCAGCTTTTGAAAGATCGCCGGCCGGATGGTTTTGGTGATCGCCACGATAATCTTATTGACCCCTTTTTCTTTAACAATGTCCATTAACCGCCCGCTGCCGCCCAACAC
>JANXZC010000057.1 GCA_025355725.1 Syntrophus sp. (in: bacteria)
GTCAGGCTTACTTATTGACATTTGACTTTAAATGTCAATAAGTAAGCCTGACCCCATTATCTGCGCGCCGCGTTCAGGGTATTCTGTAGCAGCATGGCGATGGTCATGGGGCCGACCCCTCCCGGGACGGGGGTGATATGAGAGGCCCGGGGGGCGACTTCCGCGAAGGCGACGTCCCCAACCAAGCGGCCATCGCCGAGTCTATTCATACCGACATCGATCACGACGGCGCCCTCCTTGACCATCTCCCCCTGAATCATCTCCGGGCTGCCGGCGGCGGCCACAAGGATATCGGCGCGCCGGGTTGTCTCCGGAAGATTGCGCGTCCGGGTATGGCAGACGGTGATAGTGGCATGGCGGGCCAGGAGAAGCATGGCCAGGGGCTTCCCGACAATGTTGCTCCGGCCGACGATTACAGCTTCCTTCCCTTCGATGGCAATGCCGGTCCGGTCGAGGAGTTCAATGATCCCTTTTGGCGTACAGGCGACATGGCAGGGGTTCCCGGCAACCAGGCGGCCTACATTCACGGGATGGAAGCCGTCCACATCCTTCTGCGGGTCAATCGCCTCGATAATCGCCTGGGAGCGAATCTGCGGGGGAAGGGGCAATTGAACGAGGATGCCGTTAATGGCCTGATCCCCATTCAATTGCCGAATGATCTCCAAAAGCTCTTGCTCTTTCGCATCCCCGGACAATCTGAACTCCCGGGACAGAAAACCGACCTCTTCACAGGCCTTGCCTTTGCGCCGGACGTAGATCTGGGAGGCCGGATCGGCGCCGACCAGCACCACCGCCAGACCGGGCGTCACACCCGTCTTTTCCCGAAACGCCAGGGTCTCAATGCGGATCTCTTCCCGGATCATCCGGGATATGTCATTGCCGTTGATAAGCTCGGACATAAGATCATTTCACCTTTTGCCAGACCTGGGTTCGACCGAGGAGGGAAAAACCGAGAAATCCTCTAACCTTCACCTTGTTGCCCCCTTCAATAACCTCCATCTTGCACTTGTAAACCTTGCCGTTGTTGGGATCCATAATAGTTCCACCGGTGTATTCCTCACCGTCCGCCTTCAGCCCCTTAACGATTACCAGGCCGATCATGGGCTTATTCAGATCGCTGCCGGTACACTTAGTACAGAGCTTGCTGGCCCCACCGTCCTTTTCCTGGAGGAGCTGCACAATCTTTCCGTAAATCTTGCCCCCTTCTTCATAAACCTCGACAATGGATTTTTCCTTGTTTGTCTCATCGTCAATGGTCTTCCACTTCCCGACGGGCTTGCCCCCGGCAAGGACTAAAGAAACGGAACAGAGAAGAATCAGGATGACCAGTAGCATTGTTCTTTTCATCAGTAAAACCTCCTTAAAATTTTGTTCGATGCCCACAGGCAGCCCATCTCTATATGAAATCGCTTTCATGATCAAGAAAAAAAGGATGTATGACATGATTGTTGGTAGCATTCAACCAAGAATTGTTCAATACACCTTTAGAAAAACCTGGCATATAATCGGGGATTGTCAGTTGTGAAAATTGTGTATTTGTTGTAAGGGGGAACCCTTAGGTGGCA
This sequence comes from Syntrophus sp. (in: bacteria), assembly GCA_025355725.1. Lineage (GTDB taxonomy): Bacteria > Desulfobacterota > Syntrophia > Syntrophales > UBA8958 > UBA8958. The sequence continues at coordinate 1,566 of JANXZC010000057.1, forward strand.
TAACTGCTTATAACTTGGTTAATATCGTGGGATCGAAAAAAAATAAAAAAAAATCGAATCAGATAGACATCGCCGTTGATACATCAAAAATAAAAGCTGCGACCAGCGAACACTCCGCAGGAATTCATCCCAATCTTAAAATCATGCTCATATTGTCTGCTATCCTGTTACTGACGATTATTGTTTATTCCAATTCCCTAAGCAATGGTTTCGTAAACTGGGATGATGGCGAAAATGTATATGAAAACATCTACATTAAAGAGCTATCATCTGACAATATAAAAGCATATTTTACGAAGGCATTGATTGGGATGTACACTCCGTTTGTCTACATCTCCTATGCAATAGATTACAAGATCGGCGGGCTAGATCCGCGTGTATATCATACCACCAATCTCCTCTTGCATCTGCTAAACATAACACTTGTGTTTTTTGCTATAAGGATGCTTACTCAAAAAGTCGAGATCGCTGCCATTGTAGCGCTCCTCTTTGCCATACATCCATTGAATACCGGAGCGGTTGCGCCTGTTTCAACGCGGGGCGGACTCCTGTATTCATTATTCTTCCTTGCCGCGTTTCTTTCTTATATCCGCTATTTAAAAAATGATTTCCGGTTAAGATATTTAATTTTGGCACTTGTGCTATTTCTGATGGCCCTTCTGTCGAAGTCGGCTGCGGTTGTATTGCCCCTCGTGTTGCTACTTACTGATTATTATTGCAAGAGAAAATTCGATACAAGGGCTGTAGCGGAGAAAATCCCGTTTTTTGTTCTTTCACTTATATTCGGCATTATGACCTTTGTTTTCAGGGAAGACGCCGGCCATTTGGGAAGTCAGTACGTTTTTTCAGTATTTGACAGGATATTTCTTGTCGGATACTCGCTTGTATTCTACCTGTTCAAGGCACTAATTCCCATAAAGCTTTCGGCATATTATCCCTATCCGGTCAAGATTGACGGACTTCTTCCTCTTTGGTTTTATCTGACCCCGTTTGCCGTCGCTGCGTTTATCTTCTTGATTTACAAGCTGCAAAACTTCAGAAGAAAGCTTATTTTTGGTTCTTTATTTTTTTTAATAAATCTTATCCTGGTTTTAAAAATACTTCCCATGGGCGGCGAAATTGTTTGTGACCGTTACGCATATCTCCCCTACATCGGCTTATTTCTGATTATTGGATGGGCATATTCCTGGGGCGTCGATAGATTCTATAGATCCGCTGGATGGATAAAGTACTTCCTCATAATTGCGGTGGTAGTTTACAGCATGGCCTTGTCAGTCGTTTCTTATGAAAGGAATAAGGTCTGGAAGGATAGTCTTACCTTGTTCAATGATGTCCTTGAAAAGCATCCCCTCGTGGATGTGGCATATAATAATCGCGGCATGGTAAAATTTGAATTGGAAAACGATCATTCAGGTGCTATGGCCGATTTCAACAAGGCTTTAGAGTTAAATCCATGGAATGCCTTGGCATATTATAATCGCGGCAACGCAAAGATGAAGCAAAAAGATTATGAAGGCGCCCTTGCAGATTATAACCTGGCTATCGAGTTATATACTAGACATTCCATGTCATATAATAATCGTGGTACCGTAAAGATTGTGCAAAAAGATTATGCAGGCGCCCTTGCAGATTATAACCTGGCTATCGCAGTAGATCCCAACAATTTCAGGGCATATTACGGACGGGGAAATTTAAAAACAATCCAACAAGACTATGAAGGCGCAGCGGTCGAATACAGCAGGGCAATTGCATTAAATTCCGATTATGCAGAAGCATATCGGAATCGTGGCAATGCGCTGATGATGCAGGAGAGATATGGCAACGCCTTCGCCGACTACAGTGAAGTTTTAAGGTTAACCCCTAATAATGCCGGTGTTTACTTCAACCGCGCATGGAGCAGATGGTTTGGTGCGGATAAGAATGGGGCCTGTGCCGACTGGCACAGATCTTTTGAGCTGGGGACTAAAGAGGCCGCAGCTATAATGCAGAAGAACTGTAAATGATAAGGCGGTTGGTAAATTTGTTGCACACCCGGGAAAACAGACTATCCCCAAGATTGTAAAGAGAAAGGGCATGTGCTAAGGAAGGTCCACCAAACTTGGCTCTTATATTAAATTAGGGGGTACCAACTGTATGAACCTGGGACAGATGCTGGAGGAATCAACGAAAAGATTCCCAGAAAATATTGCCTTCATTCATGAAAAATGCCGCATGAATTATGTGGAATTCAACAGGGCCGCCAATGCCCTGGCCCATTATTTCCGGGGCCTGGGGATAGGGAAAGGGGACAAGATCGCCATCATGCTCCCCAATTGCCCGGAATTCATCATCTCCTATTTTGCCGCCCAGAAGCTCGGCGCCGTCGCCGTGACCCTGAACGTTCTTTCCACCCCCTACGAATTGAGGCATCTGGTCGGAGACAGCGATGCAAAGCTCTTCATCACCCAAGGCGTCCTCGCGAAACGCTTTGAAGAAATCAAGGCCGATCTCTTCCTCTGTAAACATCTCCTGACCACAAACGGCATGGATACGGACTGCCCATACACTCAGGCCATCAAGGACAATCCTTCCACCTGGGAGATGCCGGATATCGCTGAAGACGATCCGGCAGTCATGATCTATACTGCCGGCCTGACGGGCCGGGCCCTGGGGGCCGTCCTGACCCATGGCAACCTTATGACGCAGGCAGTTATGTTCACAGTGACGGATTTTCAAGGCACCCCCGCGGAGCGAGGGCTGGCGGTGATACCGTTCTTTCATTCCTTCGGGGCTGCGGCAAATATGCTGGCCGTATTCTATATCGGCGGCAGCGTTGTCCTGATGGAGCGTTTTACCCTGGAGAGCATCTTTGGCGCTATTGAAAGGGAAAAGGTCTCCTATATCGGCGCTGTGCCCCGGTTGTTTTTAGGGATGGTGTTTCACCAGGGTGGGGAAAAATACGACCTCAGCTCCCTGCGCTTCTGTGTCACCGGCGGTTCTGCCATCCCAATGGAATTTATCCAGCTCTTTCGGGAAAAATTCGGGACCCCCCTGGTTGAGGGTTACGGTTTGACGGAGGCGTCGCCCATCTGCGCGATAACGAGGCTTACGATGGAACAAAAACCGGGATCCATCGGGATTCCGATTCCCGGGCTGGAGGTAATGATTGTCGATGACAGCGGCGCCGGGCTGCCCTCAGGGGAGATCGGCGAACTGATCGTCCGGGGAAAGAACGTCATGCCTGGGTACTACAAGGATGAAAAAGCGACCGCTGAGGTAATTCGCGACGGCTGGCTCCATACGGGTGACCTGGCAAGGATTGACGGGGACGGCTATATTTTTCTCACAGGCCGGAAGAAACGGATGATCATCACCAGCGGCTTCAATGTCTACCCCCTCGAAGTGGAAATTGTCCTGGAGATGCACCCGGCGGTGCAAAGTGCCCAAGTGGAGAGCAAGGAGGATCTGATGCGGGGGGAAATCGTCAAGGCCCTGATCGTCAAGAAGCCCGGCGTGGAAGTGGACGACAAGGAGATCCTGAGACACTGCCGGGCCTATCTGTCTTCCTACAAACTCCCCCGGGAAATCGAATTTGTAGCGGCCATTTGACACCGCCGATCCGGTAGGACTATGTCCGTCCTGAAATCTTGTTTTCCCCAATTCATGGAGCATTTACCCTATAAATAGGCATACTTACATTCTTATTTGTACCGACATGTCGACATGGGGATTTCGATCGTAAATACTTGAAATACTGCTGGACTTTGGCCTAATGTGTGGTAAACGCTCCTGAAAATTTTCGGAATTTGTATTGAACAAAAGGCGAAGAAACAATGCCAACTTCACGAAGAACATTAAACTCGGAAGCAACCCAACATAAGAATTTGACACCTGTCTTGATTTGTTTGGCTCTGGCTATACTGACGGTTACCACCTTTTGGTCCCTCAAGGACTACGGCTTTATCACCTTTGATGACAATACGTACGTTTATGAAAATGCTTATGTACAATCCGGTCTGAATGCGAACAGTATAGGACAAGCCTTTTCTTCTGATGAATTAGTGGAGAAGAGCGGCAATTGGCATCCAGTAACATGGCTGTCGTTGATGCTTGACTATTCAATGTTTGGCCTTAACCCCTCCGGTTATCACCTGACCAATCTTCTTTTCCATGTTATGAACACCTTGCTCCTTTTTCTTATCTTACGCAGGATGACAAAGTCACTTTGGCAGAGTGCCTTTGTGGCCTGTCTGTTTGCGATACATCCCCTCCATGTAGAGTCTGTTGCCTGGATAGCAGCGCGCAAAGATGTTCTTTCCACTTTTTTCTGGATGCTCACCATGGGAGCGTATAGTTATTATATTGAACAACCGGGATTTCGAAAATATTTCTTTGTCATTCTGTTCTTTGTTCTGGGCCTGATGGCAAAACCCATGCTGGTAACCCTTCCGTTTGTACTGCTGCTTCTGGATTACTGGCCCCTGCAGCGTTTTCAGGAAATAAAACCGGATCACAAAATCCCGACCGAAGTATTTGCGTCAGTGACTTCTGATAAACAAAAAAAGAAATCTAAAATAAATAAGGCTTTAAAGGAAACATTGGAAGTAAAGAAACCCGCCGATCCCGGATATAAATGGTCATTTATCTATCCTCTACTCTGGGAGAAAGTTCCCCTTTTTGCCCTGGCAATTCTTTCAAGCATCGTAACATACATTGCCCAACAAAAAGGAGGCGCCGTCCAGTCCTTCGAAGCGCTCCCATTGATTGTTCGTATCGGGAATGCCTTCGTTTCATATATCGCTTACATGGGAAAGACGATCTGGCCGAATACTCTGGCTGTCCTTTATCCTCATCCCGAGAGGTTGATTCCCTGGCAGGTTTTGGGATCGGTATTCCTCCTTATAGTTATAACCTTATTAGTTATCTGGAGGGCAAAGAGATCCCCTTATTTAGCAACGGGTTGGCTGTGGTATATAGGTACGCTTGTGCCTGTCATCGGTATCGTACAGGTTGGCAGTCAGGCCATGGCAGACCGATACACTTATATCCCCATGATCGGGTTATTCATAATGTTGGCATGGGGAGTTCCGGATCTCTTGAAAAAATGGAAACACCGGAAAGAAATACTTCTGGCATCATCTGCATTGATCATTTTGTGCCTTTCCATTATTACATGGTCACAGGTCGGATACTGGCAGAACAACATTACTTTATATAATCAAACTTTGAAAATTACCGATAATAATTGGCTCATCTATATTTGCCGGGGTTATGCCCATGCTAACCTCGGCAACTACAGACAGGCGATTGAAGATTTTAGTAGGGTAATCGAAATCAAACCGAATGAGCGAACGACATATTTTAACAGGGGAACTGCCCATTTTAGCCTCGGCAATTACAGACAGGCGATTGAAGATTTCAACAGGGCAGTCGAGATTAAACCGGATTATCAAAAGGCATATAATAACAGGGGCCTTGCCCATGCTCACCTCGGCAATTACAGACAGGCGATTGAAGATTTTAGTAGGGCAATCGAAATAAAACCCGATTATCCGGATCCAGAGGTCTACCTTAGCAGGGGTAGCGCCCATGCTAACCTCGGCAATTACAGACAGGCAATTGAAGATTTCAACAGGGCAATCGAAATCAAACCGGATTATACACAGGCCTATTTAAACCGTTTCATGGCATATGCCCAGTTTGGTAATAACAATCTGGCAGTTAATGATTTAAAAACGGCAGCACTATTAGGAGACGAACGTGCAAAGAACTTGTTAAAACGCCAAGGGATAAAAAAATAGAGATGTGGTCTGGTTTCTTTAGACAATCTGGAGCGTTTTATAAGTGGTGAGCTGACTGAGGGATTAATCCTCTGGGAAACGGTGGAGCGGATCTTGTTCAAGATCTGCCCCACCGTTCATGTGCCGTTTACTGTTTATCCGCCACTACTACCTCTCCCGCTCTACTTCTTCCGCTTCTCCAGCTCTTCCGCCCGGAGCTCCTTGCGGAGGATCTTGCCGACGTTTGTTTTCGGCAACTCCTTGCGGAATTCGATCTCCGAGGGAAGCTTGTAAGCGGCGAGTTTCGTCTTCCCGTACGCGATCATCTCTTCCTGAGTTGCCGTCTCCCCTTCCTTGAGGACGATGAAGAGTTTGACGTTCTCACCCCGCTTGGCGTCGGGGATACCGATGGAACAAGCCTCCTGGACTTTGGCATGTTCATAATAGACCTCGTCGATATCCCGGGGATAGACGTTGAAGCCCCCCGAAATGATCATATCTTTTTTCCTGTCAACGATATAGAAGTAGCCATCCTCATCCATCGTGGCGATATCGCCCGTGTACACCCAGCCGTCCTTGAGGGTTTCGGCGGTCTCCTCCGGCCGGTCCTTGTAGCCCTTCATGATTTGGGGCCCCTTCACAATGAGTTCCCCCCGCTCGCCCACGGGCATATCCGTAACGCCGTCTTCCAGATCAACGATGCGGCACTCCGTGTCCGAAATGGGCACCCCAACGCTTCCCGCCTTCCTGGCGCCGCCGGCGAAGGGGTTGATGTGGGTGACGGGAGTGGTTTCCGTCATCCCGAAACCCTCAACAATTACCGCGCCGGTTGCCTTCTCGAACTCCTGGATCACCTCCACGGGCAGGGGCGCACTCCCGGAGAAGGCGCCCTTGATGCAGCTCATATCCGTTTTCTTGAGATCGGGGTGATTGAGCATGCCGATGTACATCGTGGGCACCAGGGGGGCAAAAGTCGGACGGAAATTCCGGATCGCCTCTAACAAAGGCTCCGGCTGGGGTCGCGGCACGAGGACCTGCGACCAGCCCATGTAGATGGAAAAATTCATGGAAACAGAGAGACCAAAGACATGAAAGTAAGGCAGGGCGCCCAGCATGATCTCCGTCCCCTTATTAAATTTCGGAAACCACGCGCAACACTGCTGAACCTGCTTGCTCAGATTTGCATGGGTGAGCATGACGCCCTTGGAAACGCCTGTTGTCCCCCCCGTGTACTGATACATGGCCACCTCGTCAAAGCTGTTTTTGACCGTCGGCGGATTGGGGCCATATTTGGCAAGGCAATCCTTCCATTTGTAAACATCCGGTGTCGCCGGAATGTCTGCAAAGGGATATTTCTTCAGCAATTTCCCCAGCACCCGCTTAATGGTCGGGAGATAGTCGCCGATGCAGGTATAGACGATCTGTTTGATCTTTGTCTTCGGGCGCAGGGCGATCATCCGGGGGGCCAGCACATCAAGGGTTACCAGAATTTTGGAACCGGAATCATTGAACTGGTGCTCCAGTTCGGGATCGGAATAAAGGGGGTTATTCATGACGACGAGGGCGCCGATCTTCAAAACGGCATAGTAGGCCACCACGCAGGGTATGACATTGGGCAGGAGCAACGCGACGGCGTCCCCCTTTTTTACCCCGAAGTCGGTAAGACAGGTAGCAAACCGGTCCACCATGTCCTTTAGCTCCCGGAAGCTTATCACCGTCCCCTGAAAGACCAGGGCCGGCCGTTCGGCAAACTGCTTCGCCGTCCGGTCCAGAATGTCGGGCATACAGAGGTCCTCGTAGGAAATAGTCTCGGGAACTCCCTTCTCATAGGATTTGAGCCACAGCTTTTTCACATAAATGCTTTCTTCCGCCATACTCTTCGATCTCCTTTCAGGAAAATTATTGTTTATTCCTGCCTCTCTGCCAACCATTGTCATTTTTAATTCATAACACATAATATTTAAGAAATGAAGAAGGCATCTTCACTCGAACCAACGGATAATAATTCCCCATTCTTAAAAAAAAGCCCCGGCTCATCTTCTCAGACAGAACCGGGGCACTTTTTCTGACAAATTAGATCCTTACGTTATGCCTGGCAGACCTCAACCGGGGCTTTTTCTTCTTCGAGACCCATGCCCTTCCAGACGATCTCAGCGAGATCCAGGGCGACTATTTCTTCTTCCTTACCGTGGAACTTGAGGCCGTCGCTCATCATGGTCAGACAGAAGGGACATCCGACAGCGATGGTCTTGGCGCCGACATCGATGGCCTGCTTGGCCCGGGCGTCGTTAATGCGATCTCCGTGCTCTTCCATCCACATTCTGGCGCCGCCGGCGCCGCAGCAGAAGCTCTTCTCATGGTTCCGCTCCATCTCGACGAGACGGGCGCCGGGGATCGCCTTGATGATCTTCCGGGGCTGGTCGTAGAGCTGGTTGTAACGACCCAGGAAACAGGAGTCATGGTAGGTAAAGCGGACATCGTCAACGGGGATCTTGATCTTGATCTTCCCCTTTTCAAGAAGATCCGCAATTATCTCGGTATGGTGATAGACCTCAAAATTGCCGCCGAAGTGGGGATAATCCTTCTTCAGGGCGTTATAACCATGGGGACAGCTACAGATAACCTTCTTCACCCCATAGCCGTTCATCACCTCAATGTTGGCCTGGGCCATGGTCTGATAGAGGTATTCGTTACCGCCCCGCATGGCCGAATCGCCGCAGCAGCTCTCTTCCGTACCCAAAATGCCGAAGCTGACACCAGCCGTCTGGAGGATTTTGGCCAGGGCTACGGTGATCTTCTTGCCCCGGTCGTCAAATGAACCGGCGCAACCGACATAGAACAGATATTCTACATTGGGATCTTCGGAAAGGGTCTTCACACCGAGTTCCTTGGCCCATTCACCCCGGAGATGGGCGCCAATGCCCCAGGGGTTGGAGTTGTTTTCCATGTTCCGGTAGGTCAACTGCAACTCCGGAGCAAAATCTGCCTCCATGAGAACCTTGAACTGCCGCATGCCGATGATCTTCGGCACATGTTCGATTGCGGCCGAGCAGTTTTCCATGCAGTACATGCAGTTGGTGCAGGCCCAGAGTTCATCGAGCTCAATGACCTCGCCGACCATGGCCTTCTCTGTAGGTTCCGGCCCTTTGGGCAGATTTTCATCAACAATCTTGTCCGCCTTGTCCAGCCAAGCAAAGAGGGCCTTCAGCTTCGGATTGATATTCTCCGACCCCTCCCCGGTACCCATGAGCTGCTCTTTCCTGGACGCAACCGCGCCGGGGGCCTTCTCCAGCCAGTATTCTTTCATATCCTGAACCAGCTTCTTGGGAGACAGGGGCTTCCCGGTCAGATAGGCGGGGCAGCCGTCCTGGCATCGCCCGCAACGGGTACAGGCATCGGAATCAAATATCTGTTTCCAGGTGAATTCTTCAATGGTTCCCACGCCAAAGGCCTCGGCGTTTTCGAAATCCTTGATCGGCTCTAACTGGCCGACGGGCTTCCGGGTTGCCATGAAGTAGTTGGCTGGGGTAGTTATGATGTGCATCAATCTTGAATAAGGAATATAGGCGATAAATCCCAGGGCAAACGCCGTGTGGATCCACCAGACCCATTTGTGCATCGCCTTCGCTGCCTCCGGGCCGACGCCGGTAAAGGCCTTGGCAAGGGTCCAGCCCACAAAGGACCAGACTTCCCAGGGCGTCTGCTGCCAGGTTACGCTGATGCGCAGGGCCTCGATGATAAAACCCGTGACAATAATTCCGGCAATGAGAAGCAGGACAATCGCGTCATCGGGCCGGTTATCCGGCTCCCCTTTGTAACCGAGGCGATCCGGTTTCGTGAGATAACGTCTGTCCAGGGCCATAAGTACACCGACCAGGACGGCCAGTCCGAACAGGTCCATCAGGAAAGAAAAGAACAGATAGAACTTCCCGATGAGAAAGGGCACGCCCAGGGGTTCGGCCACATGAAACTCCGTGGCGTCAAAGGCGGCTCCGAAAAAAAGTACGACAAAACCAAAAAAGATCAGGCCATGCATGACGCCCGGATAGGGATCCGACCAAGTTTTAATCTGGAGCAGCCCGTTTTTCAGCAGCGCTTTGATCCGTTCATTTCTGTCATCTGCCCGGTTCTCGGGCTTGCCGATCGCTGTCCACATGAGCCAGCGCCGATATACCCCATAGGCAAAGATGGCCATGGCGACAAAGGTCAAGGCAAACAAGATGGGTTCAAAATGCTCGGCGTTCCAGAAAACCTCCCTGCCTTCATGGCCTATCGAAAAAGTTGATAGCTCCATACATCCTCCCTGACTCGTGACCGGGGGGACCACCCCGCAGAACCGCCGGTTGATCTTCCCAAGTCTCGCGACATAATGTTGTACAACGAAAAAACCGGGAACGGCTTGGGGGCCGCTCCCGGTTATGGTTTTTAAGCCAACAGCTTCTTGACTTCCTGGGTCAGCGCGGGAACGACCTTGAAGAGGTCGTCCACGATACCGTAATCGGCCCTCGCAAAGATCGGGGCCTCGGCATCCTTGTTGATCGCCACAATGTACTTCGAGGAGCTCATCCCAGCGAGATGCTGGATGGCGCCGGAAATACCGCAGGCGATGTAGAGGTTCGGGGAAACGACCTTGCCGGTCTGACCGACCTGATCGGCCTGGGGACGCCAACCGGCGTCAACTGCTGCTCGGGAGGCGCCAACGGCGGCTCCGAGAAGACCTGCCAGCTCTTCCAGCATGGCATAATTCTCGGGACCCTTCATACCGCGGCCACCGGAAACGATGATATTCGCCTCTGCCACATCAATCTTGCCGGCAGCCTCTTTCAGAATTTCGGCTACCTTGGTTTTCAAAGCCGACGCATCCAGGCCCGCATCAAACTTAACCACTTCTCCCGCTTTGGCGCACTCTACGATGGGAAAAACATTGGGTCGCAGGGAGGCCATCTGGGGGAACGTATCAATTAGGATTTCGCCGAAGCACTTGCCGGCGTACATGGGACGGATGGCGCACAGTTTGCCGTCGGCAATCTTGACATCCGTACAATCCGTGGCCATACCTGTCGCCAATTTGCCTACGAGGCTGGCGGAGAGATCCTTGCCCTGAGCGGAAGCGCCAAGAAACAGGATGGCAGGATCATTTTCTTTCACAATCTTCGCTACGGCCGTCGCATGGGCGTCGGTCGTATAGGGTTCCAGGGCGGCATTGTCCGCCACATAAACTTTATCCACACCATATTTTGCAAGCTCAGCAGCCATGGCCTCAACGCCGGAGCCGCACAGAACGGCGCCGACCTCTTCGCCAAGCTTATCCGCCAGTTTCCTGGCCGTGCTGGCGAGCTCAAAGCTGACCTTTCTCAAGGCGCCGTCTCTCTGTTCTGCTACTATCCATACACCTTTTGCCATCTTCTTATTCCTCCATGATCATTGATAATTTAGATAACCTTCGCCTCTTCCCTAAGCAGCTTTGCCAGCTCGGCAGCCTTACCTTCGGGCGTATCGTCCGCGCAGAGGATCTTTCCAGGGGGTCGCGCGGGGGGCGGTGTGAACTTGGCAACCTTGGACTTCGAGGCGCCGCTCACGCCGAGGTCGGCGGCTTTCTTGATATCAACGGGCTTCTTCTTCGCCTTCATGATGCCGGGCAGGGATGCATAGCGGGGCTCGTTCAATCCCTTGGTAGCCGTAATCACGCAGGGCAGGGACGTAGCAACGACCACTGCAGCCCCTTCGATGGGTCGGGTTGCCTTGACGGCAGTCCCGTCAATCTCCAGTTTCGTCGCAAAGGTCACCTGGGGAATGCCGAGGATCTCCGCGAGGATGGAGCCTACCTGGGCTGAGTCGTCGTCAATTGAGCGCTGACCGCAGAAGATGATGTCATAGGGAACGCCCTTGATCGCGGCGGCCAGTGCCTCGGCCGTAGCATAAGCATCGGCGTTGTAAAGGGCGGGATCATCGATCTGGATGCCCTTTTCGGCGCCCATGGCCAGGGCGGTGCGGATGGTTTCCATCGTCCGGGCCGGGCCCATGGAAACAATGGTTACCTCGCCGCCAAATTTCTCTTTGAGCTTCAGGGCTTCTTCGACGCCGAATTCGTCATAGGGATTCATAACCCATTTGATGCCGCCCTCTTCGATCCCAGAACCGTCACCTTTTACTTTGATCTGGGCTTCCGTATCCGGAACCTGCTTTACACATGCAACAATATTCACACTGTCCTCCTTCCTGAACCGACGCCCGGTTCGGAACCGGTGCGTCCTTCAGATAATTAATGTCCGATTTTAGTAAACTATCGCGATAACCGAGTTTCCCTGCCCTCATCCGCAAAGGATAAGGACAGGGAAAATTTAATCTTACAGTCTGTTTTTGACGAGATCATCGACCACAGACGGATCCGCCAGGGTCGTCGTATCGCCGAGTTCGCCGATAAGATCGGCGGCGATCTTCTTCAGGATTCTTCTCATGATCTTACCACTGCGGGTCTTGGGCAGACCATCGGCCCACTGGATCTTCTCCGGGGTGGCGATGGGTCCGATCAGGGTCCGCACATGGGCGACCAGTTCCTTCTTCAGATCATCCGATTTCGCGATGCCGCTCTTCAGGGTAACGTAGGCGTAAATGGACTGCCCCTTAATATCATGGGGATAACCAACGACAGCCGCCTCGGCAACCTTGGGATGGGCCACGAGGGCGCTTTCGACTTCCGCCGTACCCATTCTGTGACCGGATACGTTGATGACGTCGTCGATACGGCCCGTAATCTGATAGTAACCGTCTTTGTCTCTCCGGCAGCCGTCGCCGGTGACATAGTAACCGGGGAACTGCTCGAAGTAGGTCTCCTGGAAACGCTTGGGATCGCCATAGACGCCCCGCATGATGCCGGGCCAGGGAATCTTGATGCACAGTGCCCCCGAGGCTACCGTATCGGTCAGCTCCTTGCCTTCGTCATCAACAAGAATCGGCCAGACGCCCATGAAGGGCACGGTGGCCATACCGGGTTTGATGTCAATGGCCCCAGGGAGCGGCGTAATCAGGATTCCGCCCGTTTCGGTCTGCCACCACGTATCGACGATGGGGCATTCGCCGCGGCCGATGACGTTGTAGTACCAGTTCCATGCTTCGGGGTTGATGGGTTCGCCGACGGTGCCGAGGATTCTCAGGCTGGAGATGTCGGCCTTCTTGACCCACTCGTTGCCTTCCTTGGCGATGGCGCGGATGGCCGTGGGGGCGGTGTAGAAGATGTTGACCTTATACTTTTCCACGGTCTTCCAGAAGCGGCTCATGTCAGGATAGTTGGGAACGCCTTCGAACATGACGGAAGTGGCGCCGTTGCAGAGCGGGCCGTAGACAATGTAGGAATGTCCCGTGACCCAGCCGATGTCGGCGGTACACCAGTAGACATCATCTTCATGGTAATCGAAGACCATCTTGTGGGTGTAGGCCGCAAAGGTGAGATAACCGCCCGTGGTGTGCATAACGCCCTTGGGTTTCCCCGTCGAGCCGGAGGTATAAAGAATGAAAAGGGGATCTTCCGCATCCATCCATTCGGGAGGACAATCAGCGGATACCTTGGCCATGGCCTCATCCCAATAGATGTCGCGGCCGGCGGTCATATCGCACTTGATCTTGTCGCCTACACGCTTCACGACGACGATCTTTTCCACGGAGGGGCAATCGGCAACGGCGGCGTCGGCGCCGTCCTTCTGGGGAATAGCCTTGGAGCCCCGGAAGGTCCCGTCGCAGGTGACGAGCACCTTGGTCGTCGAGTCCAGAAGTCTGTCTTTCAGGGAGTCGGAGCTGAATCCACCAAAGACGATGCTGTGGATGGCGCCGATGCGGGTGCAGGCCAGCATGCTGATGGCGAGCTCGGGAATCATGGGGAGGTACAGGCAGACACGGTCGCCCTTGTTTACTCCCAGACCCTTGAGGACATTGGCAAACTTGCATACTTCTTCGTGCATCTGCTTGTAGGTCAGGGCCCTTTGCTCACCGGGTTCGTTGCCTTCCCACTGGATGGCGACTTTATTGGCCCTGGTCTTGAGGTTCTTGTCGAGGCAGTTGTAAGAAACGTTCAGTTTCCCGCCCTCGAAGAACTTTACATAGATTTCGCCCTTCTTGATATCGAAGTTGTAGTCCATAACCTTATCGAAGGGCTTGAACCATTCCACATACTCTTTGCCGATCTCCGACCAGAAACCGTTCGGGTCTTCAATGGATCGCTTCCAGAGCTTGTCATAGGCTTCCCTGCCGCTGATAAAGGCCATTTTCTTGATCTTCTCCGGTACCGGATATACCTCTTTTAACTGAACCTTCTCTTCTGCCATACTGTTTTGTACCTCCCTAATTATTTGGATGATCTTGTCAGGATACTCTTTCGGGGGCCCCGGTCATGACTCGCCGCTCCCCGGACAACCACACTTCACGAGGCGTCCGATTCATCAAAAAACAGCGACCACATTGGCCTGTCCGACGGGGCAAGATCCCTACTTTTCGGTGTTGACAAGGTAAACGTCGAGGTGACCATGAGGTCCCGACTTGACGCGACTTGCAGTATATCAAGATGCCTCTCATGTCAAGAGATATTTTGGCATTTTGGCTGTTTCGCCACCCCACCGCCGGGCCTTGTCTATCGTGTCAAAATTGCAACTTCTTTTTTAGATGTGTGTCGATTTCGACGCACATGGGTGCATCAATATCTCCAGCCCAGCCCGGACAAAGGGAAGCGAATAATCAAGAGTGCTTATTATCAATTTGAGGGATGAGACGGTAATGTCCAAAATGAAGAGCGTGTCGATACGGTCAGCACAACATATCGCTTTTTGCCGGCACGGGGCGGACAACTTTAAAGAACTTTTTTAAACGGCAGGGGCATATAAATTGCTTTAAAAGAGTCCGCCGACAAATTTGTCGAATTTTTATCAGGAGCGGCAATTTTTGTCGAAAAGGTCTTGACTTCCCCGATTGGGAATGTTAGGGTCCCCGCAACTGAAAACGAAAGGAGGGAGGCTTGGCAAGTCAAATCCAATTGAAATCAGTCAGTTAGCGGCAAGGAGTCTCCTTTGGGAATGCCCGTTCCGAAAGGAGAAAAGAAAAATTCGACACAATCAACTCTCTTAGGAGGAGAAAATGAAGAAATTTTGGGTAATTTTACTGTCTCTCGGTCTGCTCATGGCCTTCGCCATGCCCGCCGCGGCAGTAGATGTAAAGTTCAGCGGCCACTACTACGCCCAGGGCTGGTACGTGGATAACCCCTCGGTAATGAACAAGGACAATGCGCCCGCGGGTGCTACAAATTTGGGCGCCAACGCCTTCTACTCCCAGCAGTTCCGTCTGACAACGGAATTTCAGGTCGTCGAAGGCCTGAAGCTGGTCACCCGTTTTGACGCCCTGGAAAAAAGGTGGGGCGATCAGTCCTGGGCAGGCGGCGTCGGCGAGACCCAGACCCGCTCATCAGCAGCCGGCAGCGGCAGTACTACTACTGCAGGTCCGAACTACGGATCAAAGCTGCAGGAAAATATCGAATTTGAGCGCGCCTATCTGGATTTCAACGTTCCCTTCGGTAAATTCCAGGTCGGTTACATGCAGTTCCTCATGTGGGGTACGGACTTCCTGAACACCCCCCTCTCCGCCGGCGGTATCCGTTACTACTATACTCAGGGTCCCTTGATGGTCGTAGCCGCAATCGAGAAGCGCGCTGAAGGCGTAGGCCTCTACGGTGGCAAATACGGCGGTGGTACTGCTGCTGCTCCTGGTCTGGGAACAAGCACTATCGGTGCTGCCAACGACGCCGACAGGGATGTCTATGACCTCGGCGGCATTTACAAGTTCGGCGCCGGTGAGGCGGGCCTCCTCTATCAGTACGCACGCAGTTCCCTGCAGAAGTTCGAGTACGCTAACGGTTATGTGGCCAACCTTAACATTCTTCTGCCCTACGCAAAATTGACTTTCGGAAATTTCTTTGTTGAGGGCGAGGCTTATTATGGATTCGGCAGTGTTCGCGCCTATGATAATAACGGCGCAACAACAACCAACGGCGCATCCTCGGCAGCTAACGGCAACAGGGCTCAGGATGTCGGCATTAGCGCCATGGGCCTGTTCCTGCACGCCAAGTATGACCTCAAACCCGCCTATTTTGGTGGGCAGTTTGTCTACATGTCGGGTGACGACAATCAGAACAGCGACAAGATGACCGGTGGTATCGCCGGGCTGTTCAGTGCAAACTACGGCTTCAACCGCGCCCTGATCCTCTGGAACGCCGATTACGGCGACAACATGGGCAACATGAAGGGAAACATTACTTCCGCTATCGGGTCCACTAACGTGAGAGTACCGGCCGCGTCCTATCAGGTCAACCAGTTCATGGATAACGTCTGGTTCTATCAGCTCTATGTCGGCGTGCAGCCCACGCCCAAGATGGACATCAAATTGGCTTTCTCGATCGCCTCTGCGGACAAGAAACCCAAGAACGACGTGGGTACGGTCGGTTCCGCCGGTTACTACACCGGCAATACGGTTAAAGAGTTCGCATCGAATTCGTACGGATCGGAACTTGACTTGACCGCTTCCTACAAGATCTATGACAACCTAACCTATATGATCGGCGCCGGTTACCTCTGGACAGGCGACTACTTCAAGGGTTATGACGCTGGTGTCGCGGTTCAAAACAATTACCTCCTTTCCCACCGGCTGACCTTGAACTTCTAAGCATGTTCAAGTAACACAGCAAACCTTTAAAAGCCCCGGCGGGCAGTATCCCGCCGGGGCTTTTCTTTTTCAAAAATATCATGTTGCCTCAGAAATATTCTTCGTGTATACTCCCGCAGCAAAACAGCCTTGAAGGAGATTTATGCCCCTCTACGATTTTGAATGCCGCAAATGCCAATTCAAGTTTGAGGCCTTCCTGAAGATGAAGGAGGCCCCGGACGCCCTGACCTGCCCGGAATGCGGGTCTGATAAACCGCAAAAGTTAGTAACGGCTTTCCAGACGAACTCCTGGTCGAGCTTCCTCGATACCATGGAGAAAAAGGTCAACCCCCAAAAATTCAAATAACAGGGGGTCCCCAATTCAGAAAATCTACGGCAACCTGAACGGACTGGGGGCGGAGCAGCTAAAGCGGATCGAACAGTTCTACCGGCGCCGCATCGCCCCGGACCTCATTCTGACCCACGATCTGGCCCGCCAGCTCACCGAGGCATCAAGGAACATCAACCGCCAGCTCGGCCTGTTGATCAGCCGGCGGGGGGAAATCATCTTCGTCATCGTCGGCGATCACCAGGGGATCGTCATTCCCAGTCTGGAGGGTTTCCGTTCCTCCTCCGTTCGCTTCAAGGGCCTCCGTCTCATCCACACCCATCTCCACGGGGAAAAGCTGACCGACGACGACCTCACGGACCTGGCCCTGCTTCGCCTCGATTTAATCTCCGCCGTGGAGGCCAAGGCCGACGGACTTCCCGGCCTCGTCCACAGCGCCCATCTGGTCCCGGAAAATACGGACGGAAAATACTGGGATTTCCTCCCCCCCGTCCGCCCCTCGGAGCTGGAGATCAACTTTACCTCCTTCATTGCCGCCCTGGAAGGTGAATTCACGGGAAAACAGAAATCCCGCAAAGTCGAAGCGACGGAGCGGGGAATCTTGATCAGGGTGGAGACCAACCCCACTGGCGACGCCCACCTCTCCCTTGAGGAACTAAAGGAATTGGCCCGTTCCAGCGGCGTTGCGGTCTTCGATACCATCACTCAGTACCGTAATGCCCTTGATCCCCGCTATGTTCTGGGAAAGGGGAAGCTTGCCGATGTCCTGATCAGGGCCATGCAGATGGGGGCGAATCTCCTCATCTTCGATCACGAACTAACCCCCGGGCAGGTGCGCTCCCTGGCCGATTTCACGGAAATGAAGATTGTCGACCGGACCCAGGTGATTCTGGACATCTTCGCCCAGCGAGCCCATAGCCGGGAAGGAAAGATTCAGGTCGAACTGGCCCAGTTGAAATACCTCCTCCCAAGGCTCGCGGTGAAACATACGGCCATGTCCCGCCTCACCGGCGGCATCGGCGCCCGGGGGCCGGGAGAGACAAAGTTGGAAATCAACCGGCGCCGCGTCCGGGACCGGATCAAACTCCTTGAAGAGGACCTCCTGGAAATTGAAAAGGCCCGCGGTCAGCGACGGGTCAAGCGGGAGAAGGCGGGATTGCCCGTAATCTCCATCGTCGGTTACACGAATGCGGGAAAATCGACATTGCTAAACAGCCTGACCCAAAGCCGCGTCTTTACGGAGGATCGGCTGTTTGCCACCCTGGACCCGAAAAGCTCGCGCCTCCGTTTTCCGAGGGACACGGAAGCAGTAATTACCGATACGGTGGGCTTTATACGGGATCTGCCTCCGGACCTCTTCGCCGCCTTCCGGGCAACCCTCGACGAACTCCACGAGGCCCATGTCCTGATGCACGTCGTCGATGTCGGCAATCCCGACTTTGAAAACCACATCGCCGCCGTGGACAAGATCCTCGCCGATCTTGAGATCAAAGACAAACCCACCCTGATGGTCTTCAACAAAGAGGATCGTGTTGCAGACAAGCCCCTCCTTGCCACCCTGTGCCGGCGTTTTAACGCCGTCGCCGTCTCGGCCCTGGATAAAAATACCTTGCCCCGGTTGATAAAAAGATTGGAGTACCTTGTCAAAGGCCTGGGGAAACAAGGGAAAACCCCTCCCCAAGGTCTATAGACTTTAAATCCCGTTCATGAAGAGAAATATGTATAATTCGGCAATTCGGCAGAATTTGCTTGACATAAGCCATTGACATGACCATAATAGTCACATAAAATAATCTACGGGGAGACTTCCAAACATGAGAACCGCGGCGGTATCCACTTTAAAGGCATCTTTAAGCGAATATCTCGCGAGTGTAAAGTCGGGGGAAGAAGTAATCATTACCGACCGTGGTAAAGCCATCGCTAAAATCGTTCCCATCACAAGAACTAACGACAGGATATCCGGGCGGTTACTGGCCATGGAAAAGGCCGGCCTTGCGAAAATGAACGAGAAATGTTTCCCAAAAGATTTCTGGGATGGGCCCGATAAACCCGTTGACAGAGAAAACAAGGCCTTGTCATACCTTCTGGAAGAGCGCCGGGAGGGAAGATGAAGTTCTGGGATTCATCCGCCCTTATCCAACTGTTTGTGGAACAGAACGAGTCCGGAATATTGAGAAAGATCGTAAAAAACGACCTAGATATTGTTGTCTGGTGGGGAACCATTCTGGAGTGCAAGTCCGCAGTCGCACGCTTGAGGAGAGAAGGGGTGGTAACCATCGATCAGGAAGGACAGATACGGAGCAAGCTGAAAACAGCGTCTACCTGCTGGATCGAAATCATGCCCGGTGAACAGGTGCGGCAAGTCGCCTCACGATTGCTGGTAAATCATCCCCTTAGAACAGCAGATTCCTTGCAGCTTGCCGCAGCGATCACCTGGGTGGGAGCACCCGTTCAGGAGGACTGTTTCGTCTGCCTGGACTCGAAACTTAGAGAAGCGGCAAGAAAAGAAGGCTTCTTCCTGCTGCCATAACTTCAATAATGAGCCTCTCCCGACAAAAGAAAACTGCCTTATGGATCTGCCTGTGTACAGCCTTGCTGACGTTCGCGGTTTATGGGCAGGTGAAGGACCATCCTTTCATTGATTTCGACGACTATGAATATATTACGGAGAATCCCCATGTCCGCTCGGGCCTGAGCATAGATAATATCGTCTGGGCCTTCACTTCCTACCATTCCAACAACTGGCATCCCATCACCTGGATTTCCCATATGGTGGACATCCAGATCTTTGGCCTGAACCCGGCCGGCCACCATCTGGTCAACGTCTGCTTTCACATCCTCAACACGATATTGCTCTTGCTGCTGCTGCGGCGAATGACCGGCGACCTCTGGCCAAGCGCCTTCGTAGCAGCCCTCTTCGCCCTCCACCCCCTCCATGTCGAATCCGTAGCCTGGGCTGCGGAACGGAAGGATGTCCTGAGCACCTTTTTCTGGTTATTAACCACCTGGATGTACGTCCGCTATACCGAGACGCCGGACTGGAAACGTTACGGTCTCGTTATCCTGATTTTTGCCCTGGGACTGATGGCCAAACAGATGCTCGTCACGTTGCCCTTTGTCCTGCTGCTGCTGGACTACTGGCCCTTGGGAAGAATAGCGGGAAGAGGAGGACAAAAGCAGGCGCCAGTCAGCCGTCTCATCGTGGAAAAGATTCCTCTTTTTGCCCTGGCTCTGTCAGCCGCCATTATCGTGTTTGTCGTCCAGCAGCAATCGGGGGTCCTTTACAGTCTCACCCCCTTCCCTTTTCAGATCCGCCTCGAAAACGCCCTGGTATCCTATGTAGGCTATATGGGCATGATGTTATGGCCCGTCAACCTGGCGGTTTTTTATCCCCACCCCCTGGACAGCCTTGCCCTCTGGAAAGTCCTGGGCGCCGCGGGGCTATTGATAGCCATCTCAGCCGCTGTAATCTGGAAGGGTCGCCGCCATCCCTACCTGATCACGGGCTGGTTCTGGTACCTGGGGACACTGGTTCCGGTTATCGGTCTGGTGCAGGTGGGGGTACAAGCCATGGCTGATCGTTACACCTACATCCCCCTGATCGGTCTTTTTATCATGATCGCCTGGGGAGGGAGTGATGTTGTTTCATCCCTCTCCAGACAACAGTTCATCGGAACAAAACGCGATCAACCAGGGGACGTCGTATTGCCTCCGGGCAGGCCGGAAAAGACGCAGAAAGCGGGGAAGGCCGAACTATTTGTCCCCAGCCGGATCATTTTCGGATTGGGAGTGGCTGTTTTACTGATCCTGAGCTTCCTGACCTGGAAACAGGTGGCCTACTGGCGGGACAACGTCACCCTTTACACACATGCGGCGCGGGTGGTTCCTGACAATTACTGGGCAAGTAACAACCTTGGCGCCGCCCTGGCATCCCGGGGACAGATCGACGCGGCCGTAACTTGGTTTGCCGAATCACTGAAGATCATGCCCTATTACCCAGGGGCCAACCAGAATATGGCCGCCGCCCTGTACAAGCAGGGACGTTATGAGGAAGCGGAACCACTACTTGCAAAGGCTCTGAAGTTGCAGCCCCGGAACCCGGATCTGCACGTTACATTGGGGGCCGTCTTATTGAAAATGGGAAAAAACGCTGAGGCTGCCGCCCATTTCCAGGAGGCCATCAACCTCCGCCCCGGCGACGGCAACGCCGCCGCAGGACTGAGGGAGGCCTCAACAGATAACATCTATAAAAGATAGAACGGTCCTCAATTCTCTCCATTCCCTGCCGTCGAAAAATGGCATCCCTATTCCGATTCTAAATCAAAGATGATATCAAGGCGGCGAGGAAGAGGCGACGCAGGCGTATTGTTCATACGTCGAGGAGCCGATGACGATGCCAACGAAGATAGCGCTTTGATTTAGAATCGGAATCACATTACACCCTTGTACCAGCCCCCATCGATCTGGATCGCAGCGCCGGTGATGTAACCCGCCTGCTCCGAGGCGAGAAAGGTCACCAGGGCGGCGAATTCCTCGGGTGTTCCCAGGCGGCCCATGGGAATGGTCGACTCCCACCTTTTGATTACCGTTTCCGGGGTTGTCTTCTCCTTCTCCGCCACGGCCCGGGCAAGGCTCCGAACCCGCTCCGTCAGGGTGTAACCGGGACAGACGCTGTTTACCGTGACATTGAACGGGGCCAGTTCATTGGAGAGGGTCTTGGCCAGACCAATAACTCCGGATCTGATCGTATTGGAAAGGATCAGACCGTCAATGGGCTGTTTCACGGAAATGGAGGTCATGTTTATAATTCTCCCCCAGCGTTTCTCCTTCATCACCGGCACAACTTCCCGGGTCATGACAATCGTGCTCAGCAGGTTCAACCGGAAACCGGATGCCCACGTATCGTCATCGATATCCAGAAAACTCATCGAAGGCGGTCCGCCGGCATTGTTGACCAGAATATCCACGGTTCCGTAGTGCGATATGGCCTTGCGAACAAACTGGGCCGCCTGCAACGGGTCGGAAACGTCCGCCGCCACGGCAATTACCTCGGCCCCCGTTTCCTTGCGGATAAGCTGTTCCGCCTCCGGCAAAGAAGGATCATCGAGGGCGCAAATGGCCACCTTCGCCCCTTCCCGGGCCATTTCCATGGTCACCGCCAGCCCCAGGCCCATACTTCCCCCGGCCACCAAGACCACCTTGTTTTTCAATCCCAGATTCATAACACCCTCCACTTTTTGTTTGTTTATAACAAAAATTACGGACCGAGGTCAATGGGGAACGAGCAATAAAATTCTTTGGGGATCGGGTGCCGTCCATCCCAAGTTACAGCTTCTACTTTTTTTCCTCGGCTTTATCAGTCTTAATTCCCTCTTTGAATTCCTTGGAGTCGATCTCCTTGATCTCGGAGGACTGAAGGGTTACCTGCCCGCCCGTCTTGACGTCCTTGAACTTGACAGCCCCGTTCTTCAGTTTGTCAACATCCTCCGTATAGTAGATGCTTTTTGAGGCTGGATCGGTTACCTTGTAGTAAGAACCGCATCCACAGAGGAACACCACACAAACCAGGCACAACAGAACTCTTTTCATCGTTACAAACCTCCTTTTTCACTATTATTTGATAAGGCACTGCTTTCTTATGGAAAACTATAAACAGAAGGGGATTGTGTGTCAAGATAATACCCAAGGGCCTTGATCACAACACGCTGCCGATATTTTCGCCCATGTATTAATCTTGACACGTCATAGCCCCGTCTATATACTCTCCTCGCCAAGAAAACAAGCTACCGAAACATGCAGGCTTCGTGAAAAGTCGTCATTACCGGGCAAGCGGGAATCCAGAAGGCGCATGGTTAAAAGATGAGCAAACCCAAAAAACCCAAGACCCGGCATCAGGCAAAACAATCGACTTTTCGTTCGCTGGCGCCGGCCCTGGCGATCTCCCTGTTGATCCCCTTTGTTTTGTTTTTTGCCGCCGAGGTCTGCATCTCCTTTGCATTGAGTCACCCCCGGCTAATTCCCAAGGGATATGCCCTGAATTTTTTGCGTTATTATTATGCCAATTTCGACCGCGACGTCATTCAATTCTCAGATGCCTGCGCCCGTTATGACGCCGGCTTATTCTACACCCTCAAGCCCGGGGCCTGCCGCTTTGCCAATCGCGAGTTTGATGTGGAATACAATATTAACAGTCTCGGAGTGCGTGATGATGAGGCAGCACTGAATAACCCCGAGATTGTTGTCATCGGCGATTCTCAGGCAATGGGCTGGGCGATCGGGCAGGAGCAGACATTTTCATCGCTCCTCGGGAAGCTGACGGGGAAAAAAGTATTAAACACAGGGGTTTCTTCTTATGGTACCGCCCGGGAGATGATCATGCTTGACCGCGTGGCCAAGGGCGGGCTCAAATATCTCATTATTCAATACAGCGACAATGATTATGATGAGAACCGCTACTTTGCCGCCAATAATAATCGCATGAACATATCTTCTGCCGAAAAGTACGAGGGCGTCCGCCGTTTTCACAAGGACAATACCGGATACTATCCGGGCAAACACATCCTTACCCTGATTAAAATCCTTAGAACCCCGGACATCAGTATCTCCGATCCGGTTGCAACTCCTTATCGGCCGGATGAGGTTGACGCCTTCCTGCAGGTGCTGCAGAAGTCCCGTCCCGATCTCCGTAATCTCAAGATAATTGTTTTTGAGGCTAATCCTTATGCCGCAAACGACAGACCTTTTCTTGAGAATTTAAAAAAACAAATCAAAGATCCTTCCTGCCCGGATTATATCCGCAACCTGATCGTTCTTGATTTGGGCAAAGAGCTGAACGCCGGCAGATATCTCACCCTTGATGATCACATGAATGCCGACGGACACCGGTTGGTTGCCGAACGATTGACTGCCGTCATTCAAGCATCGGAAAGCAAACAGCGAGTTCATTAATTTTATCTATTGACAAGCCTTTGTTTTTATTTTACGGTTCGTAAAACTTTTTTAAGGCTGGAATATCGTGACTGGTGGGAAAAGAAGAACGGCTGGCAGCGTAAACAATCTGTTTGGATTATTGCGCCTTACTCTTCTTCTGGTGGGCTTGTACCCACCGCCCGGCGATTTTAGGAGTTAAAGAGTACATCTATAATAAATCCTAAGAGGCCACGGGTGGAGAATCCGTGGCCTTTTTATTTATTTTTGCAAAGGGGACAGGGCAATCATGTACGAGGTAATCTGGCATGGAAGAGGGGGACAGGGGGTGGTCGTCGCCGCCCAGATGCTTGCGGAAGCTGCATATCTGCAGGAATTCAAAGGGGTGACCTCGGCGCCGACGTTCGGACCGGAAAGACGGGGAGCACCGCTCACGGCCTCCACACGGATCGCCCAGGAGCCAATCCGGATTTTCTCTCAGATCGAGGAGGCAGACATTGCCGTTGTCCTGGACGAGAGCCTCTTCAAGGTTGTCGATATCTTCAGCAGACTCCGGAAAAACGGCCTGCTGCTCATCAATACCCAGACACCCCTGGAGAAGTGGGACGAAGGGGGAGAATACCGCATCGCCGTCGTTGACGCTGCCGGCATCGCCCTGAAACACCATCTGAGCAAGGAAGGGGCGCCCGTGGTTAATACCCCGATGTTAGGGGCCTTCGCCCGGGCCTCGGGACTCGTCTCCCTGGAAAATATCGAAAAAGCCCTCAATCACAAGCTGTCGAAGGAACAGGGGGCCAGGAATTTCGCCACCGTGAAGGCGGCCTATGAAGAAACCAGAGTCAGGGAAAAGAAGGATTGAGCTTATGACAACAAAAAAAGACGACAGTATTTCAGCCATGTGCACGGTGTCCATCGGCGAGGCGGGGAAAACTGGGGACTGGCGCAGCCTGCGCCCGGTTTTCAATCACGCCAAATGCATCCCCTCGGTGAAGAAAAAATCGGCCTGCTTTCTCTGCTGGCTCTACTGCCCCGAAGGAGTGGTCAAGGCGACAATCCCTGTGGAGATCGACCTCGATTACTGCAAGGGCTGCGGCGTCTGCGCCGAAGAGTGCCCGGCCAAGGCCATCACGATGGTGAGGGAGGGAGAGGACCATGAGTAACGTACAGATCATGACGGGCAACCAGGCCGCCGCCATCGGGGCCAAACTCAGCAGCGTCCAGGTCATCGCCGCCTATCCCATCACCCCTCAGTCCCAGTTGGCGGAAATCCTCTCCCAGTATATCGAGGGAGGGGAACTGAAAGCCGAATACGTCCGCGTGGAAGGAGAACATTCCGCCCTGACGGTTTGCATCTCCGCCTCCACCGTCGGAGCCAGGGTCTTTACCGCCACCAGCGCCAACGGCCTGCTCTACATGCATGAACAGCTCCACTGGGCCGCCGGTTCCCGCCTTCCCATCGTCATGTGCTGCGTAAACCGCGGCGTCGGAGCCCCCTGGACCATCTTCAACGATCAGCAGGACTCCATCTCCCAGCGTGACACGGGGTGGATCCAGATTTACTGCCGGAACAACCAGGAAATTCTCGATACGATCATCCAGGCCTACCGGATAGCCGAAGAAGTTTACGCCCCCGTCATGGTCTGCTATGACGGCTTCGTCCTATCCCATACGATGATGCCCGTAGATATTCCCGATTCGGAAAAGGTCCGGGAGTTTATCCCCCCCTACCAGGCCCACACCATCCTGTCACCGGAAGATCCCCGCACCCTTAATGCCGTCCTTTTTCCCTGGCGACGGGCAAACAGCGAGGGGGTCCTCTGCGACGGCTACATGGAGATGCGCTACAAACTTCAGGCCGCCCTGGAGCGGTCGCCTGCGGTCATTCAGGAAACAAGCAGACACTTTGCCGAGGTATTCGGCAGGGACCACGGCGGTCTTTCCTGGGGATACCGGACGGAGGATGCGGAACTGTTCATGACCGGGATGGGCTCCATTGCCAGCGAGGCCATGCAGGCTGCCGATATGTTAAGGGACGAAGGAATCAAGGCGGGGGTCGTGGGAATTCGCGTCTTCAGGCCTTTCCCGGCAAAAGCCCTTAAAGAGGCCTTTCGAGGCGCTAAAGGCATCGTCATCTTTGAGAAGGGAATCAGTTACGGATACGAAGGGGCCCTGTGTTCCGATTTGAAGGCCGCCTTCTACGGGTCGGAAAATCAGGCCCCTGTTCACAACTATATTGCCGGTCTGGGAGGTCGGGATGTGAAGGCAAGGGAACTCGCCGACGCCGCCAGAGCGTCCTGGCTAGAGATGCAAACGGGGATCATCGAAAAACCCACAACCTGGCTCAATTGCTATACGGGGTGAAATCATGCCGGAAAACTTATTTAAAATAAACGCGAAAGAATATATTCTCCCGGGCACCCGGGCCTGTCAGGGGTGCGGGCTATCCCTGGCTTACCGATACGCCTTGAAGGCGCTGAGAGAAAACACCATCGTCACCCTGCCCGCCTGCTGCCTCTGCGTCCTCCACGGGATCTATCCCAGTACACCGGTGATGATCCCCGCTCTCAACAACTCCTTCGCCAGCACCGCCGCTTCCGCTTCGGGACTTGTCGCGGGGCTCCAGGCGATGAACAGGACGGATATCACCGTCATGGCCATTGCCGGGGACGGGGGAACCTTCGATATGGGCATTCAGGCCCTGAGCGGGGCCGCCGAAAGGGGAACGGATTTTATCTATGTCTGCTACGACAACGAGGGATACATGAACACCGGCACCCAGCGCTCCAGCGCGACGCCGATGGGAGCCCTCACGACCACCACACCGATTGCGACGAAGCAGCAGCACAAAAAGGATTTCCTGAAGATCATGGAGGCCCACGACATTGCCTATCTGGCGACGGCGTCTCCATCATATCCCATCGATCTCTATGACAAGTTCGTCAAGGCCAAGAAGATCAAGGGAACCCGCTATATTCATCTGTACATACCCTGCCCCCCCGGCTGGGCCTATCCCCCCAAGGATACGGTGAAGATGGGCCGCCTGGCCGTGGAGACGGGCATTGCCCCCCTGTTTGAAATAGAAAACGGGAGATTCCGTTTTACCGGCCGCAGCAAGTCCATGGCCGAGCGGGGAAACCGCCTGCCCGTTATCAACTATTTGGAGAAGCAGGGAAGATTCAAGAAAATGAATATCGAGCAGCTCCACCAGGTCCAACACTGGGTGGACGGCAAGTGGCAGGAGTATCAGCGGCGGTCCCAGGAATGACGGCTTCGTAAAAAGTCCGGATGCCGCGTTGCGCTGCATCCTTCGTCACTGCGGCGTACGACAAGTACGCCTCATGACTCAGGACTTGCGCGCCTTGCCTGCGGATCTTTTTTACGAAGCCGTCTATTATTACCAATTTTTCGACGGTTTTTTGAGAGTTTATCAAGAATAAGGAGCATATCCATATTAGTCGCGTTGATGGGGCAGGGACGCCGTGATCAATGCGGCGTAGCGTTTTGCCGCCCCCCTATTGGCGATGATTGCTTTCCTGGCCCCTTCCCCCTTTTCTCTTAAAAGGGCAGGCTGAGAAAGCATCCTGCGGACGCCCGCAAGGAGTTCCTCTCCGTTAGCGACGGTTATACCCGCACCTATTTCGGCTAAAATGCTTTTTTCACTCAGAAAATCTTCCATGGAGGGGCCATGAAAGACTACCTTCCCCCAGGCCGCAGGTTCGAGAATGTTCTGCCCCCCCCTGGGCACAAGGCTGCCGCCGCAATAGACCACCGTCGCCAGTGAGTAGATCTTGAAGAGTTCCCCGATTACATCGACGATAATGATCCGCTCCGACCTCCGAGCCTGGCCGCTGTTGATGGCGGAAAGGGTAATGACATCGGCAAAGCCGCTACGGGCGACAATTTCCCGGACTGCCGCTCCTCTCTCAACATGGCGGGGAATCAGGATCAACTTCATGGCCGGGTACTCCGGCAGGAGGCGCCGATAAACGTCCAGGACAACCGATTCTTCTCCCTCATGGGTGCTTCCGGCCACGAAAACTTGATCTTCCGGCACGATATTCAGACGCCTGGCGATTTCCTCATGAAGGACCGGAGAGACCTTCGCCGCCAGACCATCGTACTTGGCATTTCCCATGATCTCCAAACGCTCCGGAGACAGGCCGAGAGAGATAATCCGCTCTCCGTCAACATCGGAAATGACACCGACACGATCCACAAACCCCAGGACCCGCTTCCAGAAAAAACGGCTGAGCCGGTAACGGCGGAAAGACCGGGGAGAGATGCGGCCGTTCACCATGATCACCTTGATTTTCAGGTTTTTACAGGTGCGAAGGAAGTTCGGCCATAGTTCCGTCTCGGTCATGACAAAGACATCGGGATTGACCCTTTTAATTACCTTTCGGACAACAAAAGGGATGTCCAAGGGGTAATAGATGATAGCCGTCGCCTCTGGAACCAGTGATATGGCCATATCCTGACCCGTTTCCGTGCTGGTGGACAGGACAATACAGGCCCCCGGCAGCTCCGCCCGTAAAGCCGCAACAATGGGTGCGGCCGCCGTAACTTCCCCCACCGAAACGGCGTGAATCCAGATCCGGGCCCCCCCCTTCATCGCCAGGAAAAGTTCTTCCGCCATTATTCCAAATTTGGCGCCAAGACTCCGCCGGTATTTCCCCGTCAGCGCCATCTTCAGGACATAGTAGGGGATAGCGAGAAACGCGGCAATAAAAAGAGTAATATTGTAGAGGGGAAAAATCATTATAATTGTTTATTATATGGGCACATACGTTTTAACTCCCTCACCGTCAATTGGTATGGCCATAAATACCGTACCTCCCCCCTCTTCAAAGGGAGGGGCGTGGTGGGGATGGGATTCTGTGGAGAAGGGATTGACACCCCCGCTTCATTACTGTATAGAAACGCCATGAGAATTATTGCCCCTTCCATACTTTCCGCCGATTTCAGCCGCCTGGGCGAGGAAATTATCGCGGTGGAAAAGGCGGGGGCGGACTGGATACACATCGATGTCATGGATGGTCATTTCGTGCCAAACCTGACCATCGGACCCGGCGTGGTGGCCTCCCTGCGGAAAACGACCAGCCTTCCCTTTGACGTCCACCTGATGATTTCCGACCCGGACCGCTATATCGATGCCTTTGCGGCGGCAGGCAGCGATTATATAACCGTCCATGTGGAGGCAGCCACTCATCTGCATCGCACCATCGCCTATATCAAGGACAAGGGGAAAAAGGCAGGGGTTTCATTAAATCCGGCCACCCCTCTTGCCCAGATCGAACCGGTCCTGGCGGATCTGGATCTCCTGCTTATCATGACGGTTAATCCCGGATTCGGCGGCCAAAAGTTCATCACCTCCATGATTCCCAAGATTCAGGCAGCAAGAAAATTGATCGACGCCCACGCACCTCATGTCCTTCTCGAAGTGGACGGCGGCATCACGACCGGGAACATTGGCGCCGTTGCCACAGACGGGGCCAATGCCTTCGTCGCCGGGGCCGCTGTCTTCGGCAGCCGGGACTACGGCCAGACCATCGAGGCCCTGAAAAACTCCTGATTCCGTTTCCAAATCAAAGCCCTATCTTCGTTGGCATCGGCAATCGGCTCCTCGATATATGAAAAATACGCCTGCGTCGCCTCTGCCTTCCCGCCTTGGTTTCATCTTTAACCCAGAGACGAAATGAGTCAGGAGAGCTTGGCAGTCAGCCTTTCCTGAACCTGCTTTGCTTCCGCGACGATCCTGTCCATAACCTCGGCCACCGTCGGTTCGTCGTGAATCAGACCGGTGGCCTGACCGACAGGGAGAATGCCTTTGTCCAGATCACCCTCTTCCGTTGCCAACTGGAAGGCCTTAAAACCATTGGCCAGATAGGCCATCTTCATGGCGTTGTCCAATCCGGAGGCGAGAATGCCGATGAAGAGCTTCAGGTAGGGCATCTTCATCTGCCTGGCAACATCTTTGGAATTGACGAATGCCGCCGGCAGATCGACTCCCTTCTTGATGGCCCTTTCCGCCGCCTTCGTCCTGAGTACCCGGCACCAGATTCCATCCACCCGCTTGGAATAAAGGGTATCCGTCACATCCAGTTCAATGGAAAGATCCTTGAAATTCTTATGGAGAGGACTCTCCTTCGTCGTCATGAAGCGGGTTCCCAGAGCAACCCCCTCCGCCCCCAGGGCCAGGGCCGCCGCGAATCCCCGGCCGTCGGCAATGCCGCCCGCCGCCACCACGGGGATCTCCAGGACATTGGCCAGACTCGGGATCAGAACCATCGTCGTTACCGCTTCACCGTGGGCCGCCGCCTCATTCCCCGTGGCGATGACGCCGTCGGCCCCATAATCCTGGGCCCGCTTGGCATGGCGGGCATTGACAACCGTAGCGAAGACCTTGCCGCCGTATTTGTGGGCCTCCTTCACCAGCCAATCGCCCTTCCCCAGGGCAAAGTTTATAACCGGAACCTGCTCCTGCAAAAGGATCTTTGCATTCTCTGCGGCACCGGGCATGAGGAGAGTGGCGTTGCAACCAAAGGGCCTGTCCGTCAAGCTGCGGATTTCCCGGATGGCTTTTCGCGTCTCTTCCGGGTCCATGGGGCCTGTCGCCAGGATGCCAAGTCCACCGGCATTGGAGACTGCCGCCACCATCTTCGGCACGCTGATCCAGCTCATCCCGGAAAGGAAAATGGGGTACTTGATTCCTAATAACTCGGTAATTCTTGTTTTCATAACAATATCTCCTCTACGGAAACAGGGTGACAGCACCCCTATTCCATTCTAATCAATATGCTCGGTCCTTTATTATTCCAGATATCAAGAAAATACTCGGCACCGGGTCGAACGCTCATTTACATCCCTTCCCCCCGTTGGTCAAGCAGATTCACAGGAATAAGGAAAGGGGAGCAGAAAACATATCTGCTCCCCCGTTGTGTCATTCCCGCAACGACTCTGAGCGGGAATCCGGTTCTAACTGATCGAAAAACCATATCCGTCCCCGCATGCCGTTACTGGGGACAGAGGCGTTCCGGGACCACAAGTAGTATTGCAACTACCTTAAATGATATATGTTTTTCTCAAATCAACCTTGTTGATCTTGCCGACGCTGGTCTTGGGAATTGCCGCCACGATCTCCACCCGGTCCGGAACGCCGTATTTGGGAATTTTCCCCGCCTCGGATGCCTGGAGGACAAACTGGCGAAGTTCGTCGCCCGTTACCTTGCCGACAAAATCCGGTTTCAGTACGGCCACCAGGAAAGGCCGCTCGCCCCATTTGGCATCGGGAATGCCGATGGCCGCAGCCTCCATAACTGCCTCATGGTTGGCGATGACGTTCTCCAGGTCCTGGGAGGAGATCCATTCACCCCCGGTCTTGATGACGTCCTTGATACGGTCCGTAACCTGGAGGTATCCCTCCTTATCGATCAGGCCGACATCACCCGTGTGGAGCCAGCCGTCCGTCCAGAGCTCTTTGGACCGCTCCGGATCCTTGAAGTAGCTATCCGTAAGCCAGGGAGCTCGAACGCATACTTCCCCGGTGGCAACACCGTCATGGGCCACATCCCTTCCCATCGGGTCCTTGAGACGCACATACACAAGGGGCACCGGCAGACCGGTCTTGACGAGAGTGTCCACATTATGTTCCTTCGTCTCGTTCAGCATCCATGGCTTGAGGTTGGCCGCCGTGAGGAGGGGGCAGGTTTCCGACATGCCGTAGGCGGCAAAGATCTGGATGCCCAGTTCCATGGCTTCCAGGGCCAGACTCTTGGAGAGACGGGCGCCGCCGATGATGACCTTCCAAAAGGAGAGGTCAAATTTTTTGGCCGCCGGGCTGCTCACGAGCATCTGAATGATTGTCGGGACGCAATGGGAGAAGGTCACCCTTTCCGTCAGGATCAGCTTCAGGAGCATTGCCGGTTCATACTTGCCCGGATATACCTGCTTGACCCCCAGCATCGTCGCCGCCCAGGGAAAGCCCCAGGCATGAACGTGGAACATGGGGGTGATGGGCATATAGACATCGTTCGATTTACAACGGGCAATGGATTCATAGGAGCCGGTGGCCAGCAGGAGGGCCTGGGCATGGAGGACCAACTGACGGTGTGAGAAATGGACGCCTTTGGGCAGGCCGGTAGTGCCCGTGGTGTAGAAAATCGTCGCCTGGGTGTTTTCGTCAAGATCGGGGAAGTCGTACGAGGAAGCTGCTCCCGCCAGCATTTCCTCGTATTCCGTATCGAAGGGAATCTTTGACTCCGGCTTAGTGCCGTCATCGGTAATCAGGATGACTTTTTTGACCGTTGTCAGCTTATCCCAGATTGCCTCGAGCAAGGGGACAAAATCCTGATGGATCAGGACGATCTTGTCTTCCGCATGATTCATCGTATAGAGGATTTGTTCGGGAGAAAGGCGCCAGTTCTGGGTATGCATGATCGCACCCATCATGGGGACGGCGAAGAAACACTCCAGATAGCGGTGGCTGTCATAATCAAAAATGCAGACCTTGTCCCCCGCTCCCACACCGATTTTTTCCAATCCGTTGGCCAGGCGGTGGATCCGCTCGTTCAGGGTCCGGTAGGTGAGGCGTACCTTGTCCCGGTAAACGATCTCCTGGTTCGGGGCAAAAGCCAGGGGCATTTCGAGGATGTGCTTGATAAGTAACTGATACTTGTAACTTTCGCCCGGTTCATAAACTTTCTTTGCCATACATTCCCTCCTTTAATGATTAAAGTTATTGGTCGTTTTTCTGCTTGTGTCAGAATGATAAAAAGTAATAAAAAGGGGTTCCGCTGAGGACGAATTTGGCATACAATCGTTTTGTCGATACCCATGCGCGAATCCGTTAAAGATGAAATAGTGGGTCGCTTATAACATATCGCCCAGTCATTGACAATTAAAAAGGCAAGGTTTTCATGCATATTATCATTGATGGATATAATCTTATTCGCCAGTCCGACCACCTCCGGCGGGCGGAGAAATTTACCCTTGAAGAAGGTCGCCATGCACTTATTCGTTTCCTCATCCCCTATCGGGAACGGAAAGGACATCATTTAACAGTGGTCTTTGACGGCTGGGACGGGGGTTCTTTCCAGGAAGAACGGGATCGGGAAGGGGGTATAGACATCATCTATTCCCGGAAAGGTGAAAAGGCCGACGACCTCATCAAGCGCATGGCGGAAAGATCCGGTGACGAGGTGGTCGTGGTTACCTCGGACCGGGACATCGGCCATTTCGTGGAACGGTGCGGTAGTACAGTGGTTGATTCGCAAACCTTTGAAGGTATCGTTAACGGGGATCAGCCCATGACATCATCGCCGTCCTACGGCCATTTTATCGCCGACAAGGAAGATGACGACTTGTCACAGGGAACAAGGGGAACAAAAAAGAAGGGGCAGGCGAAAAAAACCTCCCGGAGGGAACGGGAGTACAACAAACGCCTCGTCAAACTCTAATTCCGCTTCCAAATCAAAGCGCCATCTTCGTTGGCTTCGTCATCGGCTCCTCGATGCATTTCCATATGCGCCTGCGTCGGATTTATCGAAGCAGAAGGAGAGGACGAAGCTCTCCAGCAGGAGATGGGCATCCCTGCCCGTGGTTTTCATCTGCAGGTCGAGGCGGGCAAGCTCCTGCAGGCACCTGATCAGGGCGGCGTCGGAAAAGCGATGGGCCCGTCGGCACGCCTGATAGACTACGTATGGATGCTCATCCGAAAGATCACCCAGGTCACCCTTATCCTCCCGGGCGCCGGCCAGGGCCTTTATCTCCGGGATGACCTGCCTCTGGAACTGACCGTAGTCCATTCCCTTCTGCCAGGAACGCAGCCGCCCGCTGTTTATGAAGATCCGGGCGTGAAGGAGAAAACGGATCTCCCTGACCAGCATAGACAAGACCACCAGGGGTTGTACACCTTGGTCCCCAACCAGCTCTCTGAGTACGGTCAGTGCTTTGGGGGCCAATTTATCCCCCAGGGCGGTGGTAAGGTCAAAAACATTGTCTTCTTTTGTCTTACCGATTACCTGTTCGACATCCTCCCGCCGGATCTGGTTCCGCTCACCTGTGTAAGCCACCAGCTTTTCTAGGGCGCTGGTGGAAGAGGCCAGATCAAAACCGGTTTTTCTGCCCAAGGCAAGCCAGGCTTCGGGAACAAGAGATTTGCCGCTTCTTTCGAGCATTTCCCTGGTTTTATCCATCAGCAGGCTCTGTTGACGAGCTTCACCTTTGGCTGCCGAAAATTGGAGAACCCGGCCGGTCTCGGAGAGAATTTTTATCAGCCGCTTCCGTTTATCAACGCTTTCGGCCGTCAGAATAAGCACGTTCCCATCCGGCAATCCAGACGTCAATAGTTCTTCCAGGCGGTCCGTGTCCGCTTTTCGCCGTTGCGGAAGGAGCTGCCGACCGATACAGATTTCCAGAACCCGGGGCAGCCATTTTTCCCGGTTTTCATCCCCCTCGCCATCCAGGACCCGGGTCCATTCTTCCCGGCTGATGCGCTTCCACCCGCCATCCCGCAAATCTTCGAGAGTCCAGCCGGCCATCCCCAGAAAGGCCATGAAATCCTTTGCCGCCCGCAGGGGATCTTTATCCAAATGTTCACGGACCTGTTGCAGAATTCGCAGGGGCTGCGGACGGGGTGAAAGAAATGCCGCCTGACGGACAACGACGACTTTATTGGCGGGAAGCAGGGGCGCTGCAATCAGTTCCTCACAGAGTTTGTCAACGTCCGTCTGGTCGGGCTCCATAAAAAACAGATTGAAAGCCCTGTCCCCTTCGGGAAGAATAGCAGCAATGATTTTGTTTAAGGCCTCCCGGATCTGGAACGCTTCCCCCCAGAGCAAATAGGAAGAAGCTATCTTTCCCGCTTTCAACTCACGGAGGACCTTTGCCAGATCATCGGCTGGGTTTTTTTTGTCAGAGTCCATAATCATGATCCCTGGGTCACATTATCCCATCCCCCTCGAAGAGGGAGGAATATCAATATGTTCCCTCTCCGGAGAGATGGTCCCCTTTCCCGAAGGGACGAAGATAATTATTATTGGCGAGGGTGGGAACCTTTAGACAATGATAAACTTCTTGATGTGCCTGACAACCTCTTCCGGGTCATCGATGACCTGGAAAAAATCGAGATCATCCTTTCCGATCATCAGTTCCCGCATCATGGTCTCTTTCATCCAGTCAATAAGACCCTTCCAATACTCGCTCCCCATGAGAATCACGGGGAAACTTTTGATCCGTTTCGTCTGGATGAGGGTCAGGGCTTCAAAGAGCTCGTCGAGGGTGCCGAAGCCGCCGGGAAGGATGACATAGGCCATGGCGTACTTGACAAACATGACCTTGCGGATAAAAAAATATTTATAATCGATGTGGACATTTGCGTAAGGATTGGGCTTCTGTTCAAAGGGCAGGCGGATGTTCATGCCCACGGACTTCCCGCCCCCCTCGGCCGCCCCCTTGTTGGCGGCCTCCATGATTCCCGGGCCGCCCCCGGTGATTACACTAAAGCCCTCCTGGGCGAGCCGCCGCGCCAGAACCACCGTTTTTTCGTAATACGGGTCCCCAGGCTTGACTCGCGCCGAACCAAAGATGCTTATCGCATGATTGATCCCCGACAGGGTCTCAATGGCGTCGACAAACTCCGCCATAATACGGA
The DNA here is from genome assembly GCA_025355725.1 of Syntrophus sp. (in: bacteria). Lineage (GTDB taxonomy): Bacteria > Desulfobacterota > Syntrophia > Syntrophales > UBA8958 > UBA8958. The sequence goes on from JANXZC010000057.1 coordinate 36,928, forward strand.
ATATACGCCACGATTCCTGAACCGTCAGGGCATCGACGAGATATTGTTTTTCTTCCAAAGCTTACGAAGATTTCCTTCTCTGAACCTTTGCCATACGCCGTCTTGCTTCAATAGCCTTTCTTTTCTTCCGTACAGAAGGCTTCTCGTATGCGCGACGCAACTTCAACTCCTTGAACAAACCGCTTTTAGAAAGCTTGTTCTTAAGAATCTTTAGGGCCTTTTCGACGTCATTGTCAAATACCTTTACTTCCAATATCACCAGTCCTTTCTATCCACTTATCATTACTTTCTTCTTCACAGAACCCTCTTTTCATCTTGCCCGACAGAGGGCGCAAAAAAAGGGCGGTACGGCGCCTTCACATCTTGCTTGTGCCGTGACCTACCCCTTGTTGTTACTAATATTAAATCACACCCCTTGCTTTGCGATAAATTCCTGAAGTACCCTTAAAAACTCTTTGTTTTCTTCGGGATTCCCCACGGTAACCCGCATGCAGTCACGCAAATCACCGAGGACGGGGAGATTCTTGATGAGAATCCCCTGATCAAGAAGGAACTCGTATATACGATATGAATCAAAATCGCAACAAAAAAATAAGAAATTTGCATCGGACCTCATGGGTCGAATCCCCTTCATGCCGGCAAGGCGTGAAAAGAGAAGTTCCCGGTCTGCTCTCACCCGGTCCGACTGATCTTTAAAAATCTGCTCATTATCCAGATAGAAGGTTGCCATTATTTGGGAGAGGCTATTGATATTATAGGGAAGCCTGACTTTATTCAATTCCCCAACCAGGGTCCGGGAACCCATCAAAAATCCGACCCTGATGGCAGCAAGGCCCAGTTTGGAGGCGGTTCTCAGGATCACCAAATTGTCATACTTCTTCAGCATGGGTATAAATGTCTTCCTGGAAAAGGGGAAATAGGCCTCGTCAATCACCACAACCCCCTGGGAGGCCTTGATTATCTCCTCAACTTTCCCCTCGTCAAAACATTTCCCCGTCGGATTGTTGGGATAGCTCAGAAATGTCAGGACAGGATTATCCTTCCTGATGACCGCCAGCATGGCTTCGAGGTCCAGATCGAATCTGTCGTCGAGAGGGACCTCTATGACCCGGCAACCGCAATTCAGGGCGATGATACGGTACATGACGAAGGTCGGGAAAGGTGCCAGGACCGTTGCGGAAGGGCCGGAAAGGGTCGTACAGAGCATCTGGATGAGTTCATCCGATCCATTGCCCACAATAATCTCCTCCGCCGGCACATCGAGATGGGCCGCCATACGCGCACGCAAGGTGGGCGACCCGGCCTCGGGATAGCGATTAAGCTCGACGTTTTTTAATCTTTCCATCAGGGCGCCCCGAATGTCTTCCGGCAACACATAGGGGTTTTCCATAGCGTCGAGCTTGACGGGACAGGACAGTTCTTCCACAGCGTAGGCCCGTTGCTCCAAAATCTCTTTTCTGATTAAGCGGCTGATATCCATACTATATCTTGCCATTCTCTTCCGGGGGCACCATTAAATGGTGTCCCCTTACATGTCCCCGACGTTATGCGTTTCGTCATTCCGGCGGGGGAAACTTGCCGCAAGATCTTTATATTTTGTTGCTACCAGATGATCTTTCAATTTTTCTTCCTCCGGCGTCAGCGACCCTTCGGCAAGAGAAACCTGCCACCCGGTTTGAAAGGCCGCGATAAAACTTTTGCAGACATCCTCCCCCGTTACGGACCGGGGAAGGTGTTCATAGAGAGAGGTCACTTTCTCTCGCAGGGCTTGCACCTGCCTTGCCCGTGGTTCCCAGTGGGGCAGCGTGACATCGCAGGTCTTTTCGGGATCAAAGTTCATCAGCAGGGATCCCTGCTGCAAAAACACGCCTCGGGACCTCATCTGGGCACTGCCGCATATTTTCCTTCTCTTCACCAGCAGTTCATGGAGGGAGGGCACGGAGAAACACGAGGCGTCCGGTGAGCCTTTTCCCGACTCCATCACCGGTTCTTTCCACGGCTCCCTTCCTTCTGCCGCTAAAATCGCCTCCACACCGAGATTATGCAATCCCCGAACAAGACACTGACTGATTACCCGATATGTCTCCAAAATGGTGGGGGGAAAAAGAGAAGTATTTTCAGCAGCAATGACAGCATAGGTCAGATCATCGTCATGATAAACCGCCTTGCCGCCCGTAGGACGCCGGACAACGGTTACGCCGCCTTTCCGGCAAGCATCCAGGTCGATTTCCCGATCGATATGCTGAAAATGACCGATCGTAACAGCGGGTGACAGCCACCCGTAAAGGCGTATCGTCGGCGGTCCTCCCGATCTTTGGACCTCCCTGAAAATGGCCTCGTCGATGGCCATGTTTTCCCGGGGAGGGTATCTATGGAAAGGCACAAGCCGCCACACCGCCAAACGGCCCTATTCTCCTTCCACTTCCTGAAGGATGAAATCGTGATAGCCCCGGGAGTCAAGAAGATCGTCCAGTTCGTCGAGGTCATTGATTTCCACGACGACCATCCACCCCGTATCATGAGGATCGCTGTTGACGATGCCGATATCATCAATGAGATCCTCGTTTACGTTGATCACATTTCCGGTCAAGGGAGAAATAAGTTCGACGGTTCCTTTGGCAGCTTCGATAGCGCCGAAGGGCTCATCTCTTTCCACTTCCGAATCGATCTCGGGAAGCTCTATGGAATGTACCTCCCCAAGCCTCTCCTGGGCCAGATCAGTGATCCCGATAGTGGCCAGGTCGCCTTCTACCCTGACCCATACATGCTCACGACTGTAGAGCAAATCATCTGGAAAAACCTTCATAATCAGTGCACCCTTAGTCTCATTTATTTATTAAAGTATCTTCAGTTCCTTTGACATTTTTGTTAAAATGTCACAACCATTTTCCTTCACCAGCACCATGTCTTCGATACGCACACCCCAAAGACCCGGGAGGTAAATACCGGGCTCAATCGTCACCACCATGCCCGTTTCCAGGACCTGATCGGACAGGGCAGACAGCCTTGGGGCCTCGTGAACATCCAGCCCGACGCCGTGACCCGTGCCATGGGAAAAGTGCAGCCCATACCCATTTTTATCGATAACCTGCCTGGCAATCCGGTCAATCTCCCGGCAGGCTGCCCCCGCTCTCACCGCTTCAATCGCCCGGTCATGGGCGTCTTTCACAATGGCATAAACTTCCCGAAACTTCGCGTCGGCCCCGCCCAAGACAAAGGTACAGGTTTCGTCCGAGCGGTATCCTCCATGGACGGCCCCGAAATCCATAACGACAGCGTCTCCGTCCTCGAGCTTTCGCGATCCCGGCCGGGCATGGGGAAGAGCGGCATTGGTCCCCGAGGCAACAATGGTGGAAAAAGACGCTTCTTCGGAACCGAGGGCGCGCATGCGGTAATCCATTTCCAGGGCGATCGTCCTTTCCTCAACCCCCGGACGCATCAGCTCTATCACCTGCAAGAGAGCCTCGGTGGCAATGTCCACCGCCTTGCGCAGGAGCAAGACTTCCTGACCATCCTTGACGCTCCGGAGCCCGTTGAGGGCCTCCGTCAGGGGTATAAGCAGGCCTGGCGCCAGTTTCCCCCGCAGCTTTTCGTGGAGTTCAACGGAAAGGGCTGCTGCTTCGAAACCTGCCCGCTTTACCTCTCTCTCCCCAAGGGCCGACACGATACCGCCGATCTTGTCGCGATATCGGACGACTTCGCTTTGGGGCGCTTCTTCCCCGGCCTGGGTAATATAGCGCCCATCCACAAGGAGGACGCCCTTATTGGGGAGGAGAATAAAAACACCATCACTGCCCGTAAACCCCGTCAGATAACGGATATTCTTCATCTCAAAGAACAAGACGGCGTCAATGCCAAGGTGGGGAAACCCTTTCTGAAGACGGGCAAGCCGCTGCCGATAAACCGTTGCCTCACCCCCCATCTTGGCGTTCCATATTCAGATTGTTCAACCACCGCGACAGTTCATGCACAACCGTGGTTTTTTTGTCAATAGGAAGATCAATTATTTTTTCTCTTAATAGCGCCAGCACTTCATCCAGCTGCTGCTGGGCCTCTTTATGGTTCGGGTCCCGCGCCAGAATCGCCGCCAGAATATCCCGGGCCCCTTCATGGTGTCCCTGACGGATATATAGATCGGCCATGGTCAAGGTCTGGAAATCAGCGCCGAGGTCGGGGGGCCGGTCCTGTGAATCTTCATCCTCCGGAATATCATCCTCAGCGCCTTCATCAACAGGCCACAGGGCCTCTACATAAGCCGCATCGTCGGTTGACAGGGTCGCGCTTTTTTTATAAAAAACTTGAGCTTGATCTTCGTCTCCCTGTTGCAGATAGACGTCACCGAAGTTTTTGAACAATTGGGACAGTTCGCTGTTTACAGTATCCAACCTTGCCAGATAGTTTCTGGCCTCTTCGACATTGCCCATCCCCAAGCACGACTGACAGGCAATGACGGTCGCCGGAATGTCGTCAGGATTGGCAATCAGCCTTTCCTTAGCCAGATTCAAGGACAGGGGGTACTGTCCATTGCCCATGTAATCACGGGCCTGTCTGCGGAAGTCCGGCGGGCCGCTCATAGAATAAACTCGCATATCTTGTTGTTTTTACAAAGCATATAGCAAATGACGAGTCACGCTAACATAGCACCCATAACGTGTCAAGAAGAGAATGGAAATATCATTTCCTTATCTTTATTAGGGTTTGATTTGGAAATGGAACTATCTCATGCACACGCTCAGGACTTCTATGAAGTCCGTATCTCCATTCAGGACCTTTAGGATGCCGCTCTGCATAAGGGTCCGCATCCCCTCATCTCTTGCTGTTTTTCTGATCGCGGCGATAGATTTTTTCACGATGATCATCTGCTTGATGTTATCCGAGGCAATCAGAAGCTCATAAAGCCCCATCATCCCCCGGTAGCCCACGCCATGACATTCCGGACATCCCTTAGCCCGATATATGGTCATCGATTCATCATAGGTCAGCTTTAGGCAGTTAAAGTCCTTTTCTCCGAAATTTCTGACCAGGTCCTCATATTCCTCACGCCGAGGGTGGTAGGGCTCCCGGCAATGCAGGCAGAGCCTTCGCACCAGGCGCTGCGCCATGACACATAAAAGGGAGTCGGCAAAGGCAAAGGGGTCAATTCCCATATCCAGGAGACGGATGATTGTTTCCGGGGCGTTGTTTGTGTGCAGGGTGGTCAATACCAGATGACCGGTCGTCGAGGCGTCAACGCCCATCTTGGCCGTTTCGTAGTCCCTCATTTCTCCGACCATAATAATGTCCGGATCCGCCCGGAGAAAGGCGCGCATGGCATTGCCGAAATCGAGGCCGATTTTGTGATGCACCTGCACCTGCCTGATCCCTTTCTGGGTGATCTCTACCGGATCTTCCACCGTCCAGATCTTCACCCCCGGCCGGTTCAGAACATGGAGCACCGCATGGGCGGTGGTCGTTTTTCCCGAACCCGTGGGTCCAACAAGGAGGATCAGGCCATAGGGCTTTTTCATGAGACCCTCAAACCGTTCCCGGGTGTCCGGTTCCATCTGCAGGTCCTCCATGGTCATGATCTTTCCCCTGGTGAGGATCCGCATGACCACATCTTCGACATAGCCGTGGGTAGGAATAGTCGCCACCCGCAGCTCGACGTCTTCTCCGTTCGGCCTTTTATGCTGGATCTTGCCGTCCTGGGGAAGGCGTCGCTCCGTGATGTCCAGATTCGACATGATCTTGATCCGGGAGACAATCGCAGCGCGATAATCGTAAGGATGGGTCTTAAAGGAGACACACTCCCCGTCGATGCGGAAACGGACATAGACCTGCTTTTCCTTGATATCCGGTTCGATATGAATGTCTGAAGCCCGCTGGTTGCATGCCTCATTGATCATTTCATTGACCAGCCTGACGATCTTGCTGTCCGATTCCGAGACGCCAAGCCCGTTGAGCCGGGTAGCCTCATTAATACCATAGAAATGATTGATGAACTTGATGATGTCTTCCTTCGTCGCCGGATAATAGTCCACCTCCTTAGTTCGCAGCAGGTTTTCGATCATATCCTTTTTCAGAAGGTTGTCGGGATCATCGATAACTACCCGGATGCGCCCCGCCTCTTTGCCCAGAGGCGCCCAGAGTTCCCGGCGGAGGAATTCATAGCGCAGGCTATGGAGGAGTTCTTCCGGAACCGGATGATTTGGGTTAAAAACGATATGATGATTGGCTTTGGCAGGTCGTGGTTTCATGACTGAATAACCTTTGTGTTTCTTTACACTTGAAGGACTGGATCGCAAGGACGACATAACGCTAAACATTAATAACGTCAAGGGCTATCATGATTTTATTTGAAATTATCTAAAAATCATCCGGGATGAGGTGGACTGCATGGAACTGGTTGGCACCGTAAAATGGTTTGAACTATGCGAAGCAGATCACACATCGTATGTGAGGTAACTCACCATTTAACTGCAAGATATCTATTGACTTTATAAGACAAGAAGAATTATCTTATAACCGACGTAAAGAAAAATAAAAATCCTTTTTGACGGCTTCGAAAAAAGTCTTACCCTCGTCGCGCGGGCGAAAGCCGGTGTCCAGAGGGAACATAAATAAAGGAAACTTCTTGTTTCCTAGTCAACTATGGAAAGAAAGGTAAAAATCGGGCGCTGTCACGGGTATTCGACATTTGACTATACCTTGATTTCCCTTTTAATCTGGCCTATAATGACGGTCATTTAAACAAGACGGTGTGACTTTATGTACGGGAAAAAGATGGATAATCGAGGGGGCTTTTCTCTTATCGAATTGATCATCGTAATTGGGGTAATCGGTATCATGAGCACGGTGGCCGCATATTCCTGGAACGGCTACCTGAATAACTCCAACCTGAAAACAGCAGCCAGAGAAGTCATGTCGGATATAGCCTCTTGTAAACAGAGATCCGTATCAGAAGGGATTCAATACTGCATGCAATTTACTGACGGTTCACCAAATTATAGCATCAACGCCTCGTCCTGTGGCGCACCGACGCAGACACAGGCTAAGAATATTACGAGTTTTGGATCAGGATTGACCATCTCCAATACCAATTTTAACTCGGATCGGGTTAGCTTTCTTCCCCGCGGCACCTTATCATCAAACTTAGGAACGATAGTCTTGACAAACAACAGAAATTCAACGGCAACTATCACTATCAATATTACGGGCAGGGCCTATGTATCGTTTAGCATGCGATAAAAGGGGCATGGGGCTCATAGAGGTTGTCATTGCCATGTTTTTGACCACCGTGGCGGTTTTGGCGATCTTTTCCCTGCAACCATCGGCCTGGAAAACGGCAGCCAGATCGGATTATATGGGCCGAGCGGCGGGCATCTTATATGAACAGTTACAGACACAGGAGTCCCGGATCATGAATCCCTGCAATGCTGTAACCTTAGGTAACACAGGGCCGACAGCCGTTTTCGCCAGCGGGCAGAGCACGGCCCAACCGGGAGACGCCCAGTTTAACGTAACGACCACCATTGCGGAGCTGAATCCTCCCGTAACGAATACCTGGCGCATTACCGTCCGGGTAGCCTGGACGGGTCATGCGGGCATCACGGAAAGTATTATCGTCACAAGACAGGAAGGTTACCGTTTCCCGGCAGGGTGTACAAACCAATGAAACATGAAAAAGGATTCACCCTTGTGGAGTTAATGACCGCCATGGCCGTCACGATGATCCTCCTTGTGGCCGTCTATATGGCCGTCAATTCCGTACAGCGCCATTCTTCCGCCATTGAGAGAAAGGTGACGGCCCAGCAGGATGTTAAGCCGGCCTTGGACCTGATGGCCATGGAGATCGGCATGGCCTCTTATAATCCCACCTTCACCGCCAATCTCTGGGTCAATCCTCCCGGCAGCGCGGCGGGAACCTGCGGCAGCACAACCGGGGCTAATCAGACCTACCGGGGGATTCAGGAGGCTACGGCCACTTCCATTGCCGTGGAAATGGATATCAGCGGCCCGGCTGCCGGCAGCGACGGCACCCTGGGGGATGCCAATGAAACTATCCGTTATAATTACGTCACGGGGACGGCTAATGAATACGTCACCCGTTCGACCAACTGTGCCGGTGGAAACCAGGCGTTCCTGGGCGATGTGTCCGGCAATACACGGGCCGTACGGGTCATTAACGGCACCCTGGGTTTACCTATGTTTCGTTATTACAACGGATCAGGAACGGAGATTGCAGTCAGCGGCACCGATCTGGGGGGGCTCATCCCGGACATCCGTAGAATAGAAATCATCCTCGCTGTGGAGACGGAAGACATCGACCCCAACTCCGGACAAAGAAGACGATTGATTTACTCAACAAGCGTTATCCCGAGGAATCATGCTACCATCTCGACGAATTAACAGACAAAGAATAATTTCCAATGAGCGGGGGTTTGCCCTCGTTGCGGCAATCATGGCGTGCGTTATCCTTTTTGCTCTGGCCATGCTCGTCATCCATCTGTCTACGGGCGACCTGAGGGTCAGCGCCAGAAGCGTGGGCGACAAGAAGGCATTCGTAGCCGCAGAGGCAGGCGTTCAGCAGTTGATGGCAAACTTCGATCCCCAGAATCCGGCTACAACGGGGGCCGTCAACAATGTCCAGGTGGATAGCGCCAACGATCCCAATACCGTTTACAGCTACACCGCCCCCGCACCGCCGACGTTCGGCGCCCCTTACCGGCAACTGACGGGATACGACATGGGCGGCGGCCAGTCATGGGGGCTGATACGCTACGATACAACGGTCACGGGACGGAATACAACATACGGCACCAGTGTGCAGGTAGCCCTGGAGGTCGGGTGCGGACCGGTGAACACATCGACCATGCCGCGATAGGAGGAGGCTCCCATGGAAAAGACACAAAGAATCAATATCATTAATATTCTTATCACCGTGATCATGATCGTCGGAATATTTGCCACAGGGGCGGAGGCGCAAAACGCCGAGGAAGACATGTTCACCCAGGCTACCAAGCCCGACGCCCTGATCCTCCTCGATCTTTCGGGAAGCATGGCATCGACGCCTTCCGGAGGCTATAAGTACAGCAGCAGTACCGCCTGTACCGCAAACTACATAGCTTGCTTTGGCATAAGCAGTACCTATCATTACGGCTCCAACGCGGCAGGCAACGCAGATACAGTAAATTGCGCAGGCGCACCGGACCGCTCCAACTACCCATATGCCGCCAACTCAACATGCGCCGCCAATACCACCGCCTGCTCAGCAACAACATATGAATACCCATACGCCCATGACTCGTCAGGCGCGGCGGATACTTTCAATTGCAGTTCCTCCTCC